>NZ_JBHTVZ010000007.1:483-115410 GCF_042792715.1 Isoptericola sp. NPDC056618 | reverse complement strand
GCCCGGGGGTCCGGGGCCCCCCCCCCGGGCCGTTCCTCTGCGCGCGTCTGTTCGCTGTTGATGTCGCGGTTCGATAACGCTGCTGTCAAGTTCTTGCGCTGTATGCGTCACATCATTACTGTCCTGCTCATCGACGGCGACGGGGAAGGGGCTCATCGGTGAGCAAGGGGCACGACGCCGAGTGGTGGCGCAGCGCGGTGATCTATCAGGTCTACCCGCGCTCGTTCGCCGACGGGAACGGCGACGGCACGGGCGACCTCGCCGGGGTGCGGCAGCGCCTCGGGTACCTCCGGGACCTCGGGGTCGACGCGATCTGGTTCACCCCCTGGTACGTGTCGCCGCTGGCGGACGGGGGGTACGACGTCGCGGACTACCGCGCGATCGACCCGCAGTTCGGCACGCTCGCCGAGGCGGAGGCGCTCATCGCCGAGGCCCGCACCCTGGGGATCCGCACGATCGTCGACGTCGTCCCGAACCATGTCTCGGACGAGCACCCGTGGTTCCGCGACGCCCTGGCCGCCGGCCCCGGGTCGCCGGAGCGCGAGCGGTTCTGGTTCCGGCCCGGCCGGGGGGAGAGCGGCGACGAGCTGCCCACCCGCTGGGTCTCCGACTTCCAGGGCACCACCTGGACCCGCACCACGAACGCCGACGGCACCCCCGGCGAGTGGTACCTGCACCTGTTCGCCCCGTCGCAGCCGGACCTCAACTGGGACCACCCCGACGTGCGCCGCGAGCACGAGGAGATCCTGCGCTTCTGGTTCGACCGCGGCGCCGCCGGCATCCGCATCGACTCCGCCGCGCTGCTCGTCAAGGACCCGGCGCTGCCCGAGGTCCCGGAGCACCCGGCGCCGGGGGAGCACCCGCACGTCGACCGGGACGAGCTGCACGACGTGTACCGGGCCTGGCGGGCGGTGGCCGACTCCTACGACGAGCCGCGCGTGCTGGTCGGCGAGGTGTGGCTGCCGGACACGGACCGCTTCACGCGGTTCCTGCGCCCCGACGAGATGCACACGGCGTTCAACTTCGACTTCATGGCGCGCCCGTGGGACGCCAAGGCGCTGCGCGAGTCGATCACGACGACGCTCGACGCGCACGCCCCCGTCGGCGCACCGGCCACCTGGGTGCTGTCCAACCACGACGTCACCCGGCCGGTGACCCGCTACGGGCGCGCGGACTCGTCGTTCGCGTTCGCGGCCAAGCGCTTCGGCACCCCGACGGACCTCGACCTCGGGCGCCGCCGGGCCCGCGCCGCGGCCCTGCTCGTCGCCGCCCTGCCGGGCGCCCTGTACGTCTACCAGGGCGACGAGCTGGGCCTCCCCGAGGTCGAGGACCTGCCGCGCGAGCTCATCCAGGACCCGATGCACGACCGCTCCGGCGGCGTCGACCCCGGCCGCGACGGCTGCCGCGTGCCGCTGCCCTGGACGCGCGGCGGCCGCTCGTTCGGCTTCGGCCCCGACGGCGGCGCTCCGCCCTGGCTGCCGCAGCCGGCGGCGTGGGGCGGGCTGTCGGTCGAGGCGCAGGAGGCGGACCCGGCGTCGACGCTCGCCCTGTACCGCCGGGCGCTCGCGGCCCGGCGTGCCGAGCCCGCCCTGCACCACGGCGGCCTGCGCTGGCTCGACGCCGTCGGCGACGTCCGGGTCGGCGACGCCGCCCTCGCGTTCGCCCGCGGCGACGGCCACGGCGCCGCCGGGCTGGTGTGCGTCGTCAACCTCGGGCCCGAGCCCGTCCCGCTTCCGGCCGGCGCCGACGTCGTGCTGCACAGCGCCGACCCCCGCGAGCCGCTCACGCGGATCGCCACCGACGTCGCGGTCTGGCTCCGCCCGTGAGCCGGCTCGCCTGAACCCTCCTGCCCGCACCGACCAGCTGCACCACCGCGATTCCTTCGACGGTGACATCGACAAGGGAGTGACGATGAAGTCCACACGAAAGCCGGCCGCGCTCGCCCTGGTGGGCGCGCTCACGGCGGGCGCCCTCGCGGCATGCTCCGGCGGGGGCGACCCGCAGGACGAGAGCACGAACTCGGCGGGTCAGGTCACCCTCTCGGTGGTCTCCCTGCTGCCCGGGTCCACCGAGGAGGCGGTCGCCGCCTTCGAGGACCAGGTCGCGGAGTTCGAGAAGGCGAACCCCGACATCGACGTCCAGCCCGAGGAGTACGAGTGGAAGGCGACGACGTTCGCCGCCCAGCTCGCGGGCGGCACGCTGCCCGACGTCTTCGAGATCCCGTTCACCGACGCCCAGGGCCTGGTGGAGAACGGCCAGCTCGCCGACATGGACGCCCAGTTCCGCGCCCTGCCGTACGCCGAGCAGTTCAACCCGACGATCCTCGAGGCCGGCACGGGCGAGGACGGCCACGTGTACGCGATCCCCGCGAAGAACGCCTACCCGGTCGCCCTGCACTACAACCGCCAGCTCTTCGAGTCGGCCGGCCTCGACCCCGACAGCCCGCCGACCACCTGGGATCAGGTGCGCGAGTACGCGAAGAAGATCGCCGACGCCAACCCGGGCGTCGCCGGCTACGCCACGATGACCCAGAACAACACGGGCGGCTGGCAGCTCACGGCGCAGACCGTCGCGCGCGGCGGCCGCACCGTCGAGACCGACGCGGACCAGAAGGCCACGGCGACCCTCGACAACGCGGGCACCAAGGAGACGCTCCAGTTCCTCCACGACCTGCGGTGGGAGGACGAGTCGATGGGCGGCAACTTCCTGCTCGACTGGGGCAGCATCAACCAGGAGTTCGCGGCGGGCCAGGTGGGCATGTTCACCTCGGGCTCGGACATCTACACCTCGCTGGTGCAGACCAACGCCGTCGACCCGGACACCTACGGCCTCGCGCCGATCCCGCTGTCAGACGCCCCCGAGGCGGCCACGCTCACCGGCGGCACCCTCGCGGGGGTCCCGGCGAACGTGGACGACGGCGTCAAGGACGCCGCGATCAAGTGGATCGACTTCTTCTACCTCAACAAGCTGGTCGACGAGGACCGCGCCGTCGCCGACGCCGAGACCCTCGCCAAGAACGACCAGCCCGTGGGCACGCCCGTCCTGCCGATGTTCTCGAAGGAGCAGTACGAGCTGAACCAGGAGTGGATCGCGGACTACGTCAACGTGCCGCTCGACCAGATGTCGGCGTTCACCGACGCGATGTTCGACCTGCCGCTGGCCGGCGAGCCGTCGCAGAAGACGCAGGAGGTGTACGCGCTGCTCGACCCGGTCGTGCAGGCGGTGCTCACGGACGAGGGCGCGGACATCGACGCCCTGCTCGCCGACGCGAACACGCAGGCCCAGGCGCTGCTCGACCAGGGCTGACCGTGACCGTCACCACCACTCCTCGCGGCGACGTCGCCGCACCCGCGCGGGCGGCCGGTGCCGGCCGCCCGCGCCGCGGCCCGGCCACCTGGCTGCGCGGGGGCGGCCTGCACAGCCTCGTGTTCCTGCTCCCGCTGCTGGTGATCTTCGGCGTCTTCTCGTGGTTCCCGATCGTGCGCGCCGTGATCATGAGCGTGCAGGAGACGAACCTCGTCACCGACCCGACGTTCGTCGGGCTGGACAACTTCCGGCACGTGCTGGCCGACCCGCTGCTGTGGAAGGCCGTGCAGAACACGCTGTACTTCGCGTTCCTGGCCCTGCTGTTCGGCTACCCCGTGCCCCTGGTCGCCGCCGTGCTCATGCGCGAGGTGCGCCGCGGCCGCGGCCTGTACTCGGCCCTCGCGTACCTGCCGGTCGTGGTGCCGCCCGTCGTCGCCGTCCTGCTGTGGAAGTTCTTCTACAAGGGCGGGCCGACCGGCGTGTTCAACACGATCCTCGGCTGGGTGGGTCTCGGCCCGTACCCGTGGCTGCAGGACGCGTCGTGGGCGATGCCGTCCCTCGTGCTCGCCGCGACCTGGGCCGGCGCCGGCGGCACGGTGATCATCTACCTGGCGGCCCTCACGAGCGTGCCCGCCGAGCTGTACGACGCCTCCGAGGTGGACGGCGCCGGGCTGTGGCGCAAGATCTGGCACGTCACGCTGCCGCAGCTGCGCGGGGTGCTGTTCATCACGCTGATCCTGCAGGTCATCGGCACGGCGCAGGTGTTCCTCGAGCCGTACCTGTTCACCGGGGGCGGGCCGAACAACGCCACCGTGACCGTGCTGCTGCTCATCTACCGGTACGCGTTCCAGAACAGCCTCGGCGGCGACTACGGCGCCGCGACCGCGCTGTCGCTCATGCTGGCGGCGGTCCTCGCGGTCTTCTCCGTCCTCTACTTCCGGCTCACCCGGTCCTGGAGCACGTCATGACGCCCTCGTCCACCGCACGTCCCGCCCCGGCGCGCGCCGCGCGCCGTCGCGCCACCCCCTCCGACGACGGCGACCGCGGCGCGCTGTCCGCGCCCGACTGGCGCCGTCCCGCGGTCCGCTGGGGGATGGGCGGCACGCACGTGCTGCTGCTCGTGCTGCTCGTCGTCGTCGGGCTGGGCCCGATGCTGCTGCTGGCGAAGTACGCCGTCACCCCGACGCAGGACATCCTGCGCACGCCCCTGGCCCTGTTCCCGCACGGCATCGCGTGGGAGAACCTCGAGCGGGCGTGGAACGACGTCCAGGTCAGCCGGTACTTCTTGAACACCGTGTGGCTGGCGCTCGGGTCGTGGGCCGTGCAGCTCGTGGTCGCGACGACGGGCGGATACGCGCTGTCCGTGCTGCGGCCGCGCTACGGGAAGGTGGTGCAGGCGCTCGTCCTGTCGACGATGTTCGTGCCCGCCGTCGTGCTGCTCGTGCCGCTGTACCTGACGATCCTCGACCCGCCGCTGCTGGGCCGGTCGCTCGTCGACAGCTTCTGGGCCGTGTGGCTCCCGGCCGGCGCGAGCGCGTTCAACGTGCTGCTGGTGCAGCGGTTCTTCGACAACCTGCCGCGCGAGGTCTTCGAGGCCGCGCGGGTCGACGGGGCCGGGCCGTACCGGCTGTTCTGGTCGATCGTGCTGCCCATGTCGAAGCCGATCCTCGGCGTCGTGTCCGTGTTCGCCGTCATCGCGGCCTGGAAGGACTTCCTGTGGCCGCTGCTGGTGCTCAAGGACCCGGCGATCCAGCCGCTGTCGGTGCGGCTGCCCGCGATCGAGGCGTCCACCGAGCTGGGCGTCTTCCTCGCGGCCCTGGCGATCTCGACCGTGCTCCCGGTGGCGATGTTCCTGGTCTTCCAGCGGCTGTTCCTGCGCGGCGCCGGGCTCGGGGGAGCGGTCAAGGGCTGACGGGTTCACCCGCGGTGTCGTTGACGCCTGGATCGTCCCAATGCTGGTATATGCGCAGATCTGACAGGTGCGCAGATCAGCGACTCCCGGAGGAATGACGTGACCCAGCACGACCCCACGACCGACACGACGGGCTCCGCCCGCGCCACGGTGCGCTACCGCGGGCGGCACCTGCCGATGGTCGCGGTCGTCGTCGCCGCGACCATCGCGACCGCCCTGGCGTACAGCGGCATGGTGCTGTTCGGCCTGGAGGTGGCGGGGATGTCCCCGGCGGAGGCGTACGCCCTCGCCGGATTCCTCGAGGTCAGCCTCGTCGCCGTCGCCCTCATGGCACGCAACGCCGCCCTGGAGGGGCGGCCGTACGGGGTGCTCCTCACCCTGACGTGGATCCTGTCCGGCACGTCCGGCATGTTCGCGGCGCTGCACGAGATCGCCGTGCCGGACGCGAGCACGCCGTACATGGTCGCGTTCCGGTTCGTGCCGCCGCTGGTCGCCGCCCTCATGTGGCACCTGGCGCTGGTGGGCGAGCGCCACCTCGTCACGGGGCACACGCTCGACGAGCGCCGCCGCGAGCACCGCGTGCACCAGTACGTCACCGCCCTCGAGCTGTGGCGCGACGCGCGCCTCGACAGCTCCGGGAACCACGCGGGTATGCGCAAGGTGCGGACGGCGCACAGCCGCCAGCGGGCCGCCCGCGACGCCGCGCTGAAGCTGCTCACGGTCGAGGACTTCGAGCGGCGCATGCAGGTCTGGGTGGAGCGGCTCGAGGCCGCCGAGCGGCACGGCAACCGCCTCGACCTCATCGGCGCCAGCTCCGTCGAGCGCGGCGTCGCCCGCGGTGCGGCGGCCTCGGGCCCGCGCGCGCTGCCGGCGCCTGCCGCGCCGGCGCCGACGGCCCTGCGGCAGCCCGCCCCCGAGCCGGTCGCCACGACGACGGCGGTGGAGGGCGGCGCGTTCGCCGACGACGCCTTCGCCGACGACCTCCAGGCGGCGCTCACGGGCGCGACGCCCGTCGTCGACGAGGCCGGGCGCCGGGACGACGCGGTGGACGACGCCGCGGTGCAGGCCTGGTTCGACGACGTGGACGAGGACCTGGGGCCGGACCCGGCGGTCGAACCCGTCGTGCAGGTCGGCGGCGCCGAGGACGGTGACGCGCCGGAGCTCCTGCCCGCCGACGTGGAGGTGGACAGCGGGCTGCCGGGCACGCGCGAGCCGCTGCCGGGGACGGGCCACACCCGCCGGGTCGAGGTGTTCGACCTGCTCCGGCAGGCGGACCCGGCGCTGGGCGGCGCGCTCGCGCAGCGGTCCGCGTTCCTCACGGCCCACGGCACGTCGCCGGACGGGGACGCCACGGAGGACACCACTTTCGACGTCCCGGTCGAGCGTGCGGCGCCACAGGCGCCCGCGGTCACGGCGGAGGAGCCCGCGGCCGCGACGGCCGACGAGCAGCCCGACGACCGGGGCGACCGCGACCGCCGGATCGTCGAGCTCGCCGACGACGGGCTCACGCACCGGGAGATCGCCGAGCGCTTCGACGTGTCCCGCGCGACGGTGAGCCGCATCGTGAGGCGGCACGCCACCGTCTGAGTCCCGTCGGGGCGCCGGTCAGCGCCACGCGGCCAGCATCGCGCCGACGGTCGCGGCGGCCAGCGCGATCAGCACCAGCGTGGGCAGGCGCTGCCGGAACGGTCGTCTCATCCTCGCCCCCGGTCCGGACCGCTGCGGTCCTCGTCGTCGTCCTGCTCGTCGTCCTGCCGGTCCTCGTCGTCGTCACGCTCGTCGTCCTGCCGGTCCTCGAGCTCGTCCTGCTGCTCGTCGCGCTGGTCCTGGCGCTCCTGGCGCTCCTCGCGCTCCTCGCGCTCGGCCTCGGACGGCGGGCCGGCGGCGGAGAACCAGGCGAAGCCGCCGACGCCGGCGACCAGCGCGACGGCGAGGCCCTCGACGACGTCGCGGCGCGACGGTCCCGGACCGCCCGGGGCGGGAGCGTCGGGGGCGGCACCGGGACCCGTCACGCGATGCCCCCGGTGAGGTACCAGAGTGCGGAGGTGGACCAGACGAGGGCCAGCAGCGCCACCACCGCGCCGCCGAGCAGGGGCAGCACGGCGGGCGGCAGGCCGCGCACGCGCAGGGCGAGCATCTTGACCGTGAACGCGCCGTAGAACAGGCAGCCGGCGACGGAGTGCACCAGCACCCGCGCGGGGTCGTCCTCCAGCCCGATCGACCAGACGCACGCGAAGGCGACCGGCAGCGTGAGCCCGAACGCGGCCACGCCGCTCCACCGGTGCAGCACGCCGACCCAACCCGGGGCCTGCCGGGAGCCCGGCAGCCGGCCGTACATCGCCAGGGCGGAGACGAGCTGGACCAGGAGCAGCGCGACGGCGCCGGTGGACAGCCACACCTTCATCGCCAGCATGTCGGTGAACCACAGGGTCAGCAGCGGGGCGCCGTCGCCCGGGTGGGCGTCCGCGTACGAGCCGAGCGCCGCCGCCACGGCCACGCCGGCCACCGTCGCGGCGGCCAGGGCCCAGCGCCACGACGCGCGGGGGACCGCGGGGGACTCGCCCATGCGGTCACAGTGCCCGGTCGGGCGGTTGCCGGCCACCGGACACGACGCGGCACAGGCGGTGGCGCACCTTCCGAGGCCTCGGAAGGTGCGCCGCCGCCTGAGCGGCGTCAGCGGCGGCTCAGGCGCGGGCGAACGTCCCGGCGAACGCCGTCCAGGACTCGGGGGCGAGGCGCACGCGGGTGTTGCCGCCCTCGCCGGCGGTCGCGGCGGAGGCGACGTCGACCGTGGACCAGCAGGCCTCGGCGACCTTCGCGGCGTGCTCCGGGCCCTCGATGGCGGGCTCGTGGTCCGCCACCATCTGCCAGCCCTCGGTGAGGCCGAGCGCGGCGCCGACGTGGGCCAGCTCCACCTCGGCCACCCGGTCGGACCGGTTGGTGAGGAACAGGCCGAGCGAGCCGTCGTCGTCCACCGTCGCGGCGGCGGTGACGACCGGCGCGGCGCCGTGCTGCGCGGTGTCGTACGTCGGCGCGTCCACGCGCACGTCGAGCGCCGTGCCGCGGGCGAGGCGCGACGTCGTCGCGAACGGGTGGAACGTGGGCTGGCGCCACGCCTCGCCGCCCGGCGCGGTCATGATCGGCGCGATCACGTTGACGAGCTGCGCGAGGCACGCGACGGGCACGCGGTCGGCGTGGTTGAGCAGGGTGACCATGAGGTCGCCCACCACGACGGCGTCGAGGCCGGAGTAGACGTCCTCGATGATGCGCGGGGCGTCGCGCTGGATCGGCAGGTTCTCCTCGCCGCCGAAGCGGGTGGTGTTGTACCAGACGTTCCACTCGTCGAAGCTGATGGTGATGGCCTTGTCGCTGCGCCGCTCGGCGCCGACGGCGTCCGCCGAGGCGACGACCCGGTCGATGAACCGGTCCATGGCGGTGCCCGACGCGAGGAAGGACGCGCGGTCGCCGTCGATCTCCTCGTAGTAGGCGTGCATGGAGATGTGGTCCACCAGGTCGTACGTGTACGACAGGACGGTGCGCTCCCACTCGCCGAACGTCGGCATCTGCATGGACGACGAACCGCACACGATCAGCGAGATCGACGGGTCGACGAGCTTCATCGCCTTGCCGGCCTCGGCGGCGAGCTTGCCGTACTCGTGAGCGTCCTTCTGCCCGATCTGCCACGGGCCGTCCATCTCGTTGCCGAGGCACCACAGCGTCACGCCGTAGGGCTTCTCGCGGCCGTTGGCGATGCGCAGGTCGGCCCACCGGGTGCCGGCCTCGCCGTTGCAGTACTCGACCAGGGCGGCCGCGGCGTCGACGCCGCGGGTGCCGAGGTTGACCGCCATCATCGGCTCGACCCCCTCGCGCTCGGCCCACTGCAGGAACTCGTCGGTGCCGACAAGGTTCGGCTCGACGGTGCGCCAGGCGAGGTCGAGGAACGGCTTGCGCTGCTCGACCGGGCCGACGGCGTCCTCCCACACGTAGTTGGAGACGAAGTTGCCGCCGGGGTAGCGCACCATCGGCACGCCCAGCTCGTGGACCAGGTCCGCGACGTCGCGGCGGAAGCCGTGCTCGTCCGCGGCGGGGTGACCCGGCTCGTAGATGCCGGTGTACACGGCACGGCCGAGGTGCTCGACGAACGAGCCGAACAGGCGTCGGTCGACGGCGCCGCGGCGGAAGTCGGGGTGCAGGGTGACGCGGGCGCCTGCGGCGGCGCCGGGGGCGTGGTCGGGAGCGGCGGGGGCGGGGCGGGCATCGGTGTGGGGAGCCGTCATGGGTCTCACGTTCCTCGTCGAAGTGGGCGATGGTGAAGCCACCGTGTACAACGATGTAGAGTCAACCACGGTCGCCGCGCGCGGCACCAATCGGCCCAGGAGGATCTGGGTCCGGACGACTCGAGGAGGAATCGGCATGCGCAGAGGCTTGCGACGCGCCGTGGCGGCGACGGCCGCCGGTCTGGCCGGCCTGTCGCTCGCGGCGTGCGCGCCCGGCGACGACGCCGGCCCGGCGAACCACACGAGCTGCACCAACGAGATCACCAAGCCCGACGCCACCCGCGTCACCCTCTGGGCCTGGTACCCCGCCGTCGAGCAGATCGTGGACACGTTCAACGACCAGCACGACGACGTCCAGATCTGCTGGACCAACGCGGGCCAGGGCGCCGACGAGTACGGCAAGTTCTCCACCGCCCTCGAGGCGGGCACCGGCGCGCCCGACGTCATCCAGCTCGAGTCCGAGATCCTGCCGACCTACACGATCCTCGACGGGCTCGCCGACCTCGCGCCGTACGGCGCGGCCGAGCTCGAGGACCAGTTCCCGGCGGGCGCCTGGTCCGACGTCTCCTCCGGGGGCTCGGTGTTCGCCGTCCCCGTCGACGGCGGCCCCGTCGGCATGCTCTACCGGGCCGACATCTTCGAGACGTACGGCGTCGAGCCGCCCACCACCTGGGACCAGTTCGCCCAGGCCGCGCAGGACCTGCGCGACGCCGGCTACGACGGCTACATCACCAACTACGCCACGAACGGCGGCGCGTTCAACTACGCGCTGTTCGCGCAGGCCGGCTGGGCACCGTTCGCCTACGACCCGGCACAGCGCGACCAGATCGGCATCGACGTCGACACGCCCGAGGCGCGCCACGTCCTGTCCTACTGGGAGGACCTCATCGACCGCGGCCTCGTGTCGAGCGACGACGCCTTCACCAGCGACTACAACACGTCCCTGGTGGACGGCACCTACGCCGTGTACATCGCCGCCGCGTGGGGCCCGGGCTACCTCGAGGGGCTGTCGGACGCCGACTCCGGCGCCGAGTGGAAGGCCGCGCCGCTGCCGCAGTGGGACCCGGCGAACCCGGTCCAGGTGAACCAGGGCGGCTCGGCGCTCGCGGTCACCTCCCAGGCCACGGACCCCGAGGCGGCCGCCACCGTCGCGATGGAGCTGTTCGACGACGAGGAGACGTGGAAGATCGGCGTCGAGGACGCCGGCCTGTTCCCGCTGTGGAACCTCGCGCTCGACGCGCCGTGGTTCACCGACCGCCGCTACCCGTTCTTCGGCGGCCAGCAGGTCAACCGCGACGTCTTCCTCGACGCGGCGGCCCGGTACCCGGGCTTCACGTTCAGCCCGTTCCAGGTGTACGCGTACGACCGCCAGACCATGGCCCTCTACGACATGGTCGAGGGCGACTCGACCGCCGCCGACGCGCTGGCGACCATCCAGGACAGCCTGGTGCGCTACGCCGAGCAGCAGGGGTTCACGGTCCGATGACGCGCACAGGATCGACAAGCACAGGGTCGACAAGCACCGCACCGACCGGAGGGGGCTCCGTGACGACCTCGACGACTTCCGCCGCGCCGGCGACGGCGCAGCGCGTCCGCGCCGCGGGCGGACGACGCGGGCAGAGCCTGCTCGACACGAAGCGGCAGTGGTGGGGCTGGCTGTTCCTCGCCCCGTTCACGGTCGTGTTCGTGCTGTTCCTGCTGGTGCCGCTCGGGTACGCCTTCTGGCTCAGCCTGCACACCAAGGGCATCGCGACCGGGGGCGAGAGCGTCTTCACCGGCGTGGCCAACTACGTGCGCGTGTTCACCGACGCGGACTTCCTGTCCGGCATGGCGCGGGTGGGCCGGTTCGTGCTCGTCATGGTGCCGATCCAGATCGGCCTCGCCGTGGCGATCGCGCTCGTGCTCGACACGCTGGCCACCCGCCTGTCGAAGGCGTCGCGGCTGCTCGTCTTCGTGCCGTACGCCATCCCCGCCGTCATCGGCGCGCTCATGTGGGGCTTCCTGTACAGCCCGCGGTTCGGCCCCGCGAACGACGTCTTCGGGCTCTTCGGCCTGGCCGCGCCCGACTTCCTCAGCCGCGACCTCGTGTTCGGCTCGCTGGTCAACATCGTGACCTGGCAGTGGGTGGGCTACTACATGATCATCGTCTACGCCGCGCTGCGGGCGATCGACCCGTCGGTGTACGAGGCCGCCAGGCTCGACGGCGCCGGGAACTGGGCGATCGCGTTCCGGATCAAGATCCCGATGATCGCCTCGTCGATGGTGATGATCGTGGTGTTCGCGCTCATCGGCACCCTGCAGTTCTTCACCGAGCCGACGGTGCTGCGGTCGGTCGCGCAGGGCGCGATCCCCACCACCTACACCCCGAACATGTACGCGTACTCGATGGCGTTCTCCTACAGCCAGTTCAACTACGCCTCCACGATCGCGTTCGCGCTGGGGATCCTCGTGTTCATCGGGTCGTACGTCTTCCTGTACGCCACCCGCAAGCAGAGCGGACTGAAGTGATGACGACCGTGACGACGCAGCAGACCCCCGCGCGCCGGCCGCGACAGCGCCGGATCGGCTCCCACGTGTTCCTGCTCCTCGCGGTGCTCTACTTCGTCGTGCCGCTGTGGTGGCTCGTCGTCGGGTCCACGAAGTCGAACAGCGGCCTGTTCGTGGGCTCCGGCGGTGCTCTGTGGTTCAACGACGAGTTCGCGCTGTGGGACAACGTGAAGCAGCTGTTCACGTACCAGGGCGGCATCTACTGGACGTGGATGCGCAACTCGTTCGTGTACGCGATCGTCGGCGGCGTGGGGTCCACGGTGCTCGCCGTGCTGGCCGGGTACGCCCTGGCCAAGTACCGGTTCCGCGGCCGCAACCTCTACTTCTCCATGCTGCTGGGCTCCGTGATGGTGCCGCTCACGGCGCTGACCATCCCGACGTTCGTGCTGCTCAGCCAGCTCGGCATGATCAACACGATGTGGGCCGTGATCCTGCCGTCGCTGCTCAGCCCGATCGGCGTCTACCTCGTGCGCGTGTACGCCGTCGACGCCATCCCGGACGAGATGCTCGACGCCGGGCGGGTCGACGGCGCGGGGGAGCTGCGCCTGTTCTTCCGCGTCGCGCTGCCGCTGCTGCGGCCGGCGTTCGTCACGGTCCTGCTGCTGACGACCGTCGCGACGTGGAACAACTTCTTCCTCCCGCTGGCGGTGCTGCGCGACCCGCAGCTGCTGCCCGTCACGGTCGGCATCAACCAGTGGCAGGCGCTGTCGAACGCGGGCGCGGGCGGCGAGCAGGTGTGGAACCTCATCACCACCGGCGCGCTCGTGTCGATCCTGCCGCTGATCGTGGCGTTCCTCGCCCTGCAGAAGTACTGGCAGGGCGGCCTGTCCCTGGGGTCGATCAAGTGACCGTCGTCGCGCCGGCCGGGCGGCCGCGCCGTGCGGCCGGTGCCCTACGCTGTGGGGGGCGAACGGGGAGGTGAGCGGCATGCGCGTGACCATGCACGACGTGGCCCAGCGGGCGGACGTGTCGATCAAGACGGTGTCGAACGTCGTCAACGGGTACCCGCACATCCGGCCCGAGACGCGCCGGCGTGTCGAGGAGGCGATCGAGCACCTCGGCTACCGCCTCAACACCACGGCCCGCAACCTGCGCACGCAGCGCACGGACATGATCACCCTGGCCGTGCCGGAGCTCAAGCTCCCGTACTTCGCGGAGCTCGCGGACTCCGTGATCCGCTCGGCGGAGGAGCAGGGCCTCACCGTGCTCATCGAGCAGACAGGGTCGGTGCGCGAGCGCGAGATCGAGCTGCTCGACGGCCGCCGGCGCCACCTCACGGACGGCGTGATCTTCTCGCCGCTGGCGCTCGGGCAGGACGACGTGGGGCTGTTCGAGGTCGACTTCCCGCTGGTGGTGCTGGGCGAGCGCGTCTTCGACGCCCCCGCCGACCACGTGACGATGAACAACGTGGCCGCGGCGCGCGCCGCCACCCTGCACCTGGCGTCGCTGGGCCGGACGCGGATCGCGGTCGTCGGCGCGCACGAGGGCGAGCTGGTCGGCTCCGCCGCCCTGCGGACCGAGGGCTACCGGCAGGGTCTGGAGGCCGCCGGGCTCCCGTACGACCCCGCGCTGGTCTCCGAGGCCGGGCTGTGGCACCGCTCGACCGGATCGGAGGCGATGGCGCGGCTGCTCGACTCCGGCGTCGAGATCGACGCCGTCTTCGCCCTCAACGACGCGATGGCCCTGGGCGCGCTGCACGCGCTGCACGCCCGCCGGATCGAGGTGCCGGGCGACGTCGCGCTGATCGGCTTCGACGACGTCGACGACGTGCGGTACTCCGTGCCGACCCTCAGCTCCGTGGACCCGGGGCGCGAGCAGATCGCCCGCACGGCGGTGGACCTGCTCGTCGAGCGGATCGCCGGTGGTGACGAGCGTCCGTTCCGCCGGGTGGTCCCGGACTCGCGCGTCGTGGGCCGGGAGTCCACCGGCGACGCCGCGGAGGGCATGGAGAAGGTGGTGGCCGTCCAGCCCGGCGGCAACGAGGAGATCGGGTCGCCGGTCAGCGCGACGGCGTGACGACCGGCGGCATCTCCCGAGGTGCCGGCATCTCCCGCAGGCCGCGCAGCGGGCTGCGCAGCGCGCTGAGGCAGGCGGCGCAGTGCACCGCCGCCATGAGCACCACGGTCTCGCGCACGCCGAGCACCTCGCCCAGGGCTCCTGCGGCGAGCCCGGCGAGCGGCATCGTGCCGAAGTTGACGAACTGGCTGGTCGTGACGACGCGACCCATCAGGGGCTGCGGCACGTAGCGCTGCCGCCAGGCCCCGCGCAGCACGTTCCCGGAGACGACCGCGAGCCCGACCAGGAAGAGGCCGGCGACGGTCCACGCGACCTGCGCGCCGCCGCCCCCGAGGCCCACCAGGAGCGCGGGCGGCCCGCCGGCGACGATGAGCAGCACCGTGGCGCGGGCGCTGCCGAGGCGCCGGCTGAGCCAGGTGGCCACGGTCGCGCCGAGCAGCCCGCCGCACGCGCCGACGGTCATCACGACGCCCAGCGCGGACGGGCCGAGGCCGACGGTGTCCACGAGGAACAGCACGAGCAGCGCGGTGTACCCGGTGAGGCCGAAGTTGGAGATCCCGCCCACGACGACGAACCAGCGCAGGTAGCGGTCGGAGGCCACGAACGCCACGCCCTCGCGGATGCGCACCCGTAGCGGCGCCTGGGGCGGCCGCTCCGGCTGCCGCACCGGTCGGACGCGCCAGAGGCAGAGGGCCGAGACGAGGAAGCTCGCCGCGTCCAGGGCCAGCCCGGCGGCGGCGCCGAGGGCCTGCGCCATCGCGCCGCCGATCCCCGGCCCTGCCACCTGCATGCCCGACTCCGTGCCGAGCAGGCGCGCGTTCGCGGCCTCGAGCTGCTCGTCGGGCACGATCTGGGGGAGGAAGACGGTGTAGGCGGTGCGGAAGAAGACGGTGCTGACGCCCGCGGCGAGCGCGGCGCCGACGAGGTGCGGCAGGGTCAGCGCGTCGAGCGCGGCGGCGACGGGGACGCTGCCGACGGCGACGGCGGCCACCAGGTCGGCCACGATCATCACGGCCCGTGCCGGGAGCCGGTCGACCCACGCGCCGGCGGGCAGGCCGATCACGAGCCACGGCAGCCACGCCGCCGCCGTGAGCAGGCCGACCACCGCGGCCCCGGCGTCGAGCTCGAGCACCGCGACGAGGGGGAGCAGCACCGACGTGGTGGCGTTGCCCAGCACGCTGACGCCCTCGCCCACCCAGAGCCGCCGGAAGCCGCGGTTGCGCGCGAGCGGGACGACGGCGGCGCCGGCCGTGGCGGCGCGGCGGCCCGTGGTGGCGGTCATGGCTGGGCGGGGAACCCGCGGCCGAAGACGAGCACGGGCTCGCGCTCGACGCCGTCGTCCGGGCGCGGGCGCTCGGCCCAGCGCACGAGGACGGCCGTGATCTCCTCGCCCAGCGCGACGAGCTCGGCGGGGGACAGGTGCACCCACGTCTCGGTCGCGAACGCGGCCCCGTCCCACTCGGGAGCCGAGCCGGCGTTCGCCTGCCACTCCCGGACCCGGTCGAACTGGCGCTGGAGGTGGAGCGCCTCGGCGGCCTGGGCGGCGGTGACGGCCGCGGAGTCCCCGGCGAACTCCTGGCGCGACCAGCGCAGCCGCGGCGCGACGAGGCGCCACCAGCGCTCGCGGCGGTCGCGGGCCAGCTCGGGGGCCTCGGCGACGAGGCCGGCGTCGTGCAGCACCTTGAGGTGGTGGCTGGCGCTGCCGACGGCCTGCCCGGTGCGGCGCGCGAGCGCGGACGCGGTGGAAGGACCGTCGACCTTGAGCGCGTCCATGAGGCGGGCGCGGTACGGGTTGGCGAGGGCGGCGAGCGCCTTCGCCTCGGTGACGGTGCGCACGCCCTGCTGCGGGTCGGGTGCGCCGTCCTGCGGGGTGCCCTCGGGAGAGGTGGGTGGCTGCGTCATCCCGCCACCGTAGACCCACAAGAGATGTTGTACAAGAGTTCTTGTGGAACTCTGGGTCAGGCCGCGGGGCCTCCCGAGACCTGGGCGTCGATCCGGTCGAGCCGGTCGGCGGCGAGGCGGCCGGTGGCCCACAGCCAGAAGCCGGGGCCGACCAGCACGGCCAGGAGCGGCAGCGCCCAGACGGCGGCGAGCAGGGCAGCGGCCACCACGAGGACCGCGAGCGACGTCGCCGGGCCGAGCAGGGGGAGCAGCAGCAGGAGCCGCCAGGTCGCCACGGGCCCGCTCGCGTACCGCGCGACCACCACCGGCCAGCAGGCGAGCACGACGGCGCCCCACGCGCCGACGGCCAGCAGGCCCCCGGTGAGGACCGCGCGACCGGGTCCGCCGACGAGGCCCGACCCGTCGAGCAGGCCCAGCGCCGCGCCGTCGAGCCACAGCAGGCCGGCGACCGCCCAGACGGGGGCGAAGAGCGCGGCGGTGCGGGCGAAGCCGTCGCGCCACGTCCGCCAGAACGTCCGCCACGGCGTGGGCTCCGCCGTCATCCGGGCGGCGACGACCCCGCCCGCGCGCAGCGCCGGGCCGAGGCCGAGCAGCACGCCCCCGGCGAGGGTGCCCAGCACCACCATGGCGGAGACCTCGACGAGGAGCGTCGCCCAGCGCAGCGCGAGCATGACGCCGCCCGCCCAGCCGGGCACCTCCGCCTCGGCGACGGCGGTGCGCACCGCGCCCTCCGCAGGTCCGGTGCGGTCCGGTGCGCGAGCCGTCACGGGAGCCTCGTCGCGAGGGTGACGCGACCCGCGTCGTCGAGCGCCTCGAGGCACAGGGTGGCGCGGCCGCGGACGCCGTCCCACGCCGGGTGCACGACGGCGGAGACGGCCGCGCCGTCGGGGGCGGTCCAGGCGAACCGTCCGCCGCCCAGGGCCCGCACCGCGGTCCGGGCGTCCAGCGGCCCGACGACGCCGTCCTGCACGTGCGTCGGGTCGGCGCCCGGGGTGAGGCGCTCCCACGTGCCGTCGAGGACGGCAGGGTCGGCCGGCCAGCGCGAGACGTCGTCCACCTCCCGCTCGGCGCCGGCCCAGGGCTGCGGGGCGACGAGCGGCCAGCCGTCGTGCGTCCACACCAGCCGCCGCACCTGGAGCCGGTGCTCGGTGGGGGCGTCGGCGTCGCGGACGTGGTGCACCAGGAGCTGGCGCACGTGCGAGCCCGCCTCGGGGGCCGCGGCGTGCACCCGCTCGGTGAGCACGGACGCGTGGCCGGGCGCGAGGATCCCCGGGCCGCCGGCGAGGCGGTGCCCGGACAGCACCGGCACGCCGACCGCCCACGGGTCGGCGTCGACGTCGGTCATGAGATGGCCGACACGGTCGCGGTACGGGCCCGGGACGGCGTCGCCGACGGCCGCCCGGAGGTGATAGCTGCCCCCGAGCGAGTCGTAGGAGACGAGCAGCGCCCAGCCGCCGCCGGGCCGGGGGAGCACGAACGCCCCCTCGACCGCGCCGTCGGCCGCCCGCGCCCGGTGCGCCAGGAGGCGGCCCGGCGCGGCGTGCAGCTCGCCCGGCGCGGGCACGAACCCGTCCGCCACGAACCCGGTCGCGGCGTCGAGGGGGAGCGCGTGGATCCCGCCGAAGAACGACCCGTACACGAGCCACTGCGTCCCGTCCGGCGCGGTCACGACGTTGGCGTCGATGGCGTTGGGGTGGCCGAGCCCGGCCGGCGGGTCGGCGTGCTCGCTCGACACGACGACACCCTGGTCGGTCCACGGGCCCGCCGGGTGCGGCGCCTCCGCCAGGCCGATCGCCGAACGGCGCGAGCCGAACGTCGAGGCCGAGTAGTACATGCGCCAGGTGGTGCCCGCCGGAGTACCGACCCGCACGACCTCGGGCGCCCAGAGGCCCTCGGCGCCCGACCACGCCGCCGCGGGCGCGGGCACGCCCGGCAGCGCCCAGCCGTGGAAGTCCCAGGTCACGAGGTCGGTCGAGCGGCGCACCTGCACGCCCCCGCGCACGGGGCCGTCGGAGCGCGCGTCCGTGGAGAAGAGCCAGTAGACGCCGTCGTCGTCCCGCACCGCGGTGGGGTCGTGCACGTGGCGGCCGCCCCAGGTCGCCGTGTCGAGGGCGGTGTCGGTCGTGGCGTCGGTCGTGGTGTCCGTCATCGTCAGCCCTTCGTGCCGGTGAGGGCGACGGACTCGATGATCTGCCGCTGGAAGATCAGGAAGACCACGAGGATGGGCAGCACGGCGACGACGGACGCGGCCATGATCAGCGGGTAGTCGCGCTGGGTCGCGTACTGGACGTTCATGTTCGCGATGACCACCTGCAGCGTCTGCTTCTCGGGGGTGTTCAGGTACAGGATCGGCGCCAGGTAGTCGTTCCAGACCGCCATGAACCACAGGATGAACTGGGCGGCGACGGCGGGCCGGATGATCGGCATGATCATGCGCCAGAAGATCTGCCAGTAGGAGGCGCCGTCGATCTTGGCCGCCTCGACGAGGGAGTCCGGCACGCTCGACAGGTACTGGCGCAGGAAGAAGATCATCACGATGTTGCCGAAGATCGCCGGCACGATCAGGGGCCACAGCGTGTCCACCCAGCCGATCTTCGAGAACATCACGAACTGCGGGATCATGATCGTCGGGAACGGGATCATGATGCCGGTGAGCAGGCCGATGAAGATCGCGTTCTTGAACGGCATCCGCATCTTGGCGAGGGCGAACGCCGCCAGCGAGCACGTGAACGTCCCGATCACCGTGACGCTGAGCGACACGACCAGGCTGTTCTTGATGCCGTCGAGAACGTAGGAGTCCGTCCACATGCGGACGTAGGTGTCCCACTGGGGGACCTCCGGGATCCACACCGGGGGGAGGGCGAAGACCTCGAGCTTCGTCTTCAGGGACGTGGAGAGCATCCACACCAGCGGGGCGATCATGAAGACCGCACCCGCCGCGAGGACGACCCACACGATCGTGTCGGTGAGGCGCGAGCGTGCCGAGCGGCCGAGGCGCGTGCCCATCGGGGCGCCGGTCGTGGTGGCGGTCGTGGGAGCGGGCGTCGTGGTGGTCATGGTGTCTCCCTGGCCTCAGTCGACGACGAAGCCGGCGTTGCGCCGGTTCAGCCGGAACTGGATGAGCGTGATGACGAGGATGAGGAGCCCGAGCACCACCGACATCGCGGTGGCGTAGCCCATCTGCTGGTACCGGAACGCCTGGAGCCAGATGTGGTAGACGACGGAGGCCGTGGAGTACTCCGGCCCGCCGGTGGGCGTCATGATCTGGATCTCGATGAAGATCATCGCGCCGCCGATGACCTGCGTGACGATGAGGAAGAACGTCACCGGCTGCACCATCGGCAGCGTGATGGAGCGGAACTTCTGCCAGCCGCCGGCGCCGTCGAGCTCGGCGGCCTCGTAGAGGGAGCGGGGCACGGACTGGATCGCGGCCAGGTACAGCAGCATCGAGTACCCGAGCCCCTTCCAGACCGCCATCATGATGATCGCGGGCTTGGCCCAGACCGGGTCGGCCAGCCAGTTCGGGCCGTCGATCCCGAAGAGCCCCAGGAACTGGTTCACCAGGCCGAAGTCGCCGTTGTAGGCCCACTGCCACAGGATCGCGATCGCGGCGATGGACGAGATCACGGGGACGTAGTAGATGGCCCGGAACGCGGCGCGACCGAAGATCTTCCGGTTCATCATCACGGCGAGCGCGAGCGAGATCGCCAGCCCGATCGGGATGCCGATCATGTAGAAGAACGTGTTGAACAAGGTCTGGCGGAACCGCTCGTCGCCCAGCAGGGCGACGTAGTTGTCGAGCCCGATGAACTGCATCGGCCCCAGCCCGTTCCACCGGGTCAGCGACGCGTACAGCGCGAAGAGGGTGGGGTAGAGGATGAAGAGCAGGTAGCCGAGCACGGGCGCCGCGACGAACAGCAGCGCCCACCTCTTCTCGGTGCGGTGGAGCCGCGAGGTCCCGCCGCGTCGTGGCGGCGCGGGAGCGGGGTCCGGCGCCGGGAGGCGGGTGCCGGCCGTGGCCGGCGTGGCGGTGGACGTCATCGCAGACTCCTTCGTCCAGGGACGTGCGAGGGGGACGAGCGGGGGAGGTGCGGTGGGGGGGCCCCCGGGGGGGGGGGGCCCCCCCCCCCCCCCCCCCCGGCCCCGGGGCCGCGGCGCGCCCCCCGGCCGCCCCCCCCCCCCCATCCTGCGAGCGGCGGGCCTCCGGCGTCCCCGGCCCCGGGGGCGGACGGCGTCCGGCGCGTGGCGTCTGGATCGAGTCCGTCGGCGTCCCGGTCGGCCCGGGTGCCGCCGCGCGTTGTTGCGACCTGCATGACGACGAACCCGATCGACACCGCCGCGGCTCCCGCGGCGGCCACCACGACGGCCACCACGGCGGTCACGGGGGCGCCCGGCCCCCTCCCGCGCCGACGCGCCGCGCTGGCGCTGGCCACGATGTTCCTGGGCAGCTTCTCCCTCGTGACGGCGGAGTTCCTGCCGCCCGGGGTGCTCACCCCGGTGGCGCAGGACCTCGGGGTGACCGAGGGCGTCGTGGGCCTCTCCGTGAGCGCCACGGCCCTCACCGCGCTGCTCACCGCCCTCGTGCTGGGCTCGCTGTTCCCGCGCACCGACCGCCGCACGCTGCTCGTGGTGCTCGCGCTGGGCGCGGTCGCCTCCAACGTGCTGGTGGCGCTGGCGCCGAGCATCGGCGTGCTCATGGCGGCCCGGCTGCTGCTGGGCGCGGCGCTGGGCGGCTACTGGTCGATGTCGCTGGTCATCGCGACGCAGCTCGTCCCCGCGGACCGGGTGGGCAGGGCCATGATGGTGGTGAACGCCGGCACGACCGTCGCCACGGTGGCCGGCGTGCCGCTGGGCGTGATCCTCAGCGCCGCGGCCGGCTGGCGGGTCGTGTTCGTGGCCGCCGCGGTGATCACGGTGGTGACGGCGGTCGCGATGCGCGTCGCCCTGCCGCCCGTGGCGCCGACGCCGGGCATCGGCTGGTCGGCGACGGGCCGGGCGCTGCGGTCGCCGGGCGTCGGCCTGGGCCTCGTGGCGATCGTCGCGGTCATCGGCGGGCACTTCGCCGGCTACACGTACGTGCGGCCCGCGCTGTCGCAGCTGCCGGGGTCCGACGTCGGGCAGGTCGCGGTGCTGCTCGCGCTGTTCGGCGTGGGCGGCCTGGTCGGGAACTTCGCGATCGGGGCGCTCGTCGACCGGCACCTCGCGGTGCTGCTGCTCGCAGTGCCCGTGGCGATCGGCGCGGGCGTCGCCGCCGTCGGGCTGGCGTCCGCCCTGCCGCTGCTCGTGTACCCCGCGGTGATCGTGTGGGGCGCGGCGTTCGGCGGCGTCCTCAACGTGGTGCAGGTGTGGATCACCCGCATGATGCCCGGCCAGGTCGAGGCGGGCAGCGGGCTCGTCGTCGCGGCGTTCCAGACGGCGATCATCCTCGGCTCCGCGGTGGGCGGCCTCGGCGTCGACTCCGTGGGGGTCGGCTGGACCTACCTCGTGGCGGCGGTGGCCGCCGTCGCGGGCGGGGTCCTGGTGCGCAGCACGCTGTCGCGGCGGTACTCGGACGGCGTCGCGCCCGTGTGACGGCGGAAGGCGCGGCCGAACGCCGTGTCCGAGCCGTAGCCCAGACGGCGGGCGATCGTCGCGACCGGCAGGTCGCCCGCCGTCAGGAGGCAGCGCGCGTGCGCCACGCGCACCTGCGCCAGGTAGCGCCCGGGCGTCAGCCCCGTCGCGGAGCGGAAGCGGGCGGCGAACCCGGACCGGGAGGCGAGCGCCACGCGGGCCAGGTCGTCCACCGTCCACTCGCGGCCGGGGTCGGCGTGGATCGCGGCGACGGCGCTCGCCAGGCCCGGGTCCTCGCGCTGCATCAACCAGCGGGCCGGGGCACAGCCGCGCGCGTACCAGGCGCTGATCGCCATCGACGCGACGAGCGTGACGACCCGGTCGCCCAGCACGCTGCGCGGGGCGCGGTAGTCCTCGACCAGCGAGCGCAGCATCGTCGCGGCCGTCGGCTCGGTCTGCGGCAGCTCGGTGAGGAGCACGACGGCGGGCAGCACGCCCGCGCCGTCGTCCGCGCCCACGGGCGCCACCCGCACGCACTGCACGGCGGCGGTCGAGAGCGCGTGCACCTCGAAGCGCGGGCCGTGCGGCAGGAACAGGAAGTCGCCGGGCGCGAGGTCGGCGACGTCGCCCACGCCGCGCACGCGCACCAGGCCGTCGGTGACGAGCAGGAGCGCCGCGTCCCCGGAGGCGTGCTCGGCCCACTCGCCGGCGGCCAGCGTGTGCCGGGACCGTGCCACGAAGCGCCACTGCAGCCCCGCGAGCACGCGGTCGAGCTCCTCCGCGGCGGCCGACGCCGACGACGTGCTCGACGAGCAGCCGGGCGCAGAGCCCACCGCCGTCACAGGTCGCCGGTCTTCTCGAGGCGCTTCATCGCCACCCAGCCGATCGGCACGCGGGCCCAGTAGGTGACGACGCGGTAGAGCATGGTCACGGTGACGGCGAGCGACGCCGGGATGCCGGCGGCGGTGAGCCCGGCGATGAGCGCGCCCTCGACGCCGCCCAGGCCGCCGGGCGTGGGCACCATCGCGCCCACGGAGTTGCCGACCAGGTAGATCACCGCGACGTCGATGAGGTTGAGCGACTGCCCGAACGCGGCCAGGGCGAAGTCGAACGCCAGCACGTACCCGAGCGTCATGACGACGTTGCCCCCGAGGCCCAGCGCGAGGCGGGTGGGCTGGCCCAGCATCGCCGACAGCCGGGGCCAGACCTGCTCGAGCGTCGGGCGCGCCTTCTCCCACGCCCACCGGCGGACGGAGGGCACCAGGAGCGTGGCGACGACGGCGATGCCGACGCCGGCGATCGCCAGCAGCACGGTCGTCGACGGCAGGTCGATGAGACCGCCCGACCCGGTGGACACCGACAGCACGACGAGCAGCAGCACCGTGACGACGAACTGCGACAGCTGCACCAGCGCGACCGTCGCGACCGCCATCGGCGTGGTCACGCCGCGCCGGGTGAGCATGCGCAGGTTGAGCGCCGCGGGCCCGATGCCCGCCGGGGCGGCGAGCGCGACGAACGAGCCGGCCATCTGCGTGAGCGTGGCGCGCCACAGCGGGAGCTTCTCCGGCGAGAAGGCGCTGAACGTCAGGGCCGCGCCGAACCAGGTGAGGGCCCCGAGCAGGAACGACGCCGCGACCCACCACGGGTTCGCCTCGGTGATCGCCGAGGCGATCTCCTCGAAGTTCAGGGTCGTGACGACCACCGTGACGGCGACGATCGTCAGCGTGAGCATGATGACCGTGCGGGCGCCGAAGCGGGTGATGTTCTGGGGCTGCACGTCCGCCTGCGGCAGCCGCTCGACGAGGGCCTCGCGCAGCTCGTCCAGCAGGCCCTTCGCGCGCCGCACCTCCTCGCGCGTCGGGCTGGGCAGCGCGATGGACTGCAGCAGCGGCCCGATGGCGGCGATGTCCTCGTCGGGCAGGGCGCGCACCGCGGAGGCGAGCGCGCGACGCGCCCCGACCCGCAGGGCCAGCAGCGCGAGCATCTGCGTGAGGTCCAGGCGTCGCGACAGGGTGCCCGACGCGATCTCGCCCTGCTCCCAGCCGGTGAGCCACACGTGCGGCGCGCCGGAGAGGTCCCGGTGCACCAGCACGACGTCGGGCGTGAGGGCGTGGTGGGTCAGCCCGGCGTCGTGCGCCCGCCGCAGCTGCTCCCACGCCTGGGCGAGCACGGCGTCGCCCCGCGGCCCGTCGAGGTCGTCGGGCTCGAGGTCGCGCAGGGAGACGGCGCCGCGCGCGTGCTCCTGCACCAGCACCACCGAGTCGTCGGCGACGCCGATGCCCTCCAGCCGAGGGGTGCGCACGCCGGCCGCCTGGGCGGCGTACGCGAGCAGGGCGGTGCGCTCGGCCGCGGCGCGCAGCGAGATCGCTGCGCGGCCCTCCAGGCCGCGCAGCCGCAGGGCGCGCCACAGCCGCTGCACCGTGGTCAGCACCTGTCGGTCGCCGTCCAGCACGACGACGTCGCGGCGGGGCTCGCCGTCGCCGGTGAACAGCGCGTACACCCGGTTGTCGCCGGAGCGGGTGAGGGCCACGGCCGCCGCGTCCGCGGTCGTGGGGTCCGGCGGGAGGGTGTGTTCCTCGTCCTCCGGGGCGTCCACGACGTCGCCGTCGGCGTCGTAGGAGGCCACCGGGTCCTCCGGCAGGGCGGGAGGGCCGTCGGCGTCCGCCTCGGCGTCGTCGACGACGGCGGAGACGTCGCGCACCCGCACCAGCGCGGTCGGGTGGAACCCGGCCCGCCGCACCGCCGCCACGAGGTCGGCGCCGTACGCGCGCTCGCTGCGCACGCCGGACACGTACTGCACCGCCTGCCCGGCGAGGCGGCCGAGCAGCAGGGCGACGAGCACGCCCGGCAGCGACACCTGCCCCGTGATGAGCACGATGAACAGGGCCAGGTACAGCACGTTCCACGACCAGCGCACCGTCCGCCGGCGGGTGCGCGGCCCCGCCGTGGTGAGCAGGCCGGCGATCGCCGCCACGTACCCGGGGATGGTGAGCTGCCACGCGCCGTCGGTGAACACCGACAGCCCGCGCATCAGCTCGTCGCTGCCGAAGCGGGAGATGGTCAGGGCCGTGACGACGCCGAGCACGAGCCCGAGCGCGGCGGCGCAGATGGACTCCACCACCTGGCGGCCCAGCCGGCGCCAGCCCAGCTCGATCAGCACGGCCGCGGGCACGAACAGGGTGATGAGGCCCTCGAGGAGCGCGACCGGGATGAACAGGATGCGCGCCAGCAGGGAGCTGAAGGTCCGCACGTCCTGGGTGACGCCCTCGGTGGTGGCGTGCGCGACGACCGACAGCACCAGCACCAGGGCCACGCCCAGCGCGCTGACCACCATGCCGAGCATGTCGGACGGGTGCCGCACCCGGGCCTCGGGGGTGTCGACGACGCGCACGAGGTCGGTCGGCGTGCCCTGGTCCGAGGTGTCGTCGCCGAGCAGGGCCCGGAGCGGGCCGGTCGGCGGCGCCGTGTCGCTCGCGGGGCTCCGGTGCGGAGGATCCTGGGCAGGACCCGCGGTGCTCGCTCCGGACATGCCGGAAAGTCTAGGTGTTACCGGGCCTCACGGCCTGTGACACGAGGTAGAGAGCGGTGGTAGGTTCCCGGACCACGATGCGAACCTGCCTCCGGGTGTGACCCACACCCGTGACGGGAGCGACACACCGGTGTGCTAGAAACCCGCATCGTGACGAGTCCGCGGCCACCCGCCGCGGCCGGCCTGGACGAAGGGGACCACGACCATGAGTGCCATCAGAGGCTCGCGACGGCTGCTCGCCGGCGCCGCAGGGACCGCAGCGCTCGCGCTGGTGCTGACCGCGTGCGGCGGCGGTTCGGGCGACGGCGGGAGCGGCGACGGCGGCGGCAGCGCCGAGTCGCTGGTCGTCGGGACCACGGACAAGATCACGTCGCTCGACCCGGCCGGGTCGTACGACAACGGGTCGTTCGCGGTGATGAACCAGATCTACCCGTTCCTCATGAACACCCCGTACGGCAGCCCGGACGTCGAGCCGGACATCGCCGAGTCGGCGGAGTTCACGTCGCCCAAGGAGTACACGGTCAAGCTCAAGCCGGGCCTGAAGTGGGCCAACGGCAACGACCTCACCTCCTCCGACGTCAAGTTCACCTTCGACCGCCAGCTCGCGATCGCGGACGAGAACGGCCCGTCGTCGCTGCTGTACAACCTCGACTCGGTGGAGACGCCGGACGACACGACCGTCGTCTTCAAGCTCAAGAGCGAGAACGACCAGATCTTCCCGCAGATCCTGTCGTCCCCCGTCGGCCCCATCGTGGACGAGGACGTCTTCTCGGCCGACGCCGTGACGCCGGACCAGGAGATCGTCGACGGCAAGGCGTTCGCCGGCCAGTACTCGATCACGAGCTACAAGACGAACGAGCTCATCAGCTACGAGGCGTACGACGGCTACCAGGGCATCCTCGGCGCGGCCAAGACGCCGAAGGTCGCCGCCAAGTACTTCACGGACGCCTCCAACCTCAAGCTCGAGGTGCAGGACGGCTCGGTGGACGTCGCCCTCCGGTCGCTGTCGCCCACGGACATCGAGGACCTCCGCGGCGACGACGCGGTGAAGGTCGTCGACGGGCCCGGCGGCGAGATCCGCTACATCACGTTCAACTTCAACACCCAGCCCTACGGCGAGAAGCAGTCGGACGCCGACCCGGAGAAGGCGACCGCGGTCCGCCAGGCCGTCGCCGACCTCATCGACCGCGAGGCCCTGGCCGACCAGGTCTACAAGGGCACCTACACCCCGCTGTACTCCTTCGTCCCGGACGGCCTCACCGGCGCCACGGAGCCCCTCAAGGAGATGTACGGCGACGGCCAGGGCGGCGCCGACGCCGACGCGGCGAAGAAGCGCCTCGACGACGCCGGGGTCACCACCCCGGTCGAGCTGAACCTGCAGTACTCGAACGACCACTACGGCCCGTCGTCGGGCGACGAGTACGCGCTCATCAAGGACCAGCTCGAGGCGGACGGCCTGTTCACGGTCAACCTGCAGACCACCGAGTGGGTGCAGTACTCCAAGGACCGCACGTCCGACGTCTACCCGGCCTACCAGCTCGGCTGGTTCCCGGACTACTCGGACGCGGACAACTACCTCACGCCGTTCTTCCTCAAGGAGAACTTCCTGGGCAACCACTACGTGAACCAGGACGTGGAGGACATGATCCTCGAGCAGGCCGTCACGGCCGACGAGGCGAAGCGCACCGAGCTCCTGGGCCAGATCCAGGAGGCCGAGGCCGAGGACCTGTCGACCGTCCCGTACCTGCAGGGTGCGCAGGTCGCGGTCACCGGCGCCGACGTCACGGGCGTCGAGGACACGCTGGACGCGTCGTTCAAGGTCCGCTACGCCGCGATGGCCAAGGGCTGAGAGACGGACTGAGCACTTCTCGTGTCTGCACGTAGCACGGCAGGGAGCGCACTGGGACGCTACGTCCTGGTGCGCTTCCTGCTCATCATCCCCACCGTGTTCATCCTGGTCACCACTGTCTTCGTGCTCATGCGCGCGACCGGTGACCCCATCACCGCCGCGCTGGGCGGCAAGCTTCCGCCCGACCAGCTCGCCGAGCTGATCCATGCGGCCGGCTACGACCGACCCATCGTCGTCCAGTACTGGGAGTACCTCACCGGGATCTTCTCCGGCGACTTCGGCACCACGATCAGCGACAACCGACCGGTCACCGAGGTGCTCACGACCTACGGGACGGCGACGCTGGAGCTCGCGTCCTACGCGATCGTCGCGGCTCTCGTGCTGGGCGTCCCGTTCGGCATGGTCAGCGGCTACTTCCGCGACCGTCTGCCCGACGCGGTGCTCCGCATCCTCGCGATCCTCGCGTACGCGACGCCGGTGTTCTTCGCCGGCCTCATCCTCAAGCTGGTGTTCTCCGTCTGGCTGGGCTGGTTCCCGGTGGCAGGCCGCGTGTCCACCGACGGGGAGATCGCGATGCAGCTCGCCGGGGCCGACTCCGGGTTCATGCTGATCGACGCGTTCAAGACGGGGGACCCCGAGGTCGTGCTCGACGTGCTGTCGCACGCCGCGCTGCCGGCGATCGCGCTCGGCCTGCTCACCGCCGGCGTGTTCCTGCGCCTCGTGCGCACCAACATGATCGGCACCCTCGGTACCGGCTAC
Source organism: Isoptericola sp. NPDC056618 (assembly GCF_042792715.1). Taxonomy (NCBI): domain Bacteria; kingdom Bacillati; phylum Actinomycetota; class Actinomycetes; order Micrococcales; family Promicromonosporaceae; genus Isoptericola; species Isoptericola sp. NPDC056618. The sequence continues at coordinate 87,763 of NZ_JBHTVZ010000007.1, read as the reverse complement.
ATCGACGCGGCCCGCTCGCGGGGCGTCAAGGAGAGCCGCCTCGTGCGCAAGCACGCGTGGCGCCCGGCGCTCATCCCGATCATCACCGTGGCCGGCATGCAGGTCGCGATGCTGCTCGTGGGCGCCGTGCTCACCGAGACCACGTTCGAGTGGCGCGGCCTCGGCTTCCAGCTGTCGGAGTACCTGCAGGCGCGCGACTTCGTCGCCGTGCAGGGGATCGTCGTGCTGATGGCCGTGGTCGTGGCGGTGACGAACTTCCTCGTGGACGTCCTCGCCGCCCTGATCGACCCGAGGGTGAGGTACTGATGACCAGCGGAGAGATCACGAGCGTCGGCACGGCCGGCGCAGCCCCCGAGCACGTCGCCGGCCGCGGGGCCTGGTTCAAGAAGCTGCCGGTGGTGCACCAGGTGCGCCAGAGCGTCGGGCTCCAGCGGGGCATGCTCATCGCGGGCCTCGTCCTGACGACGCTGTTCGTGCTGGTCGCGGTCTTCGCGCCGCTCCTGGCACCGTACGGCTGGTCGCAGCTGCGCAGCGGGGACGGCGTCGCGTTCGGTGCCCAGCAGCCGCCGTCCGCGGAGCACTGGTTCGGCACCACCGTCGGCGGCTACGACGTCCTGTCCCGCGTGGTGTGGGGCGCGCAGACGTCCCTGCTCGTCGTGCTCGTCGCGGTCGTGGCGTCGATCGTCGTGGGCGTGCTGCTCGGCCTGGTGTCGGGGTACTTCGGCGGCTGGCTCGACCGGGTGCTCGTGGTGATCGCGGACGCGATCTACGCGTTCCCGTCCCTGCTGCTCGCGATCCTGCTCGCCATCGTCATCTCGGGCGGGCAGTCGAGCATGTGGGGCGGCATCCTCGCCGCCGCGCTGTCGATCACCGTGGTGTTCGTGCCGCAGTACTTCCGGGTGGTGCGCGCCGAGGTGGTGCGGATCAAGGCGGAGGCGTTCGTCGACTCGGCGCGCGTGCTCGGCACCGGGCACTGGCGCATCATGACCCGGCACGTGCTGCGCAACTCCACGCGCACGCTGCCGCTCATCGTCACGCTCAACGCGTCGGAGGCGATCCTCACGCTCGCCGGCCTGGGGTTCCTCGGCTTCGGCATCGAGCCGACGGCGGCAGCCGAGTGGGGTTACGACCTGCAGCGCTCGCTCGCCGACGTCACCTCGGGCATCTGGTGGACCGCGCTGTTCCCGGGTCTCGCCATCGTCCTCGCGGCGATGGGCATGACCCTCGTGGGCGAGTCGCTCAACGACCTGGCCGACCCGCGCCTGCGCTCGCGCGCACGCTCCGGCCAGGTGGCGGGGGCGGTCGCGGCGACGTCGGTCGAGGCGGACGCCTCCGACCCGGAGAACCCGGCGTCCGCCGAGCACTCGGAGAACCCGAAGGGAGACGACGCATGAGCGCCGAAGCATCGAACAGCGCCGTCGCGTCGCACGACGCCGTCGCGCCGAACGGCGCTGTCGCGTCGGTCAGGGACCTCGAGGTCTCGTTCGCCACGGACGCCGGCCCCGTGCGGGCCGTCGCCGGCGTGAGCCTCGACGTCCAGCCGGGCGAGGTGCTCGCCGTCGTCGGCGAGTCCGGCTCGGGCAAGACCGTCACGGCCAAGACCATCCTGGGCCTGCTGCCGGAGACGGCGACCACGAGCGGCGCCGTCGTCCTCACGGGGCGCGACGGCGCGGCGACGGACGTCGTCGCGGTCTCGGCGTCGAAGCTGCGCCAGGTGCGCGGCCGCGACGTGGCGATGGTGTTCCAGGAGCCCTCCAGCGTGCTCAACCCCGTGTACACGGTGGGGTGGCAGATCGCCGAGGGCATCCGTGCGCACGGCGACGTGTCGAAGAAGGAGGCGCGGCGGCGGGCGATCGAGGTGCTCGGCACGGTCGGCATCCCCGACCCCGAGCACCGCGTGGACCACTACCCGCACCAGTTCTCGGGCGGGCAGAAGCAGCGCATCGTCATCGCGATGGCGCTGGTGCTGGGGCCGAGCCTCATCGTCGCGGACGAGCCGACGACGGCGCTGGACGTCACCGTCCAGGCCGAGATCCTCGACCTGCTGCGCCACCTGCGCGACGAGACCGGCACGGCGATCGTGCTCATCACGCACAACATGGGCGTGGTGGCGGACCTGGCCGACCGGGTCGCCGTGATGTACCAGGGCAAGGTCGTGGAGCAGGCGGCGGTGGGCGACCTGTTCGCCGACCCGCAGGCCGACTACACGAAGGCGCTGCTCAAGGCCGTGCCGCGCATCGGTGAGGGCGCCGTCCGCGCCGTCGAGCGCGCCGCCGCCCGCCCCGAGGGATGGGCGGCGTCCGAGCCGGTGGTGCGGGCCGAGGGCCTGACCATCACGTACCCGGGGCGGTTCCGGCAACCGGCGTTCACCGCGGTGGACGGCGTGGACCTCGCGATCCGCCCCGGCGAGGTGCTGGGGCTGGTCGGGGAGTCGGGCTCGGGCAAGACGACGATCGCCCGCGCGATCGCCGGCCTCACGCCCGTGAGCGGCGGGTCGCTGCAGGTGCTCGGCACCGAGATGCGCGGCGCCAGGGGGCGTGACCTCAAGGCGATGCGCCCGCGGCTAGGGTTCGTGTTCCAGGACCCGGCCACGTCGTTCAACCCGCTGCTGACCATCGCCGAGTGCGTGGCGGAGCCGCTGGTCGTGCACGGACGGGTGCGCAACCCGGAGGCCGCGCGCGGCCGCGTCGACCAGCTGCTCGAGGCCGTCCAGCTGCCCCGCAGCTACGGCGACCGCTTCCCGCACGAGCTGTCCGGCGGGCAGCGGCAGCGCGCGTCGCTGGCGCGCGGCCTGGCGCTCGACCCGGAGCTGCTCATCGCCGACGAGCCGACGTCGGCCCTCGACGTGTCGGTGCAGGCGCGGGTGCTGGAGCTCTTCGCCGAGCTGCAGAAGGAGCTCGGCTTCGCCTGCCTGTTCGTGTCGCACGACCTCGCCGTCGTGGACCTCCTGGCCGACCGCATCGCGGTGCTCTACCGCGGGCACCTGGTCGAGGAGGGCACGGGCGAGCAGGTGCTCGGCGCGCCGCGCGAGGACTACACGAAGCAGCTGCTGGCCTCGCTGCCGGTGCCCGACCCTGAGGCGCAGGCCGTGCACCGGGAGGAGCTGCTCGCCCTCCGGCGGGGCTGACCCGGCGGGACGCGCTCGGCCTCCGATCAGAGGCCGAGCGCGTTCTTCCACCCCTGCGGCAGGAGCGCGTAGCCGACGAAGGCGACGACGTCGAGCAGGGTGTGCGCGACGACGAGCGGCACCACCCGCTGCCGGCCCCACCGGCTGGTGTAGAACCACGAGAACACCAGCCCCATCACGACGTTGCCGAAGAACGGGCCGATGCCCTGGTACAGGTGGTACGAGCCGCGCAGCAGCGAGCTCCACACCACGAACCACAGGCGGGACCATCCGAGGTCGCGGGTGCGCTCGTGCAGGTACGCGACGGCCACGACCTCCTCGAGCAGACCGTTCTGCAGGGCGGCGAGGACGAGGACCGGCACCGTCCACCAGTGCTCGTTCAGGGCGCTGGCCTGTACCTGGACCGTGATGCCGAGCAGGCGGCCGAGGGCGTAGAACGCGAGCCCCGGGATGCCGATGGCGGCTGCCAGCGCGAAGCCCCATGCGACGTCGCGGCCGGGTCGCGCGTCCTCCAGACCCCAGTCGAGGCCGATCCGACGACGCGTGCCCCGCCACGTGGCGCCCGCCCGCCCGCTGAGCAGGTACAGCGCCAGCGCGACCGGGACCAGCGCGAAGAAGATCCCCAGCAGCTGGTAGGTGAGGTCGAGGAGCGAGCGGTCCGACTGGCTGGCGTTGAGGGTCGCGGACTGCTCCGCGAGCGGGGTCTCGGCCGTGAGCCTCGCGATGATGTTGACCAGGGCGTACACGCCGCTCTGCCCCAGGCTGAGGCCCAGCACGATCCAGATCTCGGCGGTGGTGCGGCGTCGCGCCGCGGGCGTCATCGTCTGCGGGTCGGCCACCGTCCGGTTATAGCACCCGCCCCTGGACGGCGATCAGGAGGACGGGGGGCGTCCGGGACGCCGGGTGGGCGCCGCGTCGCGCGGGAGCCGCCCGGCGTCCTTGAGCGCCCGGCGCAGCAGCAGGTCGATCTGGGCGTTGACGCTGCGCAGGTCGTCGGCGGCCCAGCGGGCGACGGCGTCGTGGATCGCGGGGTCGAGGCGCAGCAGCACCTGCTTGCGCGCGGGCCGGGCGGGACGCCCGAGACCCTCAGGACGCTCGGCGCCCGGGGACGACGGCGCGTCGTCCCCGGGCTCTTCCCCAGGTGCAGGGGGTGCGGGCGTCACTGGTACAGCGATCCCGCGTTGACGACGGGGGTGGCGCGGCTCTCGCCGCACAGCACCACCAGCAGGTTGGAGACCATGGTGGCGCGGCGTTCGTCGTCGAGCGTGACGACGCCCTCGGACTCGAGGCGGTTCAGCGCGTCCTCGACCATCGAGACGGCGCCCTCGACGATCCGCGAGCGGGCGGCGATGATCGCGCCCGCCTGCTGGCGCTGCAGCATGGCCTGGGCGATCTCCGGGGCGTAGGCGAGGTTCGAGATGCGGGCCTCGACGACCTCGACGCCGGCGACCGCGACGCGGGCGGCGACCTCCGCCGCGATCTCCCCGGACACGAGCTCCGTCGCGCCGCGCAGCGACTCGACGCCGTCCCCGCCGTCGTACGGGTGGGACATGGCCACGTGCCGCAGCGCAGACTCGGCCTGCACGGAGACGAAGTCGTCGTAGTCCTCGACGGCGAAGCTCGCCCGGGCGGTGTCGGCCACCTGCCAGACGACGATCGCGGCGATGTTGATGGGGTTGCCGTCGGCGTCGTTGACCTTGAGCTCGCTGGTCTCGAAGTTGCGGACCCGCACCGACACGCGGCGCTTCGTGCTGAGCGGCACGGTCATGACCAGGCCCGTGCGGCGGATCGTGCCGAGGTAGCGGCCGAACAGCTGCACGACCAGCGTCTCGCCGGGGCTGATCACGGAGATGCCGGTGAGCACCGCGAGCGCGAGCAGCAGGCCGACGGCCAGGAGCCACACCATGGCCGGGGCGTCGTTCGAGACGGCGCCGAGCGTGCCGAGCGCGAGGACGAGCAGGGACAGGACCACGCCGAGGACGGCGCCGCCCGCGCCGACCGACCAGGCGGCGCGTTCCTCCACCTCGACGCGGGTCCCGTCGTGGCCGACGGGACGGCCGGCGGGGGTACCGCCGGTGGTGGCCTGCGGGGGAGTGCTGTCGCTCATCGATGCTCCAGGGTCGGGGGACGCGCGGGTCGGGTGCGCTGCGATAGCAAAGTGATATCACATTTCCGAGGGGTTGTGCACGGAGCCGCTCAGTGCCATGATCGACAAAGCAGTTTGCAGCGCAAAGTCGTCTGCAGGATCTCCGAGAGGCAGCGATGACCGAACACCCCGACCGCCCTGGCGACGCCAACGACGACGCGGGGCTGGCCGCCGCCGACTCGCTCCGGCTCATCCGCGAGCAGCAGGACCGGGCCCGCGCGGCCCTCGGGCCGGACGGCCGCGCACTCTACGGCGCGTGGGGCGTCGCGTGGCTGGCCGGCTACCTCGTGCTGTGGTTCAGCGCGCAGGGCCGCGAGCAGCCGGAGGCCTGGGCGTACTGGGTCTTCGCCGGCGCCCTCGCCGCGGCCGTCGTGTTCACGATGGTGCACACCATGAGCCGCACGTCCGGCACGCGCGGCGTCTCCGCCCGGACGGGCGCGATGTACGGCTGGGCGTGGATGCTCGGCTTCCTCACCTTCAGCGCGTTCCTCGGCGGGCTCGCCCGTGCGGGAGCGGACGGGGAGCTCATGGGCCTCGCCAGCAACGGCGGCGCGTGCCTCGTCGTCGGGCTGCTGTACCTGGGCGGGGCGGTCGCGTTCGACGACCGCTCCCTGTTCGTCCTGGGCGGGTGGATCCTGCTGGTCGCCGCGGCCGCGACGCTCGCCGGCCTGCCCCTCACCTACCTCGTGATGGCGTTCGCCGGCGGGGGCGGCTTCCTCGTGATGGCCCTCGTCGAGCACCTGCGCATCGTGCGCCGACGGCGCCGGGCGGGGGAGGGGGCGGGCCGTGGCTGACGCCCTCGACCCGGTCATCCACGCGCCCGCCCGGCTGCGCGTCGTCGCGACACTCGCCGCCCTGGACGCCGGCGACGAGCTGAGCTTCCCCAGGCTGCAGAAGCTGCTCGACATGACCGCCGGGAACCTGTCCACCCATCTGCGCAAGCTCGAGGACGCGGGCTACGTCCGCGTCACCAAGACCCACGAGGGCCGCACCCCCGCGACCTACCTCGCGCTCACCCCGCAGGGGCGCCGCGCGTTCGAGGACTACCAAGAGGCCCTGACCGGCCTGCTGAGAGGAGCCGGATCATGACCCGCACCCGCCCCCCGGAGCGTGCACCCGCCCGGGTCGACGCGCCGTCCGCGCCCGACGCCGCGCCCGACGCTCCGTCCGACCCCGGGCACGCAGCGGTGCCCGCCGTCGTCGCCGTGCGCGGCGTCACCCGGCGGTTCGGCGACGTCGTCGCGCTCGACGACGTGTCGCTCGACGTCGGCCCCGGCGAGCTCGTGGGGCTGCTCGGGCCCAACGGGGCCGGCAAGTCCACGCTGCTCTCGCTGGTCAGCGGCCAGCGCCGCCCCGACGCGGGCACCGTGCGCCTGCTGGGCGGCGACCCGCGCGACGCCGCCAGCCGCACCGGCCTCGGCATCACCCCGCAGGAGACGGGGCTGCCCGCCACGCTGCGGGTGCGCGAGGTGGTCGACTTCGTGGGCGGGCACTTCGCCGACCCGGTGCCCACGGGCGAGCTGCTGGAGCAGTTCGGGCTCGCCGACCTGGCCCGCCGCCAGACGGGCGCCCTGTCCGGCGGGCAGAAGCGGCGGCTCGCCGTCGCGCTGTCGCTGGTGGGGCGGCCGCGCGTCGTCCTGCTCGACGAGCCCACCACCGGGCTCGACGTCGGTGCCCGCCAGGCGCTGTGGGACGCGATCCGCGCCTACCACGCGGCCGGCGGCACGGTGCTGCTCACCAGCCACTACCTCGAGGAGGTGCAGGCGCTGGCGCAGCGCGTCGTCGTCATCGACCGCGGCGTGGTGCGGGCGGACGACACGCTCGACGCCATCCTGCGACGCGTGGGCCTGCGCCGGGTGGCGCTCCGCGCGACGGCGGACCTGGCCGCATGGCCCGGCGTCGTGCGCTCCGAGCGCCTCGACGACGGCACGCAGGAGCTGTACACGGCGGACGCCGACGAGCTCGTCCGGTCGCTGGTGCGCGTCGACGTGGACTTCCACGACCTCCGCATCCGGGGCGCGAGCCTCGAGGAGGCGTTCGAGGAGATGGTGACGGAGGCGGCACGATGAGCGCGACGACGCCCCCCGCCCGGGCGGGGAGGGCCCCGGGACCGCTGCGGCTGACCTGGCTGCACCTGCGTTACCAGTTCCTCGAGACGGTGCGCGTGCCCATCGCGGTGCTCGGCAACATGCTGTTCCCGGCGTTGGCGATGTTCTTCTTCGTCGTGCCGCAGCGCGAGGTCGCGAACAACCCGCTGTGGGCGACCATGTCGGTGGCGAGCCTCGGCCTGTTCGCCGTCTGCTCGGCGAGCCTGTTCACCTACGGGCTGGGCGTGGCCGAGGACCGGCAGCTCCCGTTCGACCCGTTCCTGCGCTCCCTGCCGGCCGGCCCCGGCCCGCGGATGGTCGCGCGGATCGGCAACGGCGCGATCTTCGCCCTGTTCGGGCTGGTCCCGCTGATCCTCATCGGCTGGCTGTTCACCGCCGCGACCGTGACGTTCGGGCAGCTGCTCGCCGGGGTGGCCACGATCCTGCTGGTCTCCGTGCCGTTCGTGCTGCTCGGGATGGCGGTGGGGTACTCGCTGTCCGCGAAGGCCGCGCTGCCGGTCGTGCAGGCGATGCTGTTCCCCCTGGCGTTCGCGGGCGGCCTGTTCCTGCCGCCGCAGGCGTTCCCGGAGTGGCTGGACGCGATCTCGCAGGCCACCCCGACGCGCGCCGGTCGTGACCTGCTGGTGCAGGCGCTCACCGGCGAGCCCGCCTACGGGCTGGCGTGGGTCGTGCTGCTGGGCTGGACCGCGCTGTTCGCCGTCCTCGCCGTCGGCGCCTACCGCCGCGACGAGGGCCGCCGCTTCCGCTGATCCCGGGGAAGCGTTGTGGGTGGGATCGTGGCCCGGGTTCGCACCGAGAACGGGCCACGATCCCACCCACAACGCTTCGCGGTCAGCCGGCGCGGCGCAGGCGCAGCGAGTTGCCGACGACGATGACGGACGACGCGGCCATGGCCGCCCCGGCGATCATCGGGTTGAGCAGCCCCGCCGCGGCGAGCGGGATGGCCGCCACGTTGTAGGCGAACGCCCAGAACAGGTTCTGCTTGATCACGCGCAGCGTGCCGCGCGAGAGCCTGACGGCGGCGGGCGCGGAGCGCAGATCGCCGCGGACGAGCGTGATGTCGCTCGCCTCGATCGCGACGTCGGTGCCCGTGCCCATCGCGAGCCCCAGGTCCGCGGTGGCGAGGGCGGCGGCGTCGTTCACGCCGTCGCCGACCATCGCCACGACCCGGCCCTCGGTGCGCAGTCGCGTCACGACCGCCGCCTTGTCCTGCGGCAGCACGCGGGCGATGACGTCCTCCTCGGCGATGCCGACCTCGCGGGCGGCGACGCGGGCCGCACCCTCGCCGTCGCCGGTGAGCAGCACCGGCCGGAGCCCGAGGTCGCGCAGCTCGCGCACGGCCTCGGCGGACGTCGCCTTGACCGGGTCGCGCAGCACGACGACGCCGCGGGCGGCACCGTCCCACGCGACGACGACGGCGCTCGCCCCGGTCGCCTCGGCGTCGGCGAACGCTGCCGCCAGTCCGTCCGTGCCGCCGACGTCGAACGCGACGCCCTGCCCGGCCAGCCATGACGGTTGCCCCACGAGCACCCGCCGGGCGTTCAGCCCGCCGTCCGCGGCGAGCCCGGCGAGGCCCGAGTGCGCCCGCCGCACGACCGCCTCGACCCCGCCGCCCGGCGTCGCGCGGAAGTCGAACGCCTGCAGCGCGCCGATCCCGACGCCGTCCGCCCCCGTCCCGACCGAGCTGTCGGGGCCAGGACCCTCAGAGCCTGCTCGTGGCCCTGACAGCTCGCGTGCGGCGGCGGCCACCGCGTGGGCGATCGGGTGCTCGCTGAGGGCCTCGACGGCGCCGGCGTACGCCAGCACCTCCCGCTCCCGCGACGTGTCGGGGCCAGGACTCCCAGAACCTGCTCGTGGCCCTGACAGGTCGGGGACGAGCACGCGCTCCACCTGCATGCGGCCCTCGGTGACGGTGCCGGTCTTGTCGAGCACGACGGTGTCGACGCGGCGCGTGGACTCCAGGATCTCCGGGCCCTTGATGAGGATGCCGAGCTGCGCGCCGCGGCCCGTGCCGACCAGCAGCGCGGTGGGCGTCGCGAGGCCGAGGGCGCACGGGCACGCGATGATCAGCACCGCGACGGCGGCGGTGAACGCGAGCTGGACGTCGGCGCCGGCCACCAGCCAGCCCACCAGGGTGAGCACGGACAGCCCGATGACGATCGGCACGAAGACGGCGGAGATGCGGTCGGCGAGCCGGGCGACGGGCGCCTTGCCGGTCTGCGCCTGCGACACGAGCCGCCCGATCTGCGCGAGCGTGGTCTCCTCGCCCACGCGCGTGGCGCGCACCAGCAGGTGGCCGGACGTGTTGACGGTCGCGCCGGTGACGGCGTCCCCGGGGGCGACGTCGACCGGGACCGGTTCGCCCGTGAGCAGCGACGTGTCGACGGCGCTCGCGCCCTCGACCACCTCGCCGTCGGTGGCGACCTTCTCGCCCGGCCGCACGACGAACACGTCGCCGACGGCGAGGTCCGCGACGGGCACGCGATCGGTGACGCGCCCGCCGTCGGGACCGGTCAGCGGCGCGCCGTCGGGGCCGAGCCGTACGCGTTCGGCGTCCTTCGCGCCCAGCTCCAGCAGGGAGCGCAGGGCGTCGCCGGCGCGGCGGCGGGAGCGGTGCTCGGCGTACCGGCCGGCGAGCAGGAACGTCGTGACGACCGCCGCGACCTCGAAGTACAGCTCGGGCGCGCCGCCCGACTCGGACGGGATCAGCGACGGCCGCATCCGCATCCCGAGCTCGCCCGTGCCGCCGAGGGTGAGCGCCCACAGCGACCACAGGGTCGCGGCGATCACGCCGAGGGAGACCAGCGTGTCCATCGTGGACGCGCCGTGCCGGGCGGCCCGCGCCGCGGCGGTGTGGAACGGCCACGCGCCCCACGTCACGACCGGCAGCGCGGCGGCGGCGACCACCCACTGCCAGCCCGTGAACTGCAGCGCGGGGATCATCGACAGCGCGACCACCGGCACGGTGAGCACCGCGGACGCGACGAGCCGACGGCGCAGGTCCGCGCCGCGGGCGTCGCCCGGGGCCGAGGTGTCAGACGTGTGGTGCGCAGGGGTGCGCTGAGCGTCCGACTGGTCGGGGGCGGGCGGTGCGACGTCGCGGCGGCCGGTGACGCGGGCGCCGTAGCCGGCCTTCTCGACGGCTTCGACCAGCGCGGCGTCGTCGACGGGCGCGGTGAGCTCGACGTGGGCGCTCTCGAGCGGCAGGTTCACCGTCGCGGTGACGCCGTCGACGCGGTTGAGCCGCTTCTCGACGCGCGCCACGCACGACGCGCAGGTCATGCCCTCGATGGCGAGGTCGATCTCCAGGATCGGAGGGCCGGCGGCGGGCCCTGCCGGGTCGACCGGCGAGGACGTGGGGGTGCTCATGAGGGTGACTCCCTGAGGTGCTGGGTGGAGGTCACCCGCGACGACCCGGGGCGGCGGGGTCGCGGTGGGGGCGCCGGGTCGGGGGACGACGGCGCGGCGCGGAGGGCCTGGGTCGCGGCGGCCCGGTCCGGGGCGGGCGGGGCGGGCGACGGTTCGGCAGGCGGTCCGCGGGGGTGGCTCCGGGGAGCGGGGACTCAGGCGCGCGGGGGCACGGCCAGGTCGTAGGTCTTCTGCGCCGGGGCGGTCTCGGTGGCGGAGGCCTCACCGGTGCCGCAGCCGCAGGCGCAGTTGTGCGCCTCCTGGCGGGCGGGCGCCTGAGCGGCCTGCTGGGCGGCGAGCGCGTCCTGCTGGACGGCGACGGACTCGACGTCGTAGCCGGCCTCGTCGACGGCCTCGCGCAGCGCGGCCTCGTCGAGCGGGGCGTCGGAGAAGACGGTGACGTCGGAGGTACCGCCGACGTGCAGCTCGACCGAGACGTCCTCGACGCCGGGGACGGCGGAGAGGTCCTTGGTCACGTGCGCGACGCAGTTGCCGCAGGTCATGCCGGTGACGCCCAGGGTGGTGACGGTGCTCATGCGTGCTCCTTCATCGAGGGTGGATCAGCAGGGAGTGAGACGTGGGTCAGGACCGGACGAGCCGGCCGATGGCGTCGGCCGCCTCCTTGACCTTCGCGGCGCCCTCGGCCTCGGACGCGCGGGCCGCGTCGACGACGCAGTGGCCCAGGTGGTCCTCGACGAGGCCGATGGAGACGGCCTGCAGCGCCTTGGTCACGGCGGACACCTGGGTGAGGATGTCGATGCAGTAGACGTCCTCGTCGATCATGCGGGCGATGCCGCGCACCTGGCCCTCGATGCGGCGCATGCGCTTGAGGTAGGCCTCCTTGTCGGAGGCGTAGCCGTGCGGGCCGTCGTGCGGGTGGCCGCCGTCGGTCGCGAGGTCGGGGAGGGGCATGCCGGTGTCGGTCATGAGTCCACCATACCCCTAGGGGGTAACGTGTCAAGCCTGCCGCCCGGCTGCCCGCGCCCGCGGCGCCGCCTGCCCCTAGTCTCGCCATGAGGGGTGGAGGCGGTATGCGCACTGCGATCCGGCGGGTGGCTGCGGCCCTGGGCGTGCTCGCGCTGGCCTTCGTCACGCTCACGCTTCCCGCGGCCGCGCCCGCGTCGGCGGCCCCCACGCAGCCGTTCACGGTCAAGTTCTCGACCAACGCCAACGGCGCGCTCACGACCGTCGGCAACAACCTCCTGACCTGCAGCGCGTCCTCGTCCTGCACGAACGCACAGAACGGCGCGGCCACCGACAACAACGGCTTCACCATGACGCAGCTCGACGCCGACGGGATGCCCGGGACGACCAACTCGTCCGCGTCCCGGCTCGACCTGCCCGAGGGTGCGACCGTGCTGTGGGCGGGCCTGTACTGGGGTGCGCGGCTGGACGCCGGGTCCGGGGGGCAGAGCGCGTCCGCGAGCGCGATCGGCGGGATGTCGCTGCGCGCCCCCGGGGACACCGGCTACCGCACGGTCGCGGCGTCGACGGCCACGCACGACCAGTTCGGCCCCAACACCTCGAGCTACGGCGCGTACCAACGCTTCGCCGACGTCACGACGATCGTCAGGTCCGCGGGCAACGGGAGCTACTGGGGCGCGAACGTGGCCGCCGCGACCGGGCAGGACCGGTACGCCGGCTGGGCTCTCACGGTCGCGTACTCGGCCCCCGGCCTGCCGCTGCGCAACCTCACCGTGTTCGACGGGTTCGACGTCGTGAGCAACAGGAGCCCGCAGTCGGTGCAGGTCTCAGGGTTCCTCGCGCCGCGGTCGGGCACGGTCGACGCGCAGCTGACGATGGTGGCCTACGAGGGCGACCTCTCGCAGACCGGCGACTACACGAGGCTCGACAGCACCCAGCTGGCGACGGCGGCGTCGCCGGGTTCCAACTTCTTCGACTCCACCAACGACAGCAACGGGTCGTCGGTCGCCACCCGCACGCCCGCGCACCGGAACATGCTCGGGTTCGACGTGAAGAACCTCGGCGCCTCGGGGGTGATCCCGAACGGCGCCACGAGCGCGACCTTCACGTTCTCCAGCAACGGGGACGTCTACTACCCGGGAGTGGTGGGCCTGGCGATCAACCTCTACGCCCCCGACTTCACGGCGTCGGCCAAGACGGTCGTGAACCTCAGCGGGCACAGTCCGGCACGCCCGGGCGACACGCTGGAGTACACCGTCCACTACTCCAACACGGGGCAGGACCCCGCTGTCGACGCCGTGTCGGAGGACGACCTGCCGCCCGGCACCTCTTACGTGCCGGGGTCGTTGCGCTACCTCGCGTCGCCGGTGTCGCCGCCGGGCGAGCTCACCGACGGCGCAGGCGACGACCGGGGTGAGGTCGACGGGCGGACGGTGCGCGTCCGCGTGGGGACGGGGGCGACGGCGTCGGCCGGGGGCACGGTCGACATCGGCGCGGCGCCCGCCTACGCGTTCCAGGTGACGCTGGACGACGACGCGGGCGGGACCACCGTCGCGAACCTCGCGAACCTCGACTACGCGACGGCGACCACCGGGACGGCGGCGCGCTACACGACCCAGCCCGCGACCGTGGACGTGGCGCGGCAGGCCGACGTGTCGGTCACCAAGACGATGTCCCCCGACCCGGCGGCGGTCGGTCAGGACGTGACCGCGACGCTCGTCGTCCGCAACGACGGGCCGAACGCCGCCACGGACGTGACGGTCACAGACCCGGTGCCCGCCGGCTGGGACGGCGTGACCGCGACGTCTACGGCCGGGACCTGCTCCGTGGCCGAGGGGACCGTGAGCTGCGCGCTCGGTGACCTCGCCGACGGGGCGACCGCGACCGTGACCCTCACCGGCACGACGTCGTCGGGCTCGACGGCGACGTCCCTGACCAACGTCGCGACGGTGAGCACGTCGTCCCTGGACCCGACGCCCGCGAACAACGTCTCCGGCGCCACCGTCACGCTCGCGCGGCGGGCCGACCTGTCGGTCACCAAGACGCCGTCCCCGACGACGGCCGGCCCGGGCGCCGAGACGACCTGGACCCTCCGGGTGTCGAACGCCGGGCCGTCCGACGCACGTGCCGTGCGGATCACCGACGCGCTCGACGACGCCGGCCGGGCCACGCTCACCGGCGCGACGATCACGTCGGCGGACGGGTCGGCCCCCGCGTGCGAGGAGCCGACGGGCCGCGGGGCGACCTGCACGCTCGACAGGCTCCCTGCGGGGGCGACGGCGACCGTGACCGTCACGGGGACGCTCGCGACGAACCTCACGGCGGGCGCCACCGTCGCGAACACGGCGACCGTGTCGTCGGCGACGCCCGACCCGGCGACCGACGACAACACCGCGACGGCGACCGTGACAGCGTCCGCCCCGGAGGCCGACGTCCGGGTCACCAAGGCCGGGCCGGCCGACGTGGTGGCGGGCCGGAGCATCGCGTGGACGGTGACCGCCACGAACTACGGGCCCGCGGACGCGACCGGCGTGGTGGTCACGGACGCCGTCCCCGACGGGGTCACCGGCGTCGGGGCGACGACGTCCCGCGGCGACGCGTGCACCGTCGAGGTCCGGACGGTCACGTGCCCGGTCGGCGCCCTGCCGTCCGCCGGCGCGGGCACGGCGGGAGCGGCGGTGACGATCACGGTGACCGGCCTCGTGGCGCCCGGGGCGACCGGCACGCTCCGCAACACCGCGACGGCGACGTCCACGTCCACCGACCCGGCGGGCGGGAACGACACCGCCACGTCCGACACCGCGGTGCGCGCCGAGTACGACCTCGCCGTGACCAAGACGGCCAACCGCACGACCCTGCCGGGCGAGGCGCCGCGGCCGGTCGACTACCGGATCACGATCACCAACAACGGCCCGTCCGCGGCGCGCGACATCGACGTGAGCGACGCCCTGCCCGACGCGCTGGACCTGCGCGGGGCGGACCCCGTCACCGGGTGCGCGGCGGACGTCACCGCGGACGGGTTCACGTGCACGGTGCCCGGCCCGGTCGCGCCCGGCGAGACCGCCGTCGTCACCGTGGCGATGCAGGCCGACGAGGTGCTCGCGGGCGGCCCGGACGTCGTGCAGACGGTCACGATCGACGCGCCGGGGGACACCGACCCGTCGAACGACGAGGCGTCGTGGACGCTCAGCGGGCTCCCGTTCGTGGACCTCTCGCTCGCCAAGACGGCTGACGCCACGGTGACGGCGGGGGGCACCACCACCTACGACCTCGTCGTCACCAACACGAACGACCCCGGCGACGTCACGGAGAACCTCGCCGCCCTCCGCCCGGTCCTCACGGACACGCTGCCGGACGGCATGACCTTCCAGGGCGCGACCGTCACCTCCGGCGGCGGTCAGAGCGTCACCTGCGGCACCAGCGGGCAGACGCTCACCTGCCAGCTGGGGGCCAACCTGGACGCCGGGACGTCGGCGACGGTCGAGGTCACGGTCGACGTGGCGCCGGACGTCGCGGCCGGGGCCACGCTGGTGAACGCGGCCACGGTCGTCACGGGGAACATGGAGACCAACCCCGACAACAACCTGGCGAACAACAGCGCGCAGGCGTCCAGCACCGTGGACGCCGAGGCGGACGTGGCGGTCACCGGTCTCTCCGTCGAGCCCGTCGACCCGGAGGCGACCGGCCCCGGCACCCATCGGCGGGTCCACCTCACGGTGTCCAACGAGGGGCCGTCGGTGGCCCGCGACGTGACCCTGCGCATCGAGCGCACCGAGGACGGCGTGCTCGTGGACCCCGGGACGCTGCCCGCGGACTGCACCGCGACGGCACGGGAGATCGTCTGCACCCTGGACGGCCGTGACCTCGCGCCCGGCGAGTCGGTCGACATCGACTACGTCCTGGAGGTCGCGAGCTACGTCGACCCGGGGACCTACGTGAAGACGGCGCAGGCCGCCAGCTCCACCCCGGAGACCGACCTCACGAACAACACGCAGCAGGCGTCCACCGTCGTGGGCACCCCCGTGACCGACCTGGCCGTGACCAAGACGGCGACGGGCACCGTCCCCAACCCGGACGAGGCCTCCGACCCGCACGACTCTTTCGTTGCGGGCGGCGCCTTCACCTACCGCATCGAGGTCGCCGTGGCTGAGGCCGCCCGGCCCGGGGCGGGCTACGCGGACGCGCAGGACGTCGTCGTGGAGGACCTCCTGCCGCTCGGCTTCGTCGCCACCGGGGCCAGCACCGGCAGCGGAACCTGCACGATCACCCCCGCGGTGGAGCCGGGCGGGGGAGTGCGCAGCGCGCTCTCGTGCTCGCTCGGCACCGTGCACGGCTGGTCGGGGGCGACCGCGCCCGCCCCGGTGGTCGTCACCGTGCACGGCACGCTGGACCCGGACGCCAACAACCTCAACGGGGGCGACCGGTTCGCCGAGCAGGTGCCGAACACCGCCACGGCCACCACCGGCACCCCGCTGGCCGGCGGCGCGACGAGCGTGCAGGACGCCGCCGCGGTCGACGTCGTCGAGATCGCCGACCTCCACCTGGTCAAGACGCCCGACGCGGCCACCGTCAACGCGGGCGGTACGGTCGGGTACACGCTGACCGTCGTGAACTCGGGGGCGTCCGGCGTGGAGCACGCGGTCGTCACCGACTCCCTGCCGGCCGGGTTCACGCTGGTGGACGCCCTGTCGGAGTGCACGCCGCCGCAGACGACGCCGGTCGACGAGACCGAGGCCCGGCCGCAGGTGCCCGACGGGCCCGGGCAGGAGATCGCGTGCCGGCTGGGCGCGGTCCCGGCGGGCGGCTCGGCCACGATCCACGTGGTGGCCTCGACGCCGGACACGCTGGCGGCGGGCACGGCGACGAACACCGCCACGGTCGGCCTGCTGGCGAACGAGGCCGCGCCGGACGACAACACGGCCACGGCCGACGTCGACGTGCGGCGCGTGACGAACCTCGGTATCTCCGCCTCCGCGAGCACGCTGACGCCGGCGGCCGGCCAGGACGTGACGTTCACCGGCTTCGCCGTGAACAACGGCCCGTCCACCGCCGACGGGACGAACGGCGACACCGTCTTCCCGCCCGGGTTCGTGCCCTACGCGGACAGCGTCGACGTGCCGTTCAACGACTGCACCTGGAACCGCACGCCGCCCGACGACCCCACGACGGCGTCGTGGGAGGACTTCCGGTACGTGCTGCACTGCGAGCCCCTGACGCCCGGGGCCCGGTGGGAGGCCGGAGGCGCGACCACCAACGTCGTGACCGTGCACGTCCCCGGCGACACCCCCGCGGGCAGCTACTCCGGCCGGGCGGTGATCCGCTCGGACACGCCGGAGACCACGGAGGAGGACAACGAGGCCCCGCTGACGCTGACCGTCCAGCACGTCTCGGACACCAGCCTCGTCAAGGACCTCGTCGACCCGCACCCGATGGTCGCCGGGAGCCCGGCGACGTGGCGGCTGACGATGCGCAACGCCGGGCCGTCGGTGGCCGAGGACGTCGTCGTGTCGGACACGGTGCCGGGCGGCATGACGTTCGTGTCCGCGGAGCTCGAGGGCGGCGCCGACTGCCCCGTCCCGGAGACGCACGGCCTCCCGAACGGCGACACCGAGACGATCGTGCGCTGTCCCGTGGGCCGGATCCCGGTGGGGGAGTCGGCGTCGGTGCTCGTGACGTTCGACGTGGCCGCGGACCAGGTGGGCGAGAACCTGTGCAACTCGGCGCTGGTCGGCTCCGGGTCCCTCGACCCGGCCGCCGTGGACAACGAGGGCGAGAGCTGCGGCGAGGTCGCCGCCCCGCCGGGCACCGACGTCTCGCTGGTGCTGTCGCCGCCCACGCAGACCCACCTGTCCGGCGAGCGCGCGGAGCTCACCGCGACGGTGCGCAACGAGGGGCCCGACGACGCCACCGACGTCGTGGCCGTCCTCGACGTGCCGCCCGGGCTCACGGACTACAGCGGGGTGGCGGTGTCCTGGCCGGCCGGGAGGCCGCAGCCGCCCGACGGGGTGGTCGGCTCGCTGACGCTCGACGTCGGGGACCTCGCGCCGGGCGAGGAGGTCGTGTACCGGGTCGTCGGGACGGCGACCGGCAGCCCTGGCGACGTGCTGCCCGTGGACGGCGTCGTCACCCACGAGGAGCCGGACACCGTCGAGCCCAACGACACCGACGAGGCGCGGATCCTCATCGTGGAGCCCGACGTGTCGCCGAGCCCGTCGCCCAGCCCGTCCGGCGCGCCGAGCGTGCCTCCGTCGCCCGGCCCCACGTCGGGCGCCCCCGCGGTGCCGCCCGGCCCCGGGGAACCCGGTGGCACGACGACCGCGCCCCCGTCGACGTCCGGGCCGCTGCCGGTCACGGGCGCGCAGGTGGCCGGGTGGGCGATCGCGGCGCTGGTCGTGACCGGCGTCGGGCTCGCGCTGCTCGCCGCCGCGCGGCGCCGCCGGGAGGGCTGACCGCGCCGACGAGGAGGCCCCGCGCCGGAAGCCGTCAGGAGATGCGGAAGGGAGCGACCAGGAGGTCGTCGCGGCGCGAGCTCGGACCGACGAGCAGCTCGAACTCGCCGGGCTCGACGACGCGGCGGCCGGCGGCGTCGACGATCGTGCAGTCCGTGGCGGGCACCTCGACCTCGACGACGACGCGCTCGCCGGGCGCCAGCGGCACGCGGCGGAACGTCTTGAGCTCGCGGTCGGCCCACGTCACCGACGTGACCTTGTCGCTCACGTAGACCTGCACGGTCTCGACCGCCGGGCGGGGGCCGGTGTTGGCCACGGTGACGCGGCCGCGCACCACGCCGTCGGCCGCCACGTCGGCGGCGTCCAGCGCGAGCCCCGAGTACTCGACGGTCGTGTACGACCGGCCCTCGCCGAACACATACGGCGGGCGCTGCGTGAGGTCGGCGTACCGCGTGCCGTGCTGGCCGCGCACCTGGTGGTAGAAGACGGGCTGCTGCCCGGCGTGCATGGCGTAGGAGATCGGCAGGCGGCCGGTCGGCTCGACCAGCCCGAGCAGCAGCTCCGCGACGGCCCGGCCGCCGCGCATGCCGGGATTGGCGGCGTGCACCAGGGCGGCGGCTCGGCCCACGGCCTCGGGCAGCACGAGCGGCTTCGAGGCGACGAGCACGACGACCACGGGCGTGCCGGTCGCGACCAGCCGCTCCAGCAGCTCCACCTGGCCGCCCTGGAGCTCCAGGGTGGCGGTGGACTTCCCCTCGCCGGCGAGCGCGACCTCGTCGCCCAGCACGGCGACGACGACGTCCGCGGCGCGGGCCGCCTCCTCCGCCTCGGCCAGCAGGGCCGGGTCGGACGGCGCGGGCAGGGCCGCCGGCGGGCGCGGCTGCCCGTCGGGGAAGTGCGTGCCGTCGGGGTCCGGTCCCAGCTCGACGATGTCGGCGCCGCGGGCGTGCGTCACCTCCCACGACGGCGGCATGACGGCGCGCAGCCCGTCCAGCACCGTCTCGGTCAGCTCGCGCGGGTGGCCGTCGCGGATCCAGCTCACCTGCCCCGACGCGCCGGCCCAGTCGCCGAGCTGGGCGTGCGGGTCGTCGGCGTTCGGCCCGACGACGGCGACGCGCAGCGGCGCGGCACCGGTCGGGGCGACCGCGCGCCCGTCGTCGTCCGCCACGAGACCGCCCGTGAGCGGCAGGGTGCCGTCGTTCTCCAGCAGCACCAGCGAGCCACGCGCGACGTCGAGGGCGAGGTCGCGGTGCTCCGCCGAGCCGACGACGGCCTCGATGCGCTCGGCGACGGGCGCCCGCGGGTCCTCGAACAGCCCGAGGTCCACCTTGAGGCGCAGGATGCGCCGCACCGCGTCGTCGAGCCGCTTCTCGTCGATGCGCCCGTCGGCGAGGGCCTCCTGCGCGCCCTCGAAGAACGTCGGCGTCGCCATGATGACGTCGTTGCCGGCGTCGACGGCGGCGGCCGACGCGGCCGCGTGGTCGGGGCTGACGAACTGCTCCCACACCATGCGGCCCACGTTGTCCCAGTCGGTGACGAGGGTGCCGTCGAAGCCCCACTCGTCCTTGAGCACGCCCTGCAGCAGCCAGCGGCTGGTCGTGATGGGGACGCCGTCGATGGCCTGGTAGCCGATCATCACGGTGCGCACGCCCTCGCGGACGACGCGCTCGAACGGCGGCAGGAACCAGGAGCGGAGCTTGCGCGGCGTGAGGTCGGCCTCGGTGGCGTCGCGGCCGCCCTGGGTCTCGGAGTAGCCGGCGAAGTGCTTCGCCGTCGCGAGCACCGCCGTCGGGTCGGTGAGGCCCTCGCCCTGGTAGCCGCGCACCATCGCGGCGCCCATCTCCCCGATGAGGTGCGGGTCCTCGCCGAACGTCTCGTTCACGCGGCCCCAGCGCAGGTCGCGCGTCGCGCACAGCACGGGGGAGAAGGTCCAGTGGAGGCCGGTCGCGGCGGCCTCGACCGCCGTCGCGCGTGCCGCCCGCTCCACCAGGTCGAGGTCCCACGTGGCCGCCATCCCCAGCTGGCTGGGGAAGACGGTCGCGCCGGGGAAGAACCCGTGCCCGTGGATGGCGTCGTCCGCGACCAGCAGCGGGATCCCCAGCCGGGTGCCGCGGGCCAGCTCGATCGCCTCGACGACGCGCGAGGGCGACGCGTGCAGGATCGACCCCGCCAGCCGCTCGACGACGATCTCGTCGAGGTCGTCCATCGCGTTGAGCTGCAGCATCTGCCCGACCTTCTCGGGCAGCGTCATGCGGCTCAGCAGGTCCTCCACCCGTGCGGCGGGGGAGAGGGACAGGTCGCGGTACGGCAGGTCGGTCATGGCTCCTGAGCCTTCCGTCGGTCGAGGATCGCTGAGGGAGGACGAGTCTCCGCGAGGTAGCACCGTCCTCCCTCGGCGGGGTCCGTACTACCTCGCGGAGGGGTCAGCGGACGGTGAGGCCGTTCGCCTGCGCGACGGAGCCGAGCCAGCCGAGCGACGGCTTCGGGCGGCGCTCGAACGTCTCCTTGTCGAACTCGACGAGCCCGAACGTGGGGCGGAACCCGGAGGCCCACTCGTAGTTGTCCAGCAGGCTCCAGTGCAGGTAGCCGCGCACGTCGATGCCGTCGGAGATGGCGGCGTGCAGGCCGGCCAGCGCGCCCTCGGTGTAATCGATGCGGCGGGCGTCGTCCTGCGTCGCCATGCCGTTCTCGGTGACGAACACCGGCACGCCCTCGGTCTTCTCCCATGCCGAGCGCACGCCGTGCTCCAGGGCGAGGGGGTAGAACTCCCAGCCGGTGAGGGTCGTCTCGACGCCCTCGGGCACCTGGCGCGGGCCGTCGGGGCCGATGACGGTGCGGGTGTAGGCCTGGACGCCCACCCAGTCGTCGCCGCGGGCGGCCTCGAGGTACCAGTCGTCGCGCTGGTGGCCGTACTCGTGGGCCACGTCCTCGCAGCCCGGCTCGGGCTGGAAGTCCTGGGTGGCGACGGTCCAGCCGGAGCTGATGCCACCCACGCCGGCGAGGATCTCGCGCGAGCGCCGGTGCGACTCCAGCAGCGTGTCCGCCACCTGCAGGTCGGGGGCGGGCAGCCCGTAGGCGACCAGGTTGGCCGGGTCCTCGCCCCCCGCGATCATCGCGGCGATGTTGGGCTCGTTGATGGTGCAGACGTAGTCGACGTCGTTCCCGAGGATCGGCAGGGCGAGCTCGGTGAAGCGCGCGAAGCGGTCGGCCGCCTTCGGGGAGCGCCACATGCCCTCCTCGTAGAACCAGCGCGGCACCGTGAAGTGCATGAGCGTGACCATCGGGGTGATGCCGAGCTCGAGGCACGTCTCCACCATGCGGCGGTAGTGCGCGATCTCGGCGCGGGAGACGAAGCCCTCCTCGGGCTCGATCCGCGCCCACTCGATGGAGAAGCGGTACGTGTCGAGGCCGGCGTCGCGCAGGAGCGTCATGTCCTCGCGGTAGCGGTGGTAGCTGTCGGCGGCGTCGCCGCTGGGCTCGACGATCGAGGTGCCGGCGGCGTGCTCGCGCACCCACCAGTCGCTGGAGACGTTGTTGCCCTCGATCTGGTGGGCCGCGGTGGCGGCGCCCCAGCGGAAGCCCTCGGGGAAGTGCAGCACGGGATGGTCCTAACGTTGTGGAGCGGTGTTCGGGGGTGGCTCAGCGGGAGGAGGTCCAGAAGCCGGCCAGGAGGTCCGCCGTCGCGGCGGGGTTCTCGACGTTGGGCAGATGACCGGCGTCGGCGATCACCTCGTAGCGGGCGCCGAGCCGCTCGGCCATGGCGCGCTGCCACGGCTGCGGCCACGCCGCGTCGTCCACGCCGTGCGCGACCAGCACCGGCAGGCCGGTCGCGGCCAGGTCGGGCGTCACGTCACGGACGTCGGCGAGGACGTCGATCGCGCCCAGCAGGTTGTCCGTGCTGGTCGCGATCGAGCGGTCGCGGTGGAAGCGGGCGTCGACGTCGAGGGCGGCCAGGGCGGCCGGGTCCTCGGACAGGCGCCGGGCGAGCCCGGGGTTGTCGAGCGTCCACAGGTCGACGAGCCCGGCGGCGGCGAGCAGCCGGTCGCGCTCGGCGTCCTTGCGTCCCGGCCAGCCGTGCGGGCCCGAGCAGAGCATGGTGAGGCTGGCGAACGGCGCGGCGTCGCGCGCGGCCGTGGCCGCCGCGACCGTGCCGCCGAAGCTGTGCCCCAGCAGGTGGAGGTCGCCGGCGGGGATGCCGGCGGCCGCGCCCACGACGGCGGCGACGTCGAGCGCGTCGCCCGTGAAGTCGTCGCGGCGGTAGGCGCCCACCCCGCGCGGCGCGACCGAGTCGGCCTGCCCGCGCTGGGAGTACGTCCACGCCTCGACCCCGCGCTCGGCCAGCAGCGGCAGCAGCAGCCGGTGGTCCTCCCTCGACCCGGTGAACCCGGGGACCAGCAGCGCGACGGCGCGGCGCTCCACGCCGTCCGGCACGACCGACCGCAGCGCGGTCAGCGGGCCCACCGGCACGTCCAGCACGAGCGGCTCGACGCCTTCCGGCAGCGGCAGCACCGAGAACGGCGCCCCCCGCCGGACGGCCGCCGGGGCGGGCGCGGTCACGACGCGGCTCCGTCGGAGAACCGGCGGGCCGGCTGCGGGATCGCGTCGAGCAGCTGGGTAGTGTACGCGTCCTCGGGGAACCGGAGCACCTGGGTGGTGCCGCCGGACTCCACGACCTCGCCGTGGTGCAGCACCATGATCTGGTCGGTGACGACGCGCGCGGACAGCAGGTCGTGCGTGATGTACAGCAGCGAGACGCCGAGGTCGGCGCGCAGGTCCTCCAGCAGGCTGAGCACGCCGGCGCGCAGCGACACGTCGAGCATGGAGACCGGCTCGTCGGCGATGAGCACCTGCGGGTTCGACGCCAGGGCGCGCGCGACGACGACGCGCTGGCGCTGCCCGCCCGACAGCTGGTGCGGCAGCTTGGCCGCGTACTGCTCGACGGGCGTGAGGCCCACGGTCTCGAGCAGCTCCAGCACGCGCTCGCGCGCCGCCTCGCCCTTGAGCCCGGTGAAGTTCTCCACCGGCCGCGTGAGCGTGTACTCCACGGTGTGCAGCGGGTTGAGCGCCGAGTACGGGTCCTGGAAGACCATCTGGACGTCGGCGTGCAGCGTCTTGAGCTGGCGGCGGCGCAGCCGGTCGACCCGCAGGTCGCCGAACGTCACGGTGCCCGACGTCGGCCGCTCCACGCCGGTGACCATCTTGGCGATGGTCGACTTGCCGGAGCCCGACTGGCCGACCAGCGCCATCGCGGCGCCTGGCTCCAGCCGGAACGAGACGTCGTCGACGGCGGTGACCGCCTTCTCGCCGCGGCGCGGCGGCGGGTACACCTTCGACACGTGGTCGACGACGATCGCGTCGTGCGCGGCCGCGCGCCCCTCGTGAGCGCCCGTGCGGGCCGCGCCGTCCTTCGCCCCGTCGGTCGCTGCGGCCGCAGGGGCCTTGCGCTCGAAGCCGGGCAGCTCGACGACCTCGGCCCGCGGGTCGGCGTAGTGGCTCAGCAGCATCTGCGTGTACGGGTGCGCGGGCGCGGAGAAGATCTGCCGCGAGGCGCCGTCCTCGACGATCTCGCCGTCGTGCATGACGACGACGCGCTCGGCGGACTCCAGCACCACGCCCAGGTCGTGCGAGATGAGCACGGCGGTGAAGCCCTCCGCGGCCTGCAGCTCGCGGATGGTGTCCATGACGGCGTGCTGCACCAGCACGTCGAGGGCGGTCGTGGGCTCGTCGAACACCATGAGGCGCGGCTCGAGCGACAGGGCCAGCGCGATCGAGACACGCTGGCGCATGCCGCCGGAGAGCTCGCCGGGGTAGCGGTCGAGCACCGTGGAGGGCAGCTGCACCTTGTCGAGCAGCTCGACGGCGCGCTGGCGGCGCCTGCCCTTCGGCACGTGGCCGTGCGCCGCGAAGATGTCGCCGAAGTGGTGCGCGATGGTGCGCACCGGGTTGAGCGCGTTCATGCCCGACTGGAGCACCATCGCGAACCCGCCGCGGCGCTGCACGCGCAGCTCCTCGGCGTCCAGGTGCGCGATGTCGGTGCCGTCGAACACGATGCGGCCGGCGGAGATGCGCGCCGGGGCCTTGGCGAGGCGGGTGACGGCGAAGCCGAGCGTCGACTTGCCGGAGCCGGACTCGCCGACCAGGCCCACGAACTCGCCCTGCTCCAGGGTGAGGTTCGCGTTCTTGACGGCGTGCGTCGGGACGGCCCCGCGGGGCTCGTAGACGACGGACAGGTCCTGGATCTCGAGCAGGCTCATCGGCCGGTCCCTTCCCGCAGGCGCGGGTTGGACAACCCGTCGACGCCGAAGTTCACGAGGGTCATGGAGGTCGCCAGCAGCGCGATGCACAGACCCGGGGCGAACAGCAGGATCCACTGGCCGGTGAGGATCGCCATCGAGTTCTGGGCCCAGAAGATCATCGAGCCCCAGCTCACGGTGGCCATGTCGCCCAGGCCGAGGAACGACAGGCCGGACTCGGCGAGCACCGCCGACGTCGCGGCGCCGAAGAACGACCCCGCGATCATCGAGGTCATGTTCGGCAGGATCTCGCGGAAGATCACGCGGGCCGAGCTCTCGCCGGAGAAGATCGCCGCCGTCACGAAGTCGCGCGAGCGCAGCGACTGCGTCTGCGAGCGCAGCACGCGGGCGCCCCACGCCCAGCCGGTGATGACGACGACCAGGATGATCATCGGCAGCCCGCCGTTCTGCAGGTACGCCGCGATGATGATCATCAGCGGCAGGCCCGGCATCACGAGGAAGAGGTTGACGAGGAAGTTGACGACGTCGTTGCCCCAGCCGCGCAGGTAGCCCCACGACAGGCCGATGACGACGGCGACGACGGTCGACAGGCCGCCTGCGACGAAGCCGACGAGCAGGGAGACGCGGGCGCCGTAGATCACCTGGGACAGCACGTCCTCGCCGGCGCCGGTGGTGCCGAGCCAGTGCGCGGCGCTGCCGGGCTCGTTGCGGGCGAACGAGTCGTCGTGCGGGGAGTACGGGGCCAGCAGCGGCGCGAAGATCGCCATGAGGACGAACAGGCCCAGGATGACGAGGCCCACGCGGGCCTTGGGGTTGGCCCAGACGGTGGCGAACGCGCGGCCGAGCACCTGGCCGGTGCGGCCGAGACGGGTGCGGGCGGGCCGCTGCGGTCCGCGGGCCGCCTCGGGGGCGGGACCCTCGGGGTCCGGGATCGTCGCGGTGGTGGTGGTGGTCGGGTCAGCCATCGGGGTCACCGCCTCGTTCGGGGGTCGAGGACGCCGTAGAGGATCTCCACCAGGAAGTTCGCGAGCAGCACGCTCACGGTGATCATGAGGAAGAGGGCCTGCATCAGCGGGAAGTCCTGGTTGGTGACGGCGTTGAACAGCAGGTAGCCGACGCCGGGGTACGCGAACACCTGCTCGACGAGCAGGGAGCCGCCGACGACGCCGCCGAGCGCCATGCCGAACCCGGTGAGGTTGGGCAGGATCGCGTTGCGGGCGGCGTAGCGGATCGCGACCGTGCGGCCGCGCAGGCCGTTGGCCTCGGCGAACGTCACGTAGTCGTCACCGAGCGTGTTGATCATCGTGTTGCGCATGCCGAGGATCCAGCCGCCGAGCGACGTGATGAGGATCGTCACCGCGGGCAGGGCCGCGTGGTACAGCACGTCGCCGAGGAACTCCCACGACAGGTTCGGCACCGCGGTCGCGGAGTAGGCGCCCGAGGTGGGGAACCAGCCGAGCACGTAGCCCAGGAAGAAGACGATGAGCAGCGCGGTCCAGAAGTAGGGGAACGCGGAGAGGAAGCTGCCGGCCACCGTGGGCAGGGAGTCCATCCAGGTGCCGCGCTTCCAGGCCGCCCCGATGCCGATCAGGGTGCCGAGCACGAACGCCACGACGGTCACGGCGCCGACCATGATCAGCGTCCAGGGCAGGGCGCCGGCGACGAGCTCGGAGACCTGCTGCGGGAAGAAGGTGTACGACACCCCGAAGTCGAGGTGGATGACGTTGTTCAGGTACGTGACGTACTGGTCCCAGATGCTGCCGCCGGGCACGCCGAGCTGGGCCTCGATCGCCGCCTGCACCGACGGCGTCACAGGGCCGTTCTGGGCGAGCTTGGCGATGGCCGCGTCAGCGGGCGAGCCGGGCATGAGGCGCGGGATGACGAAGTTCAGCGTCACCGCCGCCCACAGCGTGAGGACCAGCAGGCCGAGCTTGCGGAGCGCGTAGCGCAACGGAGCCTCCGGGTCGGTGGTCGGTCGGTCGGTCGGGGTGGGGTCGTGCGGGCGATCGTCGTGGGTGGGCTCGTGGCCCTGTTTCGTGTCGGAACAGGGCCACGGGCCCACCCACGACGACCTGACCGGGTCAGCCCTGGGCGGGCTCGAGGTGCGTGAGGATCAGCAGCGGGGTGGAGTCCCACGTCTTCGGGGAGGCGTAGGGGTCGTCCGCGCTGGGCCAGCCGGTGAAGTTCTTGTTCGAGAACAGGCCCCACGAGCCGCCGTAGAACAGGGCGATCATCGGCAGCTGCTCGTAGGTGATCTGCTCCAGCTGGTGCGTGATCTCGAGCTGCTTCGCCTCGTCGGTGGTCACCTTGAGCTCGGCGAGCAGCTCGTCGGCCTCCTTCGACTCGAAGCGGCCGAAGTTGCCGGCGGAGGTCTTGCCGACGGGCAGCAGGAACTCCGAGCCCATGAGGCCGTTGTAGTCCTGGAACGGCTGCCCGGTGCCGCCGACGGTGCCCATGATCATGTCGAAGTCGCCCGTGCGGAGCTCCTTCTGGTACGCCGCGGCCTGCGGCTGCACGACGGTGACGTCGATGCCGATCGCGGTGAGCTGGCCCTTGACCTGTTCGACGCCCTGCAGCCAGTCGGACCAGCCGTTCGGGGTGGTGATCGTGACCTTCAGCGGCTTGCCGGACGAGTCGACGAGCTTGTCGCCCTTCTTCGTGTACCCGGCCTTCTCGAACGAGGCGAGGGCGGCGTCGGTGTCCTGGTCGACGTAGCCCTGGTTCGGGATCGACGGGTCGAGGATGGCCTCCTGGTTCGGCAGCATGAGGCCGGTCTGGCTGGCCCGGTCGACGTAGCCCTGCTCGGCCTTGTCGGCGATGACCTGCTTGTCCAGGGCCAGTGCGATGCCCTTGCGGAAGTCGACGTCGTCGTACGGCGCCTTCGTCATGTTCGGGATCAGCGAGATCGCCGCGCCCGCCGGGAACCAGTAGGTGTTGTTCTCGGGGTCGGCCTTGACCCAGGTGTCCTCGACGTCGCTCATGAACGCGTAGGCCCAGTCGTAGCCGTTGTTGACGATGTCCAGCTCGGAGTTGGCGGCGGGCTGCACGAGCTCCTCCACGGCCACCTTGTCCGCCTGCCAGTACTTGTCGTTCTTCGTCAGCGTGTACTGGTTCGGCGTGAACTCGCCGAGCGTGTAGGGGCCGGAGCCGACGGGCTCCTCGTTGGTCCAGGTGACCGGGTCCTTGACCTCGGACCAGATGTGCTCCGGCACGATGAGCTGCTGGGCGAGGATCTTCGCGGCCGGGACGTCCTCGGTCTTCAGGTGCATGACGACCGTGGTGCCGTCCACCTCGACCGACTTCAGGTGCGACCAGGCACCCTTGAGGTCCATCTCGGGGTGCTTCTTGACGAGGTCGAAGGAGTACTTGACGTCCTCGGCGGTGAGGGGCTCGCCGTCCGACCACGTGACGCCGTCACGGATGGTGAAGACGACGGTCTTGGCGTCGGGCTGCTCGTACCCCGTGGCCAGCCAGGGGGTCTCCTCGCCGCTCATCTCGTTGATGATGACCAGCGGCTCGTACATGTACGTCGTCGTGTTCCGCTTGCCGGACGAGTACGGGTTGAAGTTCCGGTCGAACGTCGGCGAGCCGTTGTCGGCCGCGATGAGCATCGACGTCGCGCCGCCGGCGGCGCCGTCGTCACCCTTGTTCTGCACCGGTGCCGAGCAGGCCGCCGTGGCCAGCACCGCGACGGTGGCCGCGATGGCGGCCAGGCGCCGCCCCGAGCGCGCTGTGCGCGTCATGGACATCCACTCCTCTTCGTCGAGGCCTCTCCTGTGAGGGCCCGCGCACGCCGGGGTCGGCGTGCGACGTCCCGGCGAGTGTATGCGCATACATTTCGGAGCGGCAAACCGTGTGGCCAACGGCCCGGGCGTGCGTTGCGGTGCCCCCGGCGGCGAGGGTCACGAGCAGCCGCAGCTCTCGCGCAGCAGCACGCGGACGGGCAGGTTCACCGTGGCTGCGGGCGCCGACGGGTCGGCCAGGCGAGTGCGCAGCAGCTCCACGGCGGCGCGCCCCAGCTCGACCATCGGCTGGCTCACGGTGGTGAGCCGCGGCATCGACGCCTGGGTGGCGTCGATGCCGTCGAACCCGGTGAGGACGACGTCTCCGGGGACGTCGATCCCCGCCTCGGTGAGGACGTCGAGGAAGCCGAGCGCCGTCTGGTCGTTGGAGCACACCAGCGCGCGGGGGAGCGCCTGCCCCGTGGCCCCCGCCCCCCGGCCGGTCACGTGGGCCTGGAGCATCCGACGGGCGAGGTCGCGGGCGCCGGCCCGCGTGAAGTCGCTGCGTGCCGCCGGCTCGTCGGGCACCGGCAGGCCCGCCGCGGCGAGCGCGTCGCGGAAGCCCTGGAAGCGCTCGTGCGCGTCGGGGGAGTCGAACGGCCCGCCCACGAACGCCAGGTCGCGGAGGCCGTGCTCGGCGATGAGGTGGTCCACCAGGGCGCGGGTGCCCGCGCGGTTGTCCACCGAGATGTGGTCATAGGCGTCGTCCTGCGGCGGGCCGGCCATGACGACGACGGGGACGCGGCGGGCGATGTGCGCCAGCAGGTCGTCGGGCACCGACTTCGACAGCACCGCCAGGCCGTCCACGCGTCCGGCGAGCTCGTTGACCGCCTGCGCGCGGCGCAGCCCCCGCGCGACGCCGATCATCACCGCGTGGCCGGTGCGCCACGCCTCCAGCTCCGCGCCGCGCATCACCTCGCCGAGGTACAGGTTGCTCCAGCGCGCCGTGACCGGGCCGCCGACGTCGCGCACCACCTCGACCGCCTCGCCCACGCGCACCGGGTCGGGCAGGTCGGCGGCCTCGTCGATGCCGTCCACGTCGGGGAAGCACAGGCCCAGCACGCCCGTCGAGCGCGCCGCCAGCCCGCGGGCCGCGCCGGACGGCACGTACCCCAGCTCGCGGATCGCCTCGTGCACCACCGTGCGGGTGCGCTCGCGCACGTCGTCCGGGCGCCGCAGCACCCGTGAGACCGTCGCGATCGAGACCCCCGCGCGCTGCGCGACGTCGTACACCGTGGGGGCCTTCGCCACCGGAACTCCTTGACCGCATCCCTCGCCCGCACGGCCGTGCGAGCGGTCCCACGATAGTGAACGCGCATACATCTCTGCATCGCGGCTGGTCAGGCTCTCCCGAGCGCGCCGCCTCGTCGAGCAGCCCACCCCGACAACACCTTCCAGCAAGCGATCTGTCGCGCCATCGGACCGGACGGCGCGACAGATCGCTTGCTGGAAGGCAGGTGGGGTCAGGCGGCGGCCCGGACCCGGCCGCCCTCCATCACGAGGATGCGGTCGGCGTCCAGCACCGAGGACAGCCGGTGCGCCACGGTCACGACGGGCCTCGCGTCAGGGACCTCGCGTCAGGCCCGCAGGTCGACGCTGTCGTGCGGGGCCACGCCGTGCGAGCGGCCCGGGTACCGCAGCCCGGAGAAGTACATGGTCGTGTGCGCCACGATGTGCTCGGCCGGGACCACGACGCCCTCCCACTCGGCGTCCGTCGTCGTGTGGGCGTCGCTGACGAGCGTGACGTCGAGACCGCGGGCCGCGGCGGCCTGCGTCGTGGTGCGGATGCAGTAGTCGGACTGCGCCCCGGCGACGACGAGGCGCGTCGCGCCGAGGTCGCGCAGCACGTCCTCCAGGTCCGTGCCCGCGAACGAGTCGCGGTACGCCTTGCGCACCAGCGGCTCGCCCGGGGCCCGCTCGAGGGGCGCCGCGAGCTCCCAGCCGGGGGAGCCCTCGGGCAGGTCGCCGTGGTCCTGGACCCAGACGACGGGCGTCCCCGCTCGGCGGGCCCGGTCCACGAGCGCGGCGGTGCGGTACACGACGCCGTCGGCGTCGAGGCAGCCGTCGAGCACGCCGACCTGAAGGTCGATCACCAGCAGCACGGACCGCTCGGACCCGAGGGCCCGTGGCGTCGGGTGCGTGACCACCCCCGGCGTCAGGCGGTCGCCGCGGCCGCGGCGCGGGCGCCGGCGGGCAGGGCGTCGAGGATGCGGTTCACCGCGTCGTCGTCGTGCGCGGCGGAGACGAACCACGCCTCGAAGACGGACGGCGGCAGGTTGACGCCGGCGTCGAGCAGCGCGTGGAACAGCGCGCGGTAGCGGTACGCCTCCTGCGGCTGGGCCTGCGCGTAGTCGCGCACTCCCTCGGCAGCGGCGAACGGGCCGAAGAACGTCGAGAACAGCGACCCGGCGCGCTGCACGCGGTGCTCCACGCCCTCGGCGGACAGGGCGTCGCCGAGCGCGCCGGCGATCGTGTCCGCGACGGCGTCGACCCGCGCGTAGACGGCGTCGTCGGCGAGGCGCAGCGTCGTGAGGCCGGCCGCGACCGCCACCGGGTTCCCGGACAGCGTGCCCGCCTGGTAGACCGGGCCGGTCGGGGCGAGCTGGTCCATGATCGACGCCGGGCCGCCCAGGCCAGCCACGGGCATGCCGCCGCCCACGACCTTGCCGAAGGTGATCAGGTCCGGGGTGTACCCCTCGCCGCCCTCGCCCCGGATGCGCGCGTTCTCCAGTCCCCACCAGCCGGACGGGCCGACGCGGAACCCGGTGAGCACCTCGTCCATGACGAACAGGGCGCCGTGCGCGCGCGTGATCCGGCGCAGGCCCTCGTTGAACCCCTCGGCCGGGGGCACCACGCCCATGTTGGCGGGGCTCGCCTCGGTGATGACGGCGGCGATCCGCGAGCCGTGCTGCGCGAACGCTGCCTCGACGGCGGCGAGGTCGTTGTAGGGGAGCACCAGCGTCTCGGCCGCCGACGCCTCCGTGACCCCGGCGGTGCCCGGCATGGCGAGCGTCGCGACGCCCGACCCGGCCTCCGCCAGCAGCGCGTCGACGTGGCCGTGGTAGCAGCCGGCGAACTTCACGACGAGCGGCCGGCCGGTGACGCCGCGCGCCAGCCGGACCGCCGTCATCGTCGCCTCGGTGCCCGTGGACACCAGGCGCACCCGCTCGGCGACGGGCACCCGGCAGCGGATCTCCTCCGCGAGCTCCACCTCGGCCACCGTGGGCGCGCCGAACGACAGGCCGCGGGCGGCGGCGTCCTGCACGGCCGCGACGACCTCGGGGTGCGCGTGGCCCAGCAGCGCCGGGCCCCACGAGCAGACCAGGTCCACGTACTCGCGCCCCGCGACGTCGGTGACGTACGGGCCGCGCGCGCTCGCGAGGAACCGCGGGTCACCGCCCACCGAGCCGTACGCCCGGACCGGGGAGTTCACGCCCCCGGGGATCGCGGCCTGCGCGCGCAGGAACGCGGCGTGGTTGTCGGTCGTCATGGTCACTTGATCCACTCCGCGATCTCGTTGGCCCAGTAGGTGAGGACGATGTCGGCGCCGGCGCGCTTGATGGCGGTGACGGACTCGAGCACGGCGCCCCGGCGGTCGATCCAGCCGTTCGCGGCTGCCGCCTCGATCATCGCGTACTCGCCGCTGACCTGGTACGCCGCCACGGGCACGTCGGACCGGTCCGCGACGCCGCGCAGCACGTCGAGCGACGTCCCGGCGGGCTTCACCATGACCATGTCCGCGCCCTCGGCGAGGTCGAGGTCCGCCTCGCGCAGGCCCTCGCGGGCGTTGGCGGCGTCCATCTGGTACGTCCGGCGGTCGCCCTGCAGGGCGCTGTCGACGGCCTCGCGGAACGGGCCGTAGAAGGCGCTCGCGTACTTGGCGCTGTAGGCGAGGATGCTCACCTGGTCGAACCCGGCGTCGTCGAGCGCGTCGCGGATGACGGCCACCTGGCCGTCCATCATCCCGGACGGCGCCACGACCTCCGCGCCCGCCCGGGCCTGGGCCACGGCCATCGCCGCGTACCGGTCGAGGGTCGCGTCGTTGTCCACGGTGCCGTCGGCGGCGAGCACGCCGCAGTGGCCGTGGTCGGTGAACTCGTCCAGGCAGGTGTCGGCCATGACGACCGGGCCGGGGCGGCCGGCGGTGCCCGACGACCCCTCCGCCTCCACGGCGGCGACGGCCTCGCGCGCGACGCGGATGCCGCGCTGCAGGACGCCGTCCGGGTCGTCGCCGGCGGTGCCGGTCGCGTCGCGCTCGGCGGGGATGCCGAACAGCATGACGCCGCCCAGCCCCGCGCGGGCCGCCTCGGCGACGGCGTCGCGCAGCGTGGCCTCGGTGTGCTGCACCTGGCCGGGCATCGACGTGATCGGCGCCGGCTCGGCCAGGCCCTCCTTGACGAACAGCGGCAGCACGAGGTCCGCCGCGTGCAGGCGGGTCTCGGCAGCCAGGCGCCGCATGCGCGGCGTGGTGCGCAGGCGGCGCGGTCGGTACACGATGCCGGTGCCCGAGGTGCTCACGGGTGCTCCTTCGCTGAGGTGTCAGGCGCACGGTTCTCTCCCGTGGGCCGTGGTTCTGACGGTGCCGGGTCTGACGGCGCGGGCTCTGACAGCGCCTGCTCGACGGCGGCGGCGAGCGCGTCGTCGGTGGGGTGCGCCGCGACCGCGGCGACGCGCAGGCCGGCCTCGCGTGCGGCGTCGGCCGAGGGGGCGCCGATGGCGACGACGGGCGTGCCGGTGCCCGCCTGGTCGGCGATCTCGCGCGCCACCGAGCCGGACGAGACGACGACGACGTCGAAGCCTCCGGCGCGGGCGCGCTCCGCGACGTCCGAGGGCAGCGCGTGGCGGACCGTCCGGTAGGCCGTCACGACGTGCGGCGCCCAGCCGCGGTCGGCCAGCCCGTCGTCGAGGGTCGGGCGGGCGAGGTCGCCGAGCGGCAGCAGCACGGCCGGCGTCTCCGGGTCGGTGACGGCCGGGTCGGGGAACGCCGCGACCAGGCCGGCGGCGGTGGCGTCGTCCTCGGGGACGAGGTCGGTCGTGATGCCGACCGCGGCGAGGGCACGGGTCGTCGCGGGCCCGACGGCGGCCCAGCGCGCGGGGGTCTCCGCGAGGCTCGTGCCGGTCCGGGCGGCGGCGTCGGCGAGCGCCTCGACGGCGTTGACGCTGGTCACGACCGCCCACACGTAGGCGCCACGGGCCAGGCCGCGGACGGCGTCGTCGAGCGGGGCGGGGTCCGCCAGGGCGCGCTCGATCACCGGCGCGACGACGACCTCCAGCCCGGCGTCCCGGAGCCGGGCCTCGAGGCCGGCCGCACGCTCGGGGGCCCGCGCCACCAGCACGGCGCGGGCCGGGGTCGCGGGGGTGTCGGGTGTCACGCGCCCTCCGGGTCGTCGGTGCCGGTGGGCGTGTGCAGAGGCTCGACGTCGGAGCGCGGCGCGACGGCGTCCGCCTCGCCCCGGCGCGGCTCGCCCGTGCCGCCCACCAGTGGCGCGAGCCGCGCCGCGCCGTCGGCGAGCAGCGCCTCGGCCACGCGGACGCCCAGGGCCGTCGCGGCGTCGTCCTGCGCGGCCTGGTCGAGGGGGGCGCCGTCCGCGGCGAGGACCGCCGACGCGCTGTGCGTGAGCTGCTCGGTCCCGTCGACGCGCGCGACGACGGCGGTGAGCTGCAGCTCGCCCGCCTCGACGCGGGCGTGCGCGCCGACCGGCGCCGCGCACCCGGCCTCGAGCCGCGCCAGCACCGCGCGCTCGGCCAGCACGGCGAGCCGCGTGGGGCGGTGGTCGAGGGCGGCGAACGCGTCGGCCAGGGGCGTGCCGGGCGCGAGGTCGGCGGTGCGGGCCTCGACCGCGAGGGCGCCCTGCCCGGGGGCGGGGGCCACGACGGCCGGGTCGAGCGCCTGCGTGACCACCTCGGTCCGGCCCAGCCGTGTCAGGCCGGCGAGCGCGAGCACGACGGCGTCCAGGTCGGCGTCCGGGCCGAGCGCGCGGGCGAGGCGGGTCTCGACGTTGCCGCGGATGTCCACCAGCTCGACGTCGGGGCGTGCCGCCTGCACCTGTGCCGCCCGGCGCGGGGAGCCGGTCCCGACGCGCGCGCCGCGGGGCAGGGTGTCGAGGGTGAGGCCGTCGCGGGCGCACAGCGCGTCGCGCGGGTCCTCCCGCTCGGGGGTGACGATCGTGAGCTCGGCGGGCTGCGCCGTCGGCAGGTCCTTGAGCGAGTGCACGGCGACGTCGCAGCGACCGCCCGCCAGCGCCTCCCGCAGCGCGGTGACGAACACGCCCGTGCCGCCCAGCGAGGCGAGCGAGCCCGTCTTCACGTCGCCCTCCGTGCGGATGCGCACCAGCTCGACCGGCCGGCCCAGCAGCTCCTCCAGCCGGCGCGCGACCAGGCCGGACTGCGTCGTCGCGAGGGCGCTGCCGCGGGTGCCGAGGCGCAGCGGGGCGGGGGCGGTCTCGGGGGTGCTCACCCGTCCAGTGTCGCGCAGCGGCGACGCCCGTGGACAACTCCCGGCGGGCTGGAGTCCGATCTCACACCGTTCGCCCCGACGTCGTGACGCCAGGTCATGACGATGCGTCACCACGCCCTGACACGCCGCGGGTCAGAGGGCGGCGACGGCGGCCTGCGCGTGCGCGACGATCGCCGCGAGGCCGGTGCCGGCCACCCAGCCTCCCGTCACGGCCAGCCCGGGCGTGTGACCGACGGCGGCGGTGAACGCCGCGACCTGCGCGCGGTAGGCGGGGGTCGGCGGGGGCAGGGAGCCGTCCCAGCGCTGCAGCAGGTGGTCGCGGACCCGGTCGGTGAGGTCGACGCCGAGCAGGGCGGACGCGTCGCGGGCGGCCTCCTCGGCGGACGGGGGCTCGGTCGCGGCGCCGATCCGCCCGTACGACAGCCGCACCACGTGCACCCCCGGCCCGGCGGCCGCGCGGACCCGGTCGGCCAACCACGGCCACTTCGCCGTCGCGTGCGTCAGCGCCTTGGCGCGCACCCCTGACGTGTGCCCGTCTGCCGCGTCCTCGGCGTCGGGCGCGACGAGCATCCCGGAGCCGCGGGGGGCGTCGTCGAGCTCGGGCGCGTCGAGCAGGAGCGTCGCGAGCCAGATGTCGGCGCCGGCCTCCGCTGCCGGCACGGGCACGGACCCCGGCTCGACCTCGCCCGGAGCCGTCACCCACGGGGACAGCAGCGGCGCGACCTGCGGCGTCGTCACGACCAGCCGCGGCGCGCGCACGGTGTCCCCGACGGTCGTGGTGACCTGCCAGTCGGCGCCGACCCGCTCGACGCCGTCGACCTGCTGCCCCACGCGCACGGCGGCGTGGATCGGCCCGGTCGCGTCGGTGCGCGGCGAGTCGGCGAACTCCTCGGCGCTCGCGGCGATCTCGCCCGTGAGCGCCTCGACGATCGCGTGGATGCCGCCGTCGATGCCGCGCACGGCGGACCCGGCGGGGGCGGCGGCCCGCAGCTCGCCGACGGCGCGCGACAGCGACCCTGTGCGGGCGAACGCGTCGAGCAGCCCGGGCGCGACGGCGGCGACGTCGAGGCGGTCGAGCGGGGCGGAGTGCACCCCCGTCGCGACGGGCGCGACGAGCCGGTCGGTCACGCGTCGGCCGAGCCGGGAGCGCACCAGCGTCCCGAGGTCGGTGGTGTCGGCGACGAACCGCGGCAGCACGCGGTCCACGGCCGCTCGTGCGACGCCGGGCCAGCCGATCGCGCGGCGGACGTCGGGCGCCCACGGCACGGAGGGGATGCCGAGCACGCCCGCCTTCGGCAGCGGGAAGGCGCGGCCCGCCGCGTACCCCCAGGCGGACAGCGGGGCCGGGCTCACGACGTCCAGCCCGAGCTCCTCGGCCAGGTCCGTGACGGTGGTGCCGCGCGCCGCGAAGGACTCGGCGCCGAGGTCGAGCCGCACGGGGAGCGAGCCGAACGCCCCGCCGCGCACGGGCCCGCCCACGCGGTCGGACGCCTCGAGCACCACCACCTGCAGGCCGCGGTGCACCAGCGTGCGGGCCGCGACGAGACCGCCGATCCCGCCGCCGACCACCACCGCGTCGACGTGCTCGGGCGGCCGGGCGGGCCGGCCGGAGGGCACGTCGACGGGGGCGCCGAGCGGCGGGAGCGGCGTCACAGCGAGTGGACCAGCTCGACGACGCGCGTGAGCACGGTCGGGTCGGTGTCCGGCGGGACGCCGTGGCCCAGGTTGACCACGTGGCCGGGGGCACCGGCGCCGCGCGCGACGACGTCGCGCACGTGCGCCTCGAGCACGGGCCACGGGGCGCCCAGCAGCGCGGGGTCGATGTTGCCCTGCACGGGCACGGCGCCGCGGGGGTGGTCGGCGAGCAGCGCGGCGGCCTCGTCCAGCGGGGTGCGGTAGTCGACGCCGACGGCGGGGTACCCGATCCCGGCGGTGTCGAGCACGTCGCGCAGCGCGGGCAGCAGGTGCCCGGTGCCGGTGCCGAAGTGGATCGCCGGGAGGCCGCCGCCCTCGTCGGCGCCCGGCGTGCGCAGGTCGGCGACGTGCGCCAGCGCGGCGGTCGACGACGGCGCCACGTGCGAGGTGTAGTCGGCGAGCGAGAGGGAGCCCGCCCACGAGTCGAAGAGCTGCACCGCGGACGCGCCGGCGAGCACCTGCGTGCGCAGGAAGCGGCCGGTGAGCTCGGCGGTCCAGGCGGTGAGGCGGGCCCACGTCTCGGGGTCGGCGTGCATGAGGGTGCGCGCGGCGAGGTGGTCGCGCGAGGGCCGGCCCTCGACCAGGTAGGCGGCGAGGGTGAACGGCGCGCCGCCGAAGCCGAGCAGCGGCACGTCGCCCAGCTCGGCCACGGTGAGGCGCACGGCCTCCGCGATCGGCGCGAGCGCGCCGTCGTCGAGCGTCCGCGAGGTGAGCCGCGCGACGTCCTCGGCCGTGCGGTACGGCTGGTCCATGACGGGCCCGACGCCGGGCTTGATGTCCACGTCCACGCCCGCGAGCCGCAGCGGCACGACGATGTCGCTGAAGAAGACGGCGGCGTCCACCCGGTGGCGGCGCACCGGCTGGAGGGTGATTTCCGCGGCGAGAGGTGGCCGGAGGCAGGAGTCGAGCATCCCTACTCCCTGACGGACCTCGCGGTACTCGGGCAGGGAGCGGCCCGCCTGCCGCATGAACCATACGGGGGTCACGTCCGGACGGTCGCCCCGCAGGGCACGCACCAGCGGGGCACGCGTCGTCCGGCCGTCGACCAGCGGGTGGTCGGCGGGGAGCGGGTGGGTCTCGCGGCTCGGCTCGGGAGCGATCGTGGGGGATGTCACGGTTCATGATTCTGCCCCGCCTCGTCGGCCCTCTTAAAGTGGAGCCACTGTGGTACTCCTCTCCCTGACCGCCTCGCACCGCGAGCTGGACCTGGACGCGCTCGAGCGGCTGTCCACCGGGTCCGGCTCTGTCGGGCGCGTCGCCGTGGGGTCGTGCGGGCCCGTGCAGGGCGCCGTCGTGATCTCCACGTGCAACCGTTTCGAGCTCTACCTGGACGTCGACGCCCCGTTGCACGGCGACGCCGTCCGGCACACGACGAAGCACGTCGCGGCGCTGGTCGCGGCCGGCTCCGGGGTCTCGGAGGAGGTCGCGGCCGACTCGTTCACGGTCCGCACCGGGCCGGAGGTCACCTCGCACCTGTTCACGGTGGCCGCGGGCCTGGACTCGATGGTCGTGGGAGAGCGCGAGATCGCCGGGCAGGTGAAGCGCGCCCTCGCCGAGGCGCGCGACGACGGCACCACGTCCAAGACCCTCGAGCTGTTGTTCCAGACGGCGTCGCGCACCTCCAAGCGCGTCGGCACGAGGACGGAGCTCGGCGCCGCCGGGCGCTCGGTCGTGTCGCTCGGGCTGGACCTCGCCGGGCAGGACCTGTGGCGCGGACGCGCGGCCGAGCTCGACGCGTCGTGGCGGGGCCTGCGCGTGGTGCTCATCGGCACGGGCTCGTACGCGGGTGCCTCGGTGGCGGCGCTGCGCGCCCGCGGCTGCGACGACGTGCGGGTGTACTCGCGCTCCGGCCGCGCCGAGGTCTTCGCGCAGGGCCACGACGTCGAGGCGGCGCCGGACCTCGTCGAGGCGCTCGCCGACGCCGACCTGGTGGTGTCGTGCTCGGGCGCCCGCGGCCGCCGGCCCGGCGGGGTCACGGACGGGCGGGCCGAGGCCTCCCTGGAGTACGTGCTCGACGCGGCCGCCGTGGTGCGCTCGCGCGAGCGGGCCGCGGCCGCCGCGGGCGAGGAGCCGGAGCCGCGCCCCCTGGTCGTGCTCGACCTCGCGCTGCACCGCGACGTCGACCCGCGCGTCGCGGACGTCGAGGGCGTGCTGCTGTACGACCTGGGCACGCTCAAGGCGCACGCCCCGGCCACCGCCGCGGACGTCGTCGACCGTGCTCGGCGCATCGTGGACGACGCGGCCGCGGGCTTCGAGGAGACCCGCCTGGGCCGGGCCGCGGACGCCGCCGTCGTGGCGTTGTTCGACGCGGCCGAGGTCGAGGTGCGCCGGGAGGTCGACGCGGCGGTCGACCGGCTCACCACGGAGCTGGCGGCGCGCGGCGGGACCCCCGAGGAGGCCGACGTCGACGCCATCGCGCGCGACGTCCGCAAGCGGGTGCACGCCGCGCTGCACGGCGAGATCGTGGCGGTGCGCGCCGACGCGCTGGCCCGGGCGCGGGCCGAGGAGGCCGCCGTCGTGGCGGGCGCCGAGGAGCTCGTCGAGGACGCCGAGCGCGCCGACCGGCGCTGATCGTCCCGCCTGTCGCGAACCTCCCGCAGAGCCCGGTTCGCCGGGTCACGGCGTAGATCACCCCGTTTCAGCGCGCGCGTCCGGCATGTCGGCACTAGCGTGCCGAACGCGGGCACCTGGCCGCCCCTGTCGGCCGTCGACGGTGTGGGAACCGCCTTCGAAAGGACGCGCTGAACATGGACACCTTCTGGGACTTCTTCTGGTACCTCGTCTGGATCTTCCTGTTCGTGGCCTACCTGATCGTCCTCTTCCAGATCCTCACCGACCTCTTCCGTGACCGGGACCTGTCGGGCTGGTGGAAGGCCGTGTGGGTCATCTTCCTGATCTTCGTCCCGATGATCACCGCGCTGGTCTACCTCATCGCCCGCGGCCGGGGGATGTCGGAGCGTCAGCTCGCGGCGGTGAAGGAGGCCAAGGCCGGCACCGACGCGTACATCCGGGAGGTCGCGGGCAGCCCCGCCGACCACATCGCCCAGGCGAAGAGGCTGCTCGACGAGGGCACCATCACGCCGGAGGAGTACGCGCAGCTCAAGGCGAAGGCGCTCTCCTGACCATCCCCCGCTGACCGGCTCACGACGCCCGGCCCCGCCCCGCGGGACCGGGCGTCGTCGTGCACGGGGCGGGTACGGCGTCCGGCGCCGCCGCTACGCTCGGCTGCCATGAGCAGCGCAGCCCGGGCCTCCGCGCCCCGCCTCGGCGTGATCGACATCGGCTCCAACACGGTGCACCTGCTCGTGCTGGACGCGCGGTACGGCGTGCGGCCCGTGCCGCACGCGGAGCGCAAGATCACGGTGCGGCTCATGCGGTATCTCGACGCCGACGGCGCGGTCACGGCCGAGGGGCGGCGCACGATCCTGGCCGCCGTCGACGACGTCATGGAGCTCGCCCGCGAGTCCGCGGTCGACGAGCTGCTGCCGATGGCGACCTCCGCGCTGCGGGACGCGGCGAACGGCACCGCGGTGCTCGCGGAGATCGCCGGGCGGGTGGGTCGCGAGGTGGTCGTGCTGTCGGGCGAGGACGAGGCCCGGCTCACGTTCCTCGCCGCCCGCCGCTGGCACGGGTGGGCCGCCGGCCGGCTCCTGGTGCTCGACATCGGCGGCGGCTCGCTGGAGATCGCGTCCGGCGTCGACGAGGAGCCGGACCTCGCCGCGTCCGTGCCGCTCGGCGCCGGCCGGACCACGAGGGAGTACCTGCCCGACGACCCGCCCC
The DNA here is from genome assembly GCF_042792715.1 of Isoptericola sp. NPDC056618. Lineage (NCBI taxonomy): Bacteria > Bacillati > Actinomycetota > Actinomycetes > Micrococcales > Promicromonosporaceae > Isoptericola > Isoptericola sp. NPDC056618. Next base: position 47,633 of record NZ_JBHTVZ010000007.1, on the reverse strand, counting down.
CGCCCGACCAGGTCCAGGCGCTGCGCGTGCACGCCCGCGCGCTGCTGGCGCCCGTCGTCGACCGGCTGGCCACGGTGCCGGCACCCGACCACGTCGTCGCGACGTCGAAGACGTTCCGCTCGCTCGCGCGGCTGGCCGGCATGCAGGTGGAGGCCGTCGGCCCGGACGACCGCTGGCGACTGCGCCTGCCCCAGCTCGCGGACTGGGTGCCGCGACTGGCCCGCCTCACCGCCGAGGGCCGCACGGCGCTGCCGGGTGTGACGCCGGAGCGCACCTATCAGATCGTCGGCGGCGCGGTCGTGGCGGAGGAGACCATGCGCGCGCTCGGCGTCGACGAGGTCGAGATCTGCCCGTGGGCGCTGCGCGAGGGCGCCGTGCTGCAGTGGCTCGACCACCTGTGAGCCGAGGGCCTCGGCGCGGCAGGCTCTGATCCGACGGGCTCAGCGGGGCGGGGCCTGCACCCAGGCCGCGCCGGACGCGGACACGCGGACGCCGTCGGGGTGCTCGACGACGACGAGCAGGACGGCGGCGCAGGTCGCGCAGCGCACGACGCCGCCCATGGCGGACAGGTGCACGGTCGTGCGGGCGAGGACGTCGGTGTGCCCGCAGCTCCCGCAGCGCACGACGGCGCGCGTGGTCTCGAAGGCGTAGACCTCGCTCAGCGCGCCGGCCAGGGCCGACCCGTCGAGGACGGGCCCGCCCGGGGCGGTCGGCTCGGGGGACGACATCAGGCACCTCCGAATCGCTCGGTGCGGACACGGTCGGGCGGGTGCCCGAGGCCGGTCAGCAGGCCGGCCGCCGCCTCCACGAAACCGGTGGGGCCGCAGACGAAGACGTCCGTGCCGTCGCCCGGGCCGAACCCAGGGGCGACGAGGTCGTCGGCCGTGATCCGGCGCGGCGGCGTCGGCCATCCCGGCGGGCCCTCGCGCGTGAAGACCCAGCGCACGTCGAACCCGCGGTCGGGGGTGTCGACCTCCCCGCGCTCGATGGCGTCGTCGGGCGTGCGCACGGAGCACACGAGGCGGAACGGCGCGCGGCGACCGGTGCTGCGGCGGGCGCGCAGCATCGCGAGGAACGGCACGACGCCGGAGCCGCCGGCCACGAGCAGCACCGGGGCGGTGTCGGCGTCGTGCCAGACGAAGTACCCGCCGAGCGGGCCGCGCACCTCGAGCTGGTCGCCCGGCCTGGCGTCGCGGACCAGGTAGGGCGACACCTCGCCGTCGGGGACCTCGTCCACGACGAGGTCGACGCGCTCGTCGTGGCCCGTCTCGGCGAGCGAGTAGGCGCGGGTGGCCTGGTAGCCGTCGGGAGCGGTGAGCCGCACGTCGACGTGCTGGCCGGGCAGCGCCCCGACGAACCCGGGCACCGCCAGGGTCAGGGCGCGGGCGGTGCGCGTCAGGGGCCGCGCCCCGACGACCGTCGCGACGTGCCAGCTCACGCGTACCGCTGCTCGAGCCAGGGGTCGCCGTAGGCGTGGTACCCGTTCTGCTCCCAGAACCCCAGGTCGTCGTCGTCCATGAGGTCGAGGCCGCGCAGCCACTTGGCGCTCTTCCAGAAGTACAGGTGCGGCACCAGCAGGCGGGCCGGCCCGCCGTGCACCGGCTCCAGCGGCTCGCCCTCGAACTCGTACGCGACCCACGCCTGCCCGTCGAGCAGGTCCTGCAGCGGCAGGTTCGTGGTGTACCCGCCGTACGAGCGCGCCATGACGAACTCGGCGCTCGTCTCGACGTCGGCCAGCAGCGTGTCCAGGGAGACGCCGCGCCACGTCGTGCCGAGCTTGGTCCAGTGCGTCACGCAGTGGATGTCGGTGACGACGTCCTCGGCCGGCAGCGCCAGGAGCTGCTCCCACGTCCACGAGACGCCCTCGCCCGTCTCCGTGCGGACGGTCAGCTCCCAGCGGGACTCGTCCACGTTCGGGGTCGGCCCCGCCGACAGCACGGGGAAGTCGTCCGTGACGAACTGCCCCGGCGGCACCTCGTGCTCCGGCTCGGGGCGCCGGCCCCCGAACCCCCGTGTCACGACCGCCATCGCCGACCCCTCTCACGCGCCGCCCGGACGGTGCGTGCCGGGTCAGGTCCGATGACACCAGAGGCCCGGCCCCTTCGCACGTCCCGGGCCGAGGATCACCCCGGCTCCGGCTCCGGCTCGGGCGTCGACCAGGCGGCGTGGTCCGTGCCCCAGGGGTGGGCGGGCGCCGGGTGGTCGTCGTGGCCGGGCAGCGCGGGGCGGGCGGTCGTGACGCGCGGGTGACGGCCGTGACTCACGACCGCCTCCGGTCCGGGCGCCGCGGCCGGCGGGTGCGCGGGGTCGCGGCCACCGGCGTCGAGCAGCCAGGCGGCGGTGCGCGCGAGCGACGCCGCGACGTCGCGCCCGCGGCCGTCGTCACGGCGGGCGGCGAGCGCGTCCACGGCGCCGGCGGCGAGCAGGTAGCCCGTCGCGTGGTCGAGCGCCTGCGCGGGCAGCGCGCCGGGGATCCCGCCGTCGGGCGACTCGAGCAGCGCGACGCCCGACGCGGCCTGCACGATCGAGTCGAAGCCGCGACGGTGCGCCCACGGCCCGCCGGCGCCCCATGCGGACACGTGCGCGACGACGGCGCCCGACGGCGGGCGAAGCCCGAACCGCGCCAGGGCCCCGGGACGGTAGCCGGTGACCAGCACGTCGGCGTCGTCGAGCAGGGCCTGCGCGCGCTCGCGGTCGCCGTCGTCGCGCAGGTCGAGCAGGGTCGTGCGCTTGCCCTGCCCGACGTCGAGGTGCTGGTGCCGGATCTCGGCGGGCACGGGCGGGTCCACGCGCAGCACGTCGGCGCCGAGGGCGGCCAGCGCCCGGGTGGCGACGGGGCCGGCGATGACGCGGGTGAGGTCGAGCACGCGCACCCCCGCGAGGGGCGCGGCCCCGCCCGCGAGGGCGGCCGGCCGGGCGACGACGTCGTCGCGCGCCCCGGCCCGCACCAGCGGCCCCCGCGAGGCGGCCCGGCCGGGCGCGGACGCGCGCCACCCCGCCTCGGGGCGCACGCGGACGGCGATCGCGCCCGCGGCCGCGGCGTCGTCCTCCACTCCGCCGGCCGAGGCGTCCGCGAGCCGGGCCGCGAGGTCGTCCCGGTCGGCGCCGTCGGGAAGGCCCAGCAGGTGCAGCAACCGGGCCCGGTGGTGCGGGTAGTTGGCGTGCGTGCGCACCCAGCCGTCGCGGGTGCGGAAGAACCCGGACAGCGGCGCGAACCCCGGGACCGGCCGCCCGTCGAGCCGCAGCAGCCGGTCGGAGCCGAACGACGCCGCGAGCCGCGCCGGCGACGGCCCGCGCTCCACCAGGGGGCCCGTCGCGCCCGCCCGGCGGGCGGCCGTGGCGAGGGCCGCGACCGACCCTGCCGCCAGGTCCAGCGCCGGCAACGTGCCGGCGAGCCAGGCGTCCCGCGCGCCGTCGAGCGGCGGGACGTCGTCGTCGGGCCGGGCGCGATCGCCGAGCCCGGACCGGTAGTCCGCCACGAGGCGGCGCCACGGCTCCATCCCGCCACCGTACCCACGCCCTCCGGGGACGACCCGACCCGGGGAGGTGGTACCGGGACCCGGCGAGCGTCGTACTACCTCGGCGAGCCCCGTACTACCTCGGCAGACCGGCACGACCCGGGCGGGAGGGGGGTGTGCCGGGCCGATAGGATCGCGGGCATGGCCAAGAGCTCTGCGACCGCCCCTGTCCTGCGTCCGTTCGAGGGTCTTCCCGGGGAGGCGGACTGGGTCGCGCTGCGCGAGGTGGTGCCGTCCGCCACGGCGACGGCGCGCACGACGGCCGACCACGGCGGGCGCGACGTCACCGTCACGACCGTCCTGCCCGGCGGCTGGTGCGCGCTGCACCGCGAGGACGGCACGGTCCTGCTCGCGCTGCAGGGCCTGGGCGCCTCCGACGACCTCAGCCGCGACCTGGCCGCCGCGCTCCTCGCGGCGCTCGCGGCGGAGCCCGGCTCGGGCGTGCTGCCCGAGGAGCTGCCGGCCCCGGCGGACGACGACCCGCGCCTGCAGGACCTGCTCGACCTCGACGTCCCGTTCGAGGTGACCGTGCACGACGGCTACGACTACTGGATCGACGCCGGCACGCAGATGACGGACGAGATCCGCGAGTCCCTCGACGAGGCGGCGGAGTCGTCCATCCCCACCGTGAAGCTGGCGTCGGTCCCCGCGGCGTACTGGTGCCGGATGTCGCGCGAGTTCCTGCGCTGGGCGCGCACGGAGGACGAGGACGCCGTGGTCGACGCGATCGCGCGGCTGCACGCGCGCCGCGAGTCGGGCCTCGCGGGCGGCAAGTTCCTCGGGATGTTCCGCGCCTGCGGGCTGGTCGTGCCGGTGTGGGAGCTGCCGCGCGGCACCGAGGCGGCGGAGCTGGAGGAGCCGGTGGCGGAGCTCGCGGCCAGGCTCGACGAGGCGCTCGCGGCGACCGAGCCGCTGGATGCGAACGAGCGACGCGCCCGGGCCGGTATCGTCTCCCGACAGGTGACGCTGCGCTGACGCGGCGCCGCCCGGCGGCCTCGGCCGCCGGCGGTCACCCGCGACGTCGCGGCTCCGCACGATCTTCACGGACCGTCCCGCTCGACACCGTTTCTTGACCAGAGGTCGGGCGTTCCGGGGGAGTACAGTTTCTCAGGAAAAGTTTGCTCTTCTGATTCCCGGTGATTCCCCCAAGGGGGCACCGCACAGCACGCCGGCGGACCGCCGGCCGACACGGGCGAGAGAACCCAACAGGCAGGGAGTCGTGAACACGGACCACGGGGCGACCCGCACGGGCGCTGAGGTGTCCACCAGCCAGGACGAGGCCGGCGAGCGGAACTCCGTCGCCGGCGGCGACGGCAGCGTCGTGACCACCCGCGTGGGCGCGCTGCCGGTCGCCAAGACCCCGCGGCCACCGGTCGCGCAGGGGCGGCGCAACCCGCAGCGCGTCGCGGTGATCATCCCCGCGAAGGACGAGGCGGCGCGCATCGCGGCGACCGTGCGCTCGGCCCGCGCGATCCCGCACGTCGACCTCGTGCTCGTGGTCGACGACGGCTCGACCGACGACACGCAGCACGTCGCGCGCGACGCGGGTGCCGTCGTCGTGCGCCACTCGCACAACCGCGGCAAGGCGTCCGCGATGGAGACCGGCGCGGCGGTCGTCGCGATGCGCGACGCCGACGGCCGGGCCCCGCGGCTCCTGCTGTTCGTCGACGGGGACCTCGGCGACACCGCCGTCAACACGGCGCCCCTCGTCGCCCCGGTGCGCGAGGGCGTGGCCGACCTCGCCATCGCGCTGCTGCCGAAGCAGACCGGGGCCGGCGGTCGCGGCATCGTCGTCGGCACGGCGCGCCGCGCCATCCAGCACCTCACCGGGTGGAGCCCGAGCCAGCCGCTGTCCGGGATGCGCTGCCTCACCCGCGAGGCGTTCGAGGCGGCGACGCCGCTGGCGCACGGCTGGGGCGTGGAGACGGGCATGACGATCGACCTGCTCCGCCAGGGCTACGTCGCCGTCGAGGTGCCGTGCGACCTCAAGCACCGCGCGTCGTCGAACGACCTCAAGGGCCAGCTGCACCGGGCCGGGCAGTACCGGGACGTCGTGCTCGCGGTCAACGCGCGCCGCGTGCGCGGGGCGGTGGACGCGGTGCGCGGCATCGGGCGCTCGCACGAGAGCGCGCAGTCCTGACCCGGGCGACCTGACCGGGCCGCCCGGGGCCGATCTGGTCCCTGATCAGCGCCGACACGTCGCGTCGACAACCTCGCCGGGGCGTGGCTAGGCTCGCAGCGCCGGGACGAACGCGTCCCGTCCCGCCCCGACGGAGGCCAGATGCCCACCACCACTGACACCGGAGCTCCCGGCCCGCTGCGCGGGTCCGACGTCCTGGAGGTGCTCGACGCGCTGGTGGCCGACGGCCCGGCCGACGACGCCTCGGTCGCCGAGGCGACCGGCCTGCCCCGCCCGACCGCCGCAGACGCCCTCGCGGCGCTCCGGGCGAGCGGCGCGGCCGCGGACGACGGCGCCGCGGGCGCGTTCCGGGTGGACCCGGACACCGCCTTCGGGCTCGGCGTGGACGTCGCCCGGGACCGGGTGCGGGTCGCCCTGGTCGACGCGACCGGGGCCGTCCGGGCGCGCGCGGAGCGGCGGGACGTGCAGCGCACCCCCGTGGCGCGGGCGCGGGCCGCGGCGGTGCTGGCGAACTCCTGCCGAGAGGACGTCGAGGCGCGGCTCGCGCCGGGCCGCCGGGTCGAGGTGAGCCGCGCGGTCGTGGCGTTCCCCGCCGTCGTGGGGGCCGACCGGACCACGGTGCTGCACGTGCCCGGGTACGAGAAGGGCGGGACGGCGCTGCACGACGCGCTGGTGGACGCGCTGGCCTGCCCCGTGACGCTGGACAACGACGTGAACCTGGCCGCGGTGGCGGAGCAGCACCGGGGAGCCGGGCGCGGGCGCTCGTCCTTCGTGACGGTCTCGTTCGGCGAGGGGTTCGGGGCCGGCATCGTGCTCGACGGCCGGGTGCACCGGGGCGCCGCGGGCATCGCGGGCGAGGTGGCGTTCCTTCCGCAGCCGGGGCACGCGCTGGGGGAGCAGGTGCTGGGCGACGCCGCGATCGCGGCGCTGGCGAAGGACCACGACCTGCCGGAGGACGTCACCGTCCGTGAGCTCCTCGACCGCGCGGAGCACGGCGACGGCGTCGCGGACGAGGTCGTCGCGGAGCTGGCGCGCCGGGTCGCCGTCATCGTCGCGTCGCTGGCGATCGTGCTCGACCCGGAGGCCTTCGTCCTGGCCGACGAGGCCGCGCGCCCCGCGATCCACGACCGGGTCGCCACCTACCTCCGCGACCGCATCGGCGTCCTGCCCGTGCACATCGACGCGTCGCCGCTCGGCGCGGACGGTGCCGTGCTGGGCGCCGCGTGGGCCGCTGGCGAGGCGCTGCGCGCGCGGATCGCCGACGACGTGGCCGACGACGCGGCGGCGGTCGTCGACGGGGCCACCCGGTGAGCGCGGCCGACGCGCCGCCGTCAGACCTGACTTCCCGCCTGGGGCTCCCCCCCGACGCCCGCGCGATCATCCTCAACGCGGACGACCTGGGCATGTGCCGGGCCGCCAACCGCGCGATCCTGCCGCTGCTCGGCGAGGGTCTCCTGGACTCCTCGACGGTGATGGTGCCGTGCCCGTGGGCGCCGGACGCCCTCACGGCGGCAGCGGCGGACCCGGGGCTGGACGTGGGCGTGCACCTGGTCCTCACGAGCGAGTGGACCCGCTACCGGTGGCGGCCGCTCACCGGCGTGGGCACGTCGCTGGTGGACGACGCCGGGTACTTCCCCACCGCGGTGGACGTCGTCGAGCGTCACGCGCGGGACGAGGACGTCGCCGCCGAGCTCGCGGCCCAGCTCGACGCCGCGCTCGCCGCGGGCGTCGACGTCAGCCACCTGGACAACCACATGGGCTCGGTCTACGGGCTCGCCACCGGGCGCACGTTCCTGCCGCAGGTGCTGGAGCTCGCGGCGACGCGCGGCCTGCCGTTCCGGCTGCCGCGCTCGCTGGACGGGCTCGCGGCGATGGGCGCCGACCCCGACGCGCCGGGATCGCAGGCGATCCTCGACGCCGCGACCGCCGCCGCCGACGCGGCCGGCGTCGTCATCCTCGACCGGCTGTGGACGCACCCGTTCGAGCTGGCGGGCGAGGGCACCCCCGACGCGGAGGGGTACGACGCGGTGAAGGCCGGCTTCCTCGACCTGCTGCGCGGCGTGCAGCAGGGGGTCACGGAGATCTTCCTGCACCCGATGCTGCACGACGACGAGCTGCGCGACGCCGTCGACTACGCGGCGTCCAAGCGTGGCTACGAGGAGCGGCTGCTCCGCGACCCGGACGTCGCCGCCGTGATCGCGGACGAGGGCCTGGTCCGCGTCGGCTGGCGCGACCTGCGCGCGGTGCAGCGGGGCGAGACCGTGCGGCGGGGCGAGCAGTGAGCGACACCGGGACCCGCGCGGGCGTCCTCGCCCGGCTGCGCGACCGGCGCCTCGAGGGGGACCCGACCCGGGCGCAGGCCGTCGCCTACGGCGCGTCCGCGTTCCCGGCGAACCTCATGCTGCAGACGTTCTCCGCGTTCGTCGTCTTCTTCTACGTGGACCACCTGGGCGTGCCCGCCGGCTGGGTCGCGGGCGCGATGGTGGCGCACGGCCTCCTCAACGCCGTCCTCAACCCGGTGGTCGGGGCGGCGTCCGACCGGCGCCGCACGCGCTGGGGACGCCGCGTCCCGTGGATCGTGCTGGGGATCGTGCCGCTCGTCGTGTCGTTCGCGCTCGTGTGGGCGCCGCCGTCCCTGCCCGCGGCGGGGCTGGTGGTGTGGTTCCTGCTCGTCGTCGCGGTGTTCGACGTCGCCTACGTGGCGGTCGTGCTCAACGTGTCCGCGCTGTTCCCGGAGATCTTCCGGACGACGGCGGAGCGGGCGCGCGGCAACGCGCCCCGGCAGCTCTTCGCCCTGGTGGGCATGATCCTCGGCACCGCGGGGGCGCCGCTGCTGTACGACGCGATCGGCTGGGCCGGGATGGGCGTCGCGCTCGCCGTCGTGTGCGCCGCGTTCTTCGCCTGGTCGCTGCTCGGGATGATGGAGCGCGACGCCGACGACGCCGTGCGGGCCCGCGAGTCCGCCGTCGGGCTGCGCGACCAGCTGCGGTACACGTTCGCCAACCGCGCGTTCGTCACGTACGTGCTCGGGTCGCTGCTGCTGCAGAGCACCACGGCGGTGCTGCTGGCCGGGATCCCGTTCTACGTGAAGTACACCGTGGGCGGCACGGAGGCGGACGCGACGCTGCTCCTGGCGCCGATCTTCGTGGCCGCCACCCCCGCGATCTGGGGCTGGTCGTGGGTGGTGCGCCGGCTCGGGCCGCGCACCACGATGCTCGCCGTCGTCGCCGTGTACGGCCTGGCGACGTGCCTCTACCTGCTGCCGACGACGGTGCTCGGCGCCGCGGTGGCCGGGCTCGCCGTCGGCCTCGGCGTCGCCGGTCTCATGCAGGTGCTGGAGGTGGCCCTCGGCCAGGTGATCGACGACGACGAGCGCCGCACCGGCCTGCGCCGCGAGGGCATGTACTTCGGCGCGAACGGCTTCGTGGTGCGCGGTTCCGTCGTGGTGCAGGCGGTGGTCGTGGCCGGCGTGCTGGCCGCGAGCGGGTACGTCGAGGGTGCGGCGACGCAGGTGCCGCAGGTGGCCACCGGCATCCGCCTGCTCATCGGCGGGGCGCCGGTGGCCCTCGCCGCCCTGGCCTTCGTCTGCTTCTGGCTCTACCCCCTGCGGTCGCGGCGGTGAGGTTGCGGCTCAGGGCCGCGCGACCAGGTCGTCGACCCGCCCGCGCCGTGCGACGAGCCGGTTCAGGCGCTCGGACATGACCAGGCCCAGCGCCACGAGCACCGCGAGGAACAGGGGGAACACCCAGGCCCCGGCCCAGGTCGAGAGCACGCCGAAGACGGGCGGCGCGAGGGTCGAGCCGGTGTACGCCGCGGCCATCTGGATCCCGATGATCGCCTGCGAGCTGCGCGCGCCGAAGTTGACCGGCGTGGAGTGGATGATCGCGGGGTAGATCGGCGCGCACCCCAGGCCCGCGACCACGAGGCCGGCCAGGGCGGGCACCGGCGTGCCGACGGGCAGGGCGACCAGCAGGACACCGAGGCCGACCACCGCGAAGCCGCCGCGGATCAGCAGCGTGTCGCCGATCCTGTCGGCGAAGAATCCGGCGAGGAAGCGCCCGGCCGTGATGCCGAGGAGGAAGAGGGAGGCGAACGCGGCCGCGGTGGCGTCGTCGACCCCGCGGTCGGTGACCAGGTACGTCGACGCCCACAGGATTGCGGTGCTCTCGAGCGCGCAGTAGGCGAAGAACGCGGCCAGGACCAGCAGGACGCCGGGGATCCGCAGCGCCTGTGCGAGCGGGACGTGCGAGCCGCCGGTCGCCGCCGCGCCGTCGTCGGCGTGCTCGGCGCCGGGGGCCGGCCCGACCTTCCGCCAGAGCGGGATGCTGAGGATCAGCACGGCCGTGAGCACCGCCTGCGTGACGCCGACGATGCGGTAGGCGCTGGACCAGCCCAGGCCCGAGGTGATCGCGTAGCTCATGATGAACGGGCTGATCGAGGCGCCCAGGCCCCAGAAGCTGTGCAGCCAGTTCATGTGCCGCGCCGCGAAGTGCAGGGCGACGAAGTTGTTGAGCGCCGCGTCCACCGCGCCCGCCCCCAGGCCGTAGGGGACGGCCCACAGGCAGAGCAGCCAGAACGAGCCCGAGACGGAGAAGCCCACGAGCGCGGCGGCGGTCAGCCCGACGCTCACGGCGGTGACGGCGCCGGCCCCGAACCTCCGGGTCACCCGCTCGGACGCGAGGCTGGAGAGGATCGTGCCGCCCGCGATGATCATGGTGATGACCCCGGCGAAGGCGACGGGGACGCCGAGGTCCTGGTGCATCACGGGCCAGCCCGCACCGACGAGGGAGTCCGGGAGCCCGAGGCTGACGAAGGCGACGTAGATGAGCGCGAGGAGGAGCGAGTACACGGTGGGGCGGGTCGCCTTTCACGGGTGGCTGACGGGAGACACGGCGAGGTCCATCGTCGCAGTCGTCGCCCGGGTCGGGTCGAGCCTGCCGCACCCCGGACGGGGGCGGCAGGCCCGACCTCCGGGACGGTCGGACAGGCGTCAGGACCGGAGCCAGGCGGTCGTGCCGCCGGGCAGCGCGCCGCCGGCGAGCGGCGCGCTGCTCAGCAGCACCTCGCCGTCGGGCAGCGGCACGGCGGCCGTGCCAAAGTTGGTGACGCTGGTCCACCCGTGGGGGCGGCGGAACGCGAGGACGTCCGGCGACCCCGTCTCGAGCCACTCGAGCTCCTCGGCGGTCTGCAGCTGTCGCCGGAGACGCAGCGCGTCGCGGTAGAGCTCCAGCGTCGAGCCCTCGACGCCGTCCTGGGCGTCGGCGGCGTGCTCGGCGAACCACGTCGGCTGCGGCAGGTGCGCGGGCCCGTCGCCGAAGCCGAGCGACGGCCCGTCCGCGGTCCAGGGCAGCGGCACGCGGCAGCCGTCGCGGCCGACCTCGACCCCCCGGTGGCGGAAGAACGTCGGGTCCTGACGCGCGCCGTCGGGGATGTCCGCGACCTCGTGGAGGCCGAGCTCCTCGCCCTGGTAGAGGTACGACGAGCCGGGCAGCGCGAGCTCGAGCAGCGTGGCGGCGCGCGCCCTGGCCAGCCCGGCCGCGCGGTCGAGCCGGTCCTCCGGGCCGCCGGCGAGCAGCCAGTCCGTGCCGCCCTTGCGCCGGTCGTCGCCGCGGGGGGCGAGGCCGTAGCGGGTGGCGTGCCGCACCACGTCGTGGTTGGAGAACACCCAGGTGGTCGACGAGCCCGTCGCCGCGGCCAGCTCCAGGTTGGCCGTGATGATGCGGCGGAACTGCGCGGCGTCGAAGTCGGCCTCGAGCAGGTCGAAGTTGAACGCCTGCCCCAGACCGTCCCTGCTGGCGTACCGCGCGCGGCGCTCGGCGGAGCCCACCCACGCCTCCGCGACGGCGGTACGGGGCGGGTCGTAGGAGTCGAAGACCTCGCGCCACGCGGCGTACACGTCGTGCACGTCGTCGCGGTCGAACAGGGGGTGCTGGCCGTCGCGCGGCAGCGCCTCGAGCTCGTCCTGGGACGGGAGCGGCTCGCCCTCGGCGGGCAGGTCCTTGGTGAGCATGTGCGCCACGTCGATGCGGAACCCGTCGACGCCGCGGTCGGACCAGAAGCGCAGCGTGCGCAGGAAGTCCTCGCGCACCTCCGGGTTGTCCCAGTTGAGGTCCGGCTGCTCGACGGCGAAGTGGTGGAAGTACCACTGCCCGTCGCCCACCGGCTCCCAGGCGGGGCCGCCGAAGGTGGAGGTCCAGTCCGCGGGCGGCAGCTCGCCGTGCTCGCCGAGGCCGTCGCGGAAGATGTAGCGGTCGCGGGCGGGCGACCCCTTCGGCGCGGCGAGAGCCTCGGCGAACCACTCGTGCAGGTTCGAGGTGTGGTTGGGGACGATGTCGACGACGACGCGGATCCCCGCGCCGTGCAGCGCGGCGACCATCTCGTCGAAGTCGGCGAGCGTGCCGATCCTCGGGTCGACGTCGCGGTAGTCGGCGACGTCGTAGCCGCCGTCGGCCAGCGCCGACGGGTAGAACGGGCTGAGCCACACGGCGTCGACGCCGAGGGCGGCCAGGTAGTCCACGCGGGAGGTGATGCCGCGCAGGTTGCCGATGCCGTCGCCGTCGGAGTCCGCGAAGCTGCGGGGGTAGATCTGGTAGACGGCGGCCTGGCGCCACCAGGTGGCGTCGGAGCCCTCGGTGGTGGGGGCGGGGACGTCGAGCAGGTCGCTCATGGGTGCATGCCCTTCTTCGGTGGTGCGGTCTGGCGGGGAGCCGGGCGGTCAGCCCTTCACAGCCCCCTGGGTGACGCCTTCCATCACCCAGCGCTGCGTGAACAGGTACGCGACGATCGCCGGAGCCATCGCCATGAGGTAGGAGGCGAACGAGACGTTGTAGTTGTTGCTGAACTGGGTCTGGAACAGCTGCTGGCGCACCGGCAGCGTCTGGAGGTCGGGGTCGGAGATGATCAGCGACGGCATCATGAAGTCGTTCCAGGCGTAGAGGAACGCGAAGATGCCGACCGTGGCGCTCATGGGGGCCAGGAGGGGGAAGATCAGCCTCCAGAAGGTCTGCCACGTGGTCGCGCCGTCGATCCGGGCGCTCTCCTCGAGCTCCAGCGGGATCGAGCGGAGGAACGCCGTGAACAGCAGGACGCTGAAGCTCAGCTGGAACATCGTGGCGAGCACGATCACGCCGAACGGGTTGTCGAGGCCGAGGCGCCCGGTGAGCTGGATCTGCGGCAGGGCGACGACCGGGAACGGGATGAACATCGCGCCGAGCAGGTAGAAGAACGACCAGCGGAACAGGCGGCGCTCCCAGTTGCGCATGATGGCGAACGACGCGACCGCCGCCAGCAGGATCGTCGCGGCGACCGTGCCCGCCGTCACGAGCACCGACACCGCCAGGCCGACGGGGAACTCGGTGAGCTGCCAGGCCTGGACGAAGCCCTGCACGTCGAACGGGGCCGGCAGCGAGAACGCGTTGCCGTCCACCGCCTGGCCCGTGGTCTTGAACGCCATCGAGACGGTGACGTACAGGGGCAGCAGCACGGTCACCGAGCACAGCAGGAGGAGCAGGGTGCCGGACCTGCTCCACCGTTCCCGGGTCGGTCGCAGCGGGCGCGCGGCGGCGGTGCGCGGCCTGCGCGCGGTCGGTGCGGTGAGCGTGGCCATCAGAGGGAGTTCCTTCCGCGGGTGACCGAGAGCTGGAGGAAGGCGATCAGCACCGTGACGACGAAGAAGATCGTCGCGTTCGCCATCTGGTAGGCGTAGTCGCCGCCGTTGAAGCCGGTGATGATGGTCATCGCGATGCTCCGGGTGGCCGTGCCGGGGCCGCCGTTGGTGAGGCCGACGATGATGTCGTAGGCGTTGAGGAAGTTCTTGAAGCCGAGGATGACGTTGATGACGACGTACCCGGCCATGAGCGGCAGGGTGATCCGCGCGAGCCGCTGCGACCTGGTCGCGCCGTCGATCTCGGCGGCCTCGTACACGTCGCCCGGGATGGCGAGCAGGCCCGCGATGTAGATGAGCAGGGTGCCGGGGACGGCCTGCCAGGCCGTGACGACGACGATCGCGAGCCAGGCCAGGTCCGGGTTCGCGAGCAGGCTCGTCTCCAGGAAGGGGATCCCGACGGCCTGCCCGGCAGCGGGCAGGGAGTTCGAGAACAGGAAGTTGAAGACGTACGCGATGATGATGCCGGAGACGACCATCGGGATGACGAAGACCGCGCGGAGGCCCACCTTCAGCCGGATGCGGGAGGTCAGCCCGACCGCCAGGAGGAACGCCACGACGTTCACCAGCACCACCGTCACGAGCGAGAAGCCGAAGGTGAACAGGTAGCTGCGCAGGATGGCGGGGTCGGTGAACGCGACGGCGTAGTTCGTGAGGCCGACGAAGTCCCAGTCCCCGATGCCGACCGAGTTCGTGAAGCTGAAGAAGATGCCGACGATCGCGGGGACCGGGATCGCCAGGGTGAAGAGCACGAGGCTCGGCAGGAGGAAGAGGTAGTAGATCGGTTCGGTCCGCCTGGCGCCGCGCGGAGCGCGCCGCGAGGCGGCCGGAGCGGGCACGGCCGCGGCGGTCGTGGTGAGGAGAGACATGAGCAAGGACTCCTTCGTTCCGCTCGGGCTCTACTGGCGCCGGGCCAGGCGGGCCCAGTCCGTGTCGAGGGTGCGCATCGTGGCGTCGACGTCGGCGCCGAACGCGATCCCCTGGGTGTAGGCCATGACCGGGATCGTCTTGGGCACGAGCACCGAGGCGCCCTGGTAGACCCGCCCCTCGTCGTAGTACTCCGTCATGCCCGCGAGCCGAGGGTCGGAGGGCGGCGGCGCGTCGGTCGTCGGGGTGTAGCCGAGCTGCGACTCGTTGTAGGCCTCGATGATCTCGGGCCGGTACAGGTACTCGAGGAAGTCGCGCGCGGCCCCCTGGTGGCGCGACCCCTCGGGGACGATCGCGGCGAGGTCGACGTTGACGCGCACCTTGAGGTCGGCCGGGTCCTCGGTCATGGGCAGGGGGAACGTGCCGAGGTCGAGGTCGGGATCGGTCTTGGCGATCTCGCTGAAGGCCCACGGGCCCTGGAGGTACATCGCGGCCTCGCCCTGGGCGAAGGCGAGGTTGCCGTCCCCGTACCCGCGGCTCGCGGCGTCGTCGTTCGTGTGCTGCGCGAGCCGGGTCATCTGCTCGAGGGGGCGGCTGAAGTCCTTCTCGAACGAGACGTCCGAGCGCGGGCCGACGTCCGCGCCCTCGGCGTCGAGCCGGTGGAAGAAGTCGAGGGTGTCGACCTGGCCGCCCACGGCGTAGTCGAACCACCCCTGCGCCACGGTCCAGTCGTCCTTGAACGTGCCGTAGAACGGCGTCACGCCCGCGGCCTCGAGCGTGTCCGCCACCTCGAGCAGCTCGCTCCAGGTCTGCGGCACCTCGAGGTCGTGCTCCGCGAAGACCGCCTTGTCGTAGATCACCGAGGCGGCCATCACCGAGTACGGCAGCGCGCTCGTCCGGCCGTCGCAGGTGCCGTACTGGTCCATGAGGGGCTGCAGGTCCGGCCGGATCCGGGTCGCGGCAGCGGTGTCGCCCAGGTCGCTCAGCGTGCAGCGGTCCACGAACCGCGCGACCTCCATGTTGTAGTTCGCGAGCATGAGGTCGGGCGGGTTGCCCCGCACGAAGCTCGCG
Organism: Isoptericola sp. NPDC056618; assembly: GCF_042792715.1. Lineage (NCBI taxonomy): Bacteria > Bacillati > Actinomycetota > Actinomycetes > Micrococcales > Promicromonosporaceae > Isoptericola > Isoptericola sp. NPDC056618. The sequence continues at coordinate 32,374 of NZ_JBHTVZ010000007.1, read as the reverse complement.
GACACGACGTCGACCCCCGAGGTGTCGAGCTCCACGCGGACGTCGTCCTGCGACGCGTTGTAGTCGGCCACGACCTGGGTCATGTACGGGATCGCCTCGCGCTTGCTGAAGGTGAAGCGGACGGGCTCGGCGCCGTCGCCGCCGCCGCACCCCGCGAGGAGGCTGCTGACGAGGGCCAGCCCCAGCGCCCCGGAGATCCCGCGCAGCGCACGTCTCGGTTCCTCAGACACCGTCGTCCTTTCGTCGAGAGAGCTCGAACCGGGTAGATTTCAGCACTAAATGTTGTGTCGAAATTAACTCGGTCGAAGCACCATCTCACCCGCGTGCGCGCAGGGTCAACCCCTCCGGCCGAGAAAATCTCGGCCTAGAATCAACCCGCTCGCCGGCTCGCAGCCGGGAGGGGACCACGACGCGAGGCGGAACGATGACGAACGGCCCGGAGGGGGCCACGACTCCCTCGACCCACCTGGTGCGGCGGCTCAACGCCGAGCGCGTGCTCCAGGAGGTCTGGGACGGGGAGCCCGTGACGGCCAGCGACCTCATGGCCGCCACCGGCCTGGCGCGTTCCACCGTCCTGGCGCTGTGCCGGGAGCTCATGGACCGGGGCTGGCTCGTCGCCCTCGACGACGCCCGCGCCGCCGGCGCGTACACCAAGGGCCGCCCCGCGCTGCGCTACGCCTTCCGGCCCGACGCCGCGCTCGTCGTCGGCGTGGACGCCGGGCAGCACCGTGTCTCGGCGGCGGTCGCGGACCTGCACGGTCGGGTGCTCGCCGAGGAGGCCGTGCGGGTGGACCCGGCGAGCGACGCGGACGCGCGCCGGGCGACGGTCCGCGACGCCGTGGACGCCGCCGTGTCGAGGTCCGGCCGGGACGGCCGGGCCGTCGTCGCCGCGGTGCTGGGGGTGCCCGCGCCCGTGGGGACGGGCGACGTGCCGGCCGGCGCGCGGAACCCGTTCTGGGCGCTGATGAACCCCGGTCTGGGCGACCTGTTCGCGGCCCGCGGCTGGGACGTCGTCGTCGAGAACGACGCGAACCTCGCGGCCGTCGCGGAGACCGAGCACGGCGACGGCGCCGCGGCCTACGCCGCGCTCCTCGTGGGGGAGCGGATCGGGGCCGGGATCGTGCTGGACGGCGCCCTGCGGCGGGGGCCGCGCGGGGCGATCGGGGAGATGCGCATCCTCGACCTGGTCGAGGGGGTGGGCTCCAGCGACGGCCTGGGCGCGCTGGCGCGGGACGAGGCGGGCCGGCTGCTCGACGCCGGACGGGCGGGGAGCGTGCTCGCGGACGTCCCGCGCGAGCGCCTGGACGCCGAGCACGTCCTGGCGGCGGCGGACGCCGGTGACCCCGTGGCACGGGAGGTGGCCGACGGGCTCGCCGACCGGCTGGCCCGGGTGTGCGCCGTCCTCTCCGGTCTCCTCGACCTCGACCGGGTGATCGTCACGGGTGCGATGGCGCCCGCGCTGGGACCGGTCGTGGCGCGCGCCCGCGCGCTGCTCCCGGACCACCTGCACGACCCGGCGGTCGAGGTGGTGCTGTCCGACCTCGGCCCCGACGTCGTGCGGACGGGGGCCGTGCGCCTCGCGGTCGAGCGCGTCCGGTCCCGTGCCCTCGACCGCGACCTGCCCGCGGGCGCCTGACCCCGGCCCCGCGCACCAGGTCCCGGTCAGCGCGAGCGCAGCAGGGCGATGAACTCGTCCGCCATGGCGAGCTTGCGCGCCAGCCCGGCCCGGCGCTCCTCGGCGGCGGCGCGGTAGCCGTCCAGGCGGGCGCGGGCGTCGCCGGCCCCCGCGTCGTCGAGCGTCCCCGCCTCGAGCGCGTCGGTGATCTCCAGCAGCTCCGCCATCTCCTCGAGCGTGAAGCCCAGGGGCTTCATGCGGCGTACGAGCAGGAGTCGCTCGACGTCGTCCTCGGTGTACAGGCGGAACCCGCCCTCGCTGCGCGCCGACGGCCGCACCAGCCCCACCTCGTCGTAGTGGCGCAGCGTCCGCAGCGACAGCTCGGTGCGGCTCGCGACGGCCCCGATGTGCAGCGTGGCGGCGGGGGAGGGGTCGGTCATGGGGACCAGTCTGACGGATCCGGACGGGGTGGAACCCTACCCTCACGTGAGGGTAGAGTCGGCGCCGCCGCGGACGCCCGTGCCCGGTCCGTCCGTCGCCCTCTCGACCTCTTCGCGCGACGACGCGCCCCTCGACCTCGACCATCGGGCAGGGCGTGTCGTCGCCGCGACGCGCGCTCCCGCCCCACCCGGGCGTGCCGTCGGCCGCCCCCGGAACGAACGGAGTCCTCCGCGTGTCGGACGACCTGCGTGCCTCCCTGCCCGACCCGGCCCCCCGCCCCCTCCCGGTGGCGCCCCCCGAGGCGACCTCGTCGGGCTCGTTCCGGGCCGCGTTCAGCTCGGGGAGGACCCTGCGCACCGAGGTCCTCGCGGGCCTCGTCGTGGCGCTCGCGCTCATCCCGGAGGCGATCGCGTTCTCGATCATCGCGGGCGTGGACCCGCGCATCGGCCTGTTCGCGGCGTTCACGATGGCGGTGACGATCTCGTTCGTCGGCGGCCGGCCGGCGATGATCTCCGCGGCCACCGGCGCGGTCGCGCTGGTCATCGCGCCCGTCATGCGCGACCACGGCCTCGACTACCTCGTCGCGACCGTGATCCTCGGCGGCGTCATCCAGGTCGTGCTCGGCGTGCTGGGCGTCGCCAGGCTGATGCGGTTCGTCCCGCGCTCGGTGATGACGGGCTTCGTCAACGCGCTCGCGATCCTCATCTTCACGTCCCAGCTGCCGCACCTGTTCGGCGACAGGGTCACGGCCGACAACCGGTGGTGGGTCTACGCCCTGGTGGTCGTGGGCCTCGCGATCATCGTGCTGCTGCCGCGCTGGACCAGGGTCGTGCCCGCGCCGCTGGTCGCGATCGTGCTGATCACCGCCGCCGCGCTGCTCGGCGGGCTCGACGTCCCGACCGTCGGCGACGAGGGCGAGCTGCCGCAGTCCCTGCCGAGCCTGTTCTTCCCCGACGTGCCGCTGAACCTCGAGACCCTGCGGATCATCGCCCCGTTCGCCCTCGCGATGGCCCTGGTCGGCATCCTCGAGTCGCTCATGACGGCCAAGCTGGTCGACGACATCACCGACACCCACTCGAACAAGACCCGCGAGTCCTGGGGGCAGGGCGTCGCGAACATCGTCACCGGCTTCTTCGGCGGCATGGGCGGCTGCGCCATGATCGGCCAGACGATGATCAACGTGAAGGCGTCGGGCGCCCGCACCCGCCTGTCGACGTTCCTCGCCGGCGCCTTCCTGCTGGCGCTCGTCGTGGGGCTCGGCGACGTCGTCGCGACCATCCCGATGGCCGCGCTCGTCGCCGTGATGATCATGGTGTCGGTGGGCACGTTCGACTGGCACTCGGCCCGGCCGTCGACGCTCCGGCGGATGCCGAAGTCGGAGACGGCGGTCATGCTGGCGACCGTCGCCGTCACCGTGGCCACCCACAACCTCGCCTACGGCGTCGTCGTGGGCGTGGTCGTCGCCGCGGTCCTGTTCCTCCAGCGCGTCGCCCACCTGACCACGGTGACCCGCCTGGACGCGTCGGACGCGGACGACGAGCGGGTCTACGCCGTCGACGGCGAGCTGTTCTTCGCGTCGTCGAACGACCTCGTCTACCAGTTCGACTACGCGGGCGACCCGGCACCGGGTCGTCGTCGACATGTCGAGGACGCACGTGTGGGACGCCTCCACGGTCGCCGCCCTCGACGCCGTGCAGCACCAGTACGCCCAGCACGGGAAGACCGTGGAGTTCCGCGGCCTGGACCCCGACAGCGCGGCGCGTCTCGACCGGCTCGCGGGCCGGCTGGGCGCCGGCCACTGACCTCGGTGCGGGCCCGGAGGGGGCCGGGCGCGCGGTAGGTTCGGGCCATGCCCGCTGCCATGCCCGCTGTCGGAGGACTCGCGTCCTCGATCCCCAGCCCCGACCCCGCGTGGGCGGTGCTCGAGCTCGGCCCGTTCTCGGTCCACGTGTACGCGCTGTGCCTGCTCGCCGGGATCGTGCTGGCCACGTGGATCACGCACCGACGCCTCGTCGCGCGCGGCGCGGGCCCCGAGGTGACGCTCGACATCGTCATGTGGGCGGTGCCGCTGGGCATCGTCGTCGCGCGGATCTACCACGTGCTCACCCACCTGGGCGACTACTCGGACGGCACCGGGACGTGGGGCTACTGGGAGTGGGTGCGCATCTGGGACGGCGGCATCGCCATCTACGGTGCGCTCATCGGTGGGGCGCTCGGCGTGTGGATCGGGTGCCGGCGGGCGGGCCTCCGGTTCTGGTCGTTCGCGGACGCGCTCGCGCCCGGCATGCTCGCGGCCCAGGCGGTGGGCCGGCTCGGCAACTACATGAACCAGGAGCTGTTCGGGGCGCCGACCACGCTGCCCTGGGGCCTGGAGATCGACCACCCGGTGGCCGGCTTCCCGGACGACACCCTGTTCCACCCGCTGTTCCTGTACGAGATGCTCTGGAACCTGCTGGGCGTCGCCGTCCTGCTCCTCGTCGAGCGGGCGGTGCGGCAGCGGGCCGAGGTCCGCGCCGACGCCGTCGGCGAGCCCGGCTACGGGCTGCGCTGGGGCCGGCTGTTCGCCCTGTACCTGGTCTGGTACGGGCTGGGGCGCAGCTGGCTCGAGGCGCTCCGCATCGACCCCACGAGCAACGCGTGGCTCGGCATCCCGGCGAACATCTGGACGTCGTTCGTCGCCGTCGCGCTGGGCGTCGCGCTGTTCGTCGTCCGGGGCCGCCAGCACCCGGAGCCCGAGACGTCCGTCTATCTGCCGGGTCGCTCCGCCCCGTCGGAGGCCGCGAGCACCGCGGACTCCTCCGACACCTCCGGCACCTCGGACGACGCGGGTTCCCCGGACGAGGCCGGCACCCGCTCGGGCGACGCCGGCTGACCCGACCCGTCGGGTTCGCCGGTCATCCACGACCGCAGCACGATCGACCCGACGAGCGGCACGGCGGCCATGAGCATGATCGACACCATGCGGATGCCGTAGTCGTTGACGACGGCGCCGCCGACACCGGCGATGATCAGGCTGATCAGCACGGGCCGCAGCAACGGCCAGCGGTCCTCGGTGCGCTGCAGCCACCGGGCCCGCAGGCGCGGCCCGCCCCACAGCACGGCGACGAGGCCGACGAGGACGGCGAGCGCGAGCCAGGCGGGCACGCCGCCGCTCAGGGAGCGCAGGGCGTAGCCGGCCTTGCGGGCGATGGTCTCGAGGGCGGTGCCGTCGACCACGGACTGCACGAACGCCCCGAGGTGGGTGCGCTGCGCCGGGGGCCGCAGCCAGTCGACGACGCCGATCGCGGCGACGAGGGCCACGCCCGCGAGCCCGGCGAGGATCAGCCGCTTCCACGTGACGCGCGCCTCGACGACGCCCAGCACGAGGACGACGAAGACGGGCACCAGCACCAGCCCGCCGCCGACGTCGGCGCCGAGGGTGGGCCAGACGCTCACGACCAGGGTCACGGCGCCGACCGCCGAGGCGACCACCCCGGCGGGGATCCGGCCCCAGCGGCGCCGCACGGCGGTGGCGAGCCCCGCGGCGGCGATCACGGCGGCCGTCGCGTAGACCGAGTACGTGGGGTTGCCGAAGCCGTAGTAGCGACCGCCCAGGGTCGGGGCGGAGCCCAGCGGGCTGCCGCGGTGCAGGGGCGTGCCGAGCACCGCGTCGATCGTGAGGACGAGGAAGGTGAGCGTCGCGATCACGGTCGCGCCCGCCCACGCGGGGCGGCGGGGGGCCAGGGCGCCGACGAGCGCGACGACGACGGTGCTCAGGCCGAGCGTCACCCACAGGGACGTCGCCGGCTCGGCGAGGCGCCACCAGCCCCACGCCGTCATGAGGAACGCGGCGGCGGGCACCGCGGCGCACGCGAGCAGGACGACGTCGAGCACGCGGGCCCACCGCCCCGCGGCCCGCGGCGACCTGCGGCGCAGGGCCGGCAGCAGCAGGACGACCAGGGCGAACGTCACGAGCCCTACGTACGCGGGGGTGGTGGTGACCGTGCCGGTCGTGACCCGCAGCATGTGGTCGCGCTCGGTGAGTCCGGCGAGCTCGCGCACGGTGGCCCCGGTCCCGCCCGGGCGCTCGGCGGCGAGCTCGATGGGCGAGCCGCTGAGGTCGGCGGGCACGGGCAGGCCGAACGCCGTGACGAGGGTGGTCGGCACGTCGAGCAGCCGCACGACGCCGAGCCAGTGCGTGGCGCCGGACGTGAGGTAGGCGGGCGCGTCGTCCGCGTCCGCGTCCGCCACGCCGACGCCGAGGGACGGGCGGCCGGGGGCCGGGTTGCCGACGTCCATCACCAGCACGGTCGCGTCGGCGGGCACCGCCGCCAGCACGCGGCCGACGGTCGCGTCGACGGCGTGCAGGACGGCGTCGCGGGCGGGGCCGTCGGACGTCGCGTCGTCGGTCAGCGGCACGAGGCCGGTGTAGGCCTCGGGGTCCGGGTGGTACGGCGCGCTCCCGGCGTCGACCAGGGTGACGGGGCACGAGAAGGTGTCGGCCGGGTCGGCGAGCGCCGCGTCGAGGTCGCGGTAGCGCGCCACCGTCCCGTCGCGGCCGGCGAGAGCGAGCGCCGCACCGGGCGCGACGGCGGTGGTGCAGACGCCGCCGTCGGCGAGGGCGTCGCCGAGCACGCCGAGCGTCGGGCGGAACTCGGACGACGACTGCAGCGCGGCGAGCCCGTCCCACCCGTCGACGGTCGCGGCGCCGTCATCACCGGTACCGCCGGGCGTGACCTCCCACGGGGCGCACGTCCACGCGCCGTCGGCGGTCTCGCCGGTCACGGGGCTGCGCCCGGACGACAGGCCGAGCCACCCGGCGGCCGGGCACGTCGCCGAGGCACCGCCGACGGCGGGCGTCACGCCCGCGCCGCTGGCGCCGTCGCGCAGCACGTCCCACAGCGTCGGCGTGGCGGACGGGCTGACGTCCTCCCAGCGCACGCCCTGCGTCCCCACGATGACGACGGGGTGCGCGTCGTCGACCACGGGGGTGCCCGAGGTCGAGACGTCGCCGGCCCGCGCGGACGCCGAGCCGGGGAGCGCCGTGGTGCCGACGAGCAGCGCGACGAGCAGCCCCGCCGACGCCCCGACGAGCACGGCCGGCACGCGGGAGAGCACGGGCCCCGCGGCCCGCGCGGCGTCGTCCCGGGGTCCGGCGCCGGCCGCGCCCGCGTCGTCGACGTGGGCGAGCCGCCCCGCGAGCAGCACGGGCAGCGCGAGGGCGAGCACGATCGCGGCGACCGCGACGCCGGAGTCGTTGAGCAGGGTGCCGACGGCGGCCGTCACGACCAGCGCGACGACGAGCCGCCACAGCACCGGGTCCTGCCGGTAGGCGCGGGCGAGGCCGTCCAGCCGCGCGCGCTCCGGGGAGAGCACGGCCCACGCGGCGGCGACGCACACGAGGAGCGCGGCCGCGCCGGCGGGGTTCGCGACGGTCGCCCACGCGCCGGCGGCCTTCCCGGCCACGACGCCGAGGGCCTTGCCCTCGACCACCGACTCGACGAAGCCGCCGAGGTGGCTGCCCGGGCCGGGCAGGAGCCAGTCCACGACGGACACCACCGCGACCAGGAGCACGGTCCCGGCGGCCACGAGCAGCACGCGCCGCCACGTGATCCGCACCCCCGCCACGCCGAGCGCCAGCACGGCGAAGCCCGGGACGAGCGCGAGGATGCCGCCGAAGTCCGCGCCGAACGGCGGCAGGCCGTCGACCAGCACCGTGACCAGGCCCACCGCGGCCACCGTCCACCCGGCCCGGGCCGGGCTGCCGCCCCGGGCGCGCACGGCCGCCGCCAGCCCCGCGGCGAGGACCAGGCCGACCACCGCGTAGACCGCGAAGACGGTGTTGGAGAAGCCGTAGAACCGCGCGCCCAGGGAGGGCGCCGGGCCCAGCAGGGAGCCCTGCTGCAGCGTCGTGCCGGTGAGCCCGTCCACCGTGGCGACCAGCCATGTCACGCCCGCGAGGCTGGTCGCCAGGCGCCACGGCGACCGCGGCAGCAGGTGGCGCCCGAACCAGGCGACCAGCGCGGCGACCAGGGCCGCGACGGTGAGCGCCAGCACCAGCGTCGTCACCGGCGACGGCGCCGCCCACCAGCGGGACAAGGTCGCCAGCGACGCCGCGACCGGCAGGCTCGAGGCGACCACGAGGACGGCGAGCCCGACGCGGCGGGCGTACCGCGGCCCGGCCGGCCGGGCGGCGTCGGGCGCGTCGGGCCGGGCGCCGCGGCGGCGGGCCAGCAGCAGGGCGCCCACCACGACGACGTCCGCCAGGCCGACGAGCCCCAGCACCAGCGGGGACAGGCGCGGCACGGTGTCCGTGAGCACGCTGAGGTACTGCCGGTTCTCCACCGTGCGGGACACGGAGATGCGGCGGTCGTCGCCCCGCTCCAGCGGGGAGCCGCTGAACGGCGCGAGGGCGGTGGTGAGCGCGTCGTCGGCCTCGTCGGTCCCGTCGGCCGCCGGGTCGTCGTCGGTCGCGGCGTCGTCCTCGGCCGCGGTCCCGGACAGTGCGCCCCCGGTGACGGTGTCGGCGAGGGTCGCTGACAGGTCGGCCAGCACCACCACGCCGGCCCAGCGGGACGACGTCGAGGTCAGCCACGTCGCGCTGCCGCCGGGCGACGTCCAGTCCACGACCACCTGGAGGTCCGCGGGGCCGAGCGGCGTGTCGGAGATCCCCGCCACCACGAGCCGTCCGCCGGCGGGCAGCAGGTCGGCGAGGCGGCCGACCTGGTCGTCGAGCTCCTCGACCGCGGCCGTGCGCTCGCTCGCGGCGTCGGGCAGCACGCCCAGGTCGACGACGGTGGCCGGGCACTCCGCCACGTGGGCGGCCGTGAGCCGCCCCGCGTCGGGGAGGTAGCGCGCCACGTCGCCGGCGGCGTCGGCGAGCGCGACGGCGGCGCCCGGCCCGACGGCGGTCGTGCAGGCGCCCGCGGCGTCGGCGACCTCGCCGAGCGCGCCGGGCTCGGCGGCGTTCGGCGTCAGGGGGTCGCTCGCGGCGAGCTCCGTCCACCCGGGCACGTGCGTGCGCTCCGTGCCGGCCTCCGCGCCTGTCTCCGTGCCGCCCGCCGTCGTGCGGGGCACGGGCACGGAGGTGCAGCCGAGCGCGGGCGCGCCGTCGTCGGGCGCCTGTCCCTCCTCCTCGTCGCCCTCGTCCGCGCCCTCGAGGAGGGTGGGTTGCGCGACGGCCCTGCTGCCCGCGGACAGGGTGAGCCATCCCTCGACCGGGCAGGTGGGGGTGAGGGTGCGCACCGCGATCGAGGCGACCGACCCGCCCCCGATGAGCCGCCACAGGTGCGGGGTTCGCACCGCGTCGACGTCCGACCACTGCAGGCCCGACACCCCGGCGAGCACCAGCGGGGTCTCGGGCGGCTCGGCGTCCGCCGGCGCCGGGGCCGCGGACGCCGCCGGCGCTCCGAGGAGGAGAGCGGCGAGCAGGGCGAACGTCGACGCGACGAGCGCGCGGGCGGGGCGGATCACGCGGGCCAGCCTATGCACCGCCCGGTCGCGGGGTCCGCGAGGCCGCCGCGGGACGCCGGACGTTCACGCGATCATCCCGTCCGGACCACGAGCGCGCCGGGCTCCACCCAGGTCTCCAGCTCGACCGCGTACCCCAGCGGGTCGCCGTCCACCTGCGCCTGCTCGCCGTCGTCCACCCGGATCACCGCGCGGCGCGCGCGGGTGTGGTCGATCCGGCCGATCTTGCCGGGCAGGTCGTTGCGCACGCCGAGGCCCTGCGCCACGACCTCGCCGAACAGCTGCGCCCACCCCGCCAGGCCGCCGCGGGTGTCGATGGCCGCGACGTCGAGCTCGCCGTCGTCGATGACGGCGTCGGGCAGCAGCGTGATGCCGCCTGGCAGCCGGCCGCAGTTGCCGACCATGATGCTGCGCAGCCGCGCCTCGACGGGCTCGCCGTCGTCCAGGCGGATGGTCGCGCGCATGCGCCGGCCGTGCAGGTGCCGCGCCCCGGCGACGAAGTAGGCCACCCAGCCGACCTTGGCCTTGAGCTGGTCGTCCGCGTCGGCCACCATCGCGGCGTCGAAGCCCAGCCCCGCGATGACGAGGAAGAGGTGCGCCTGGTGGGGGTCGCCGTCGACGAGGGGCTCGGCGCCGGAGGCGAACTCGCTGACCCGGGCTCGGCCGACGTCGATGGCACGGTCGGTGCCGCCCAGGACGACGGCGACGGCGTCGGTCACCGACGTGAGCGGCAGGTCGAGGTTGCGGGCGAGGAGGTTGCCGGTGCCGACCGGGATGAGACCCATCGGGCGTCCCGTCCCGGCCAGGACCTCCGCCACGGCGCGCACGGTGCCGTCCCCGCCCGCGGCGACGACGACGTCGGCGCCGTCGGACAGCGCCCGCCGGGCCTGGCCGGTGCCGGGGTCGTCCACCGTGGTCTCGTAGAACAGGGGGTCGGGCAGCGCGGCGTCGGCGCACACCCGCTCCACGACGGCGCGCACGTCCGCCGCGCCCTCCTTGGAAGGGTTGATGACGACGGCGAGCCGCATCCCCTGGGCCTCGCCCTCCTGCGTGCGCTGCGCGTCCCGCGCCGCGAGGACGTGCTCGCGGGTCCGGGCGCGGCGCCACAGCACCAGCGTCGCGGCGAGCGCGCTGAGCACCAGGGCCAGCGCGACGACCAGCGCGACGATCTCCGCGTACTCGTCCGGCATGACGGCAACCTACGACGGATCAGCCGCCCGGACCCGGCGAAGTCGTCCATCTCACGCCGAGGAGGCCCGACCCGCCGAGGTAGGACGGCCCCCGGGCGAGGGAGGACCGGACCTGCCGAGGTGGTACGGCACCCGGCGAGCGCCGCGGATATCCGTGGGGCCGCGCGCGGCCCGGCCGTTAGGCTTGCGGGCGTGATCGACCTCCGACTGCTGCGCGACAACCCCGACGTCGTCCGTGCGAGCCAGCTGGCCCGCGGCGACGACCCCGCCCTCGTGGACGCGGCGCTCGACGCCGACGCGCGCCGTCGCTCCTCCCTCACGGAGTTCGAGTCGCTGCGGGCGGAGCAGAAGGCGCTCGGCAAGCAGGTGGCCAAGGCGCAGGGCGACGAGAAGGCCGAGCTCCTGACCCGCACCAAGCACCTCGCGGAGCGGGTGAAGGCGCGGCAGGCGGAGGCGTCGGACGCCGAGAAGCAGCTCGACGAGCTCCTGTACGGCATCGCGAACGTCGTCGAGGGTGCGCCTCCCGGGGGCGAGGACGACTACGTCGTCGTCAAGGAGGTCGGCACGCCGCGCGACTTCGCCGCCGAGGGTTTCGCCCCGCGCGACCACCTGGAGCTCGGCGAGGGGCTCGCCGCGATCGACACGGCGCGCGGGGCCAAGGTGTCGGGCTCGCGGTTCTACTTCCTCACCGGCATCGGCGCGCGCCTCGAGCTGGCGCTGCTGAACGCGGCGGTGGACCAGGCGGTGAGCGCGGGCTTCACGCCGATGATCACGCCCACGCTGGTCAAGCCGGACACGATGCGCGGCACCGGCTTCCTCGGCAGCCACGCGGACGAGGTGTACCACCTGGAGAAGGACGACCTGTACCTGGTCGGCACCAGCGAGGTGGCGCTCGCGGGCTACCACGCGGACGAGATCATCGACCTGTCGGCGGGGCCGAAGCGGTACGCCGGCTGGAGCGCCTGCTACCGGCGCGAGGCCGGCGCCGCGGGCCGCGACACCCGCGGCATCATCCGCGTGCACCAGTTCCACAAGGTCGAGATGTTCAGCTACTGCGACCCGGAGGACGCGGCCGCCGAGCACCAGCGCCTGCTGGCCTGGGAAGAGGCGATGCTGGCCAAGGTCGAGCTGCCCTACCGCGTCATCGACACGGCCGCGGGCGACCTCGGCACGTCCGCCGCGCGCAAGTTCGACTGCGAGGCGTGGCTGCCCACCCAGGAGCGCTTCCTCGAGCTCACCTCGACGTCGAACTGCACCACGTTCCAGGCCCGTCGCCTGGGCGTGCGCGAGCGGACCGTGGACGGCACCACGCGCCCGGTCGCCACGCTGAACGGCACGCTGGGCACCACCCGCTGGATCGTCGCCATCCTCGAGAACCACCAGCAGGCCGACGGCTCGGTCCGCGTGCCCGAGGGGCTGCGGCCGTACCTGGGCGGCCTCGAGGTGCTCGAGCCGGTCGCGTGAGCGGGCGGCCCGCCCGGCGCCTGGTCGCCCTCGACATCGACGGCACGCTGCTCGGGTACGACGGCGGTCTGTCGCCCGCGGTGCGCGACGCCGTCGCGGCGGTCCAGGCGGCGGGGCACCACGTGGTGCTGTCGTCGGGGCGGTCGCTCATCGCGATGACGCCGGTGGCGCAGCTGCTCGGCATCACGACAGGCTGGATGGTGTGCTCCAACGGCGCCGTGACCGTGCGCCTGGACGCCGCCCTCCCGCACGGCTGGGAGCTCGACGAGGTGCGCACGTTCGACCCGGGCCCCGCGCTGCGCCTGCTGCGCGAGGAGCTGCCCGACGCGCGCTACGCCGTCGAGGACATCGGCATCGGCTTCCGCATGAACGCGCTGTTCCCCGAGGGTGAGCTCGACGGCGTCCACCAGGTCGTCGACTTCGAGCAGCTGTGGGCCCGCGAGGTGACGCGCGTCGTCATCCGCAGCCCCGAGCGCACGCCGGAGGAGTTCAGCACGATGGCGGCGCGCATCGGCCTGGGCGACGTCACCTACGCCGTCGGCTGGACGGCGTGGATGGACGTGGCACCGAAGGGCGTCACCAAGGCGTCCGGGTTGGAGCGGCTGCGCCGGCGCCTGGGCGTCGACCCCGCCGACACCGTGGCCGTCGGCGACGGGCGCAACGACGTCGACATGCTGCGCTGGGCCGGCCGGGGCGTCGCCATGGGGCACGCGGACGACGTCGTGCACGCCGCCGCCGACGAGGTCACCGGACCCGTCGACGAGGACGGTGTCGTGCCGGTGCTGCTCTCGCTCCTGCGATAGCTCCTGCGTGGTCCGGCCCCCGCAGTCCGAGGTGGTCGGCGGACGACGGCGTCATCGGTCCGGCCGGCCGTCGCCCGTCTGCTCGGGGGAGGGCGGGGGGTCAGAGACCTCGGCAGCCCACCGCAGCGACCACTCGATGAGCGGGCGGAGAGCTTCGCGGGCGTCGTGGCCGAGCGGGGTGAGGGTGTGGCGGCCGTCGCTCAGCACCGCGGCGAGCCGGGCTTCCTGGAGCTCGGCGAGCCGTTGCTGCAGGACGCTCGACGACATGTCGTCGCAGCGCCTCTGCAGGAGCCGGAAGCCGAGCGGCTCGTCCCCCAGCTCCCAGACGATGCGCAGGGTCCATCGACGCCCGAACAGGTCCAGCGCCGCCATCAAGGATCGTCCGGTCGTGGACCCGCGGACCGGTCGGCCCGGCATGGGCGTCTGCGGCGCGTTCATGACTCCCGCCCCTCTTGTGCTTCGGATTCCGAATCGGTAGCGTCGCACACCACAGCGCTTCGAATTTCGAAGCGCCCTCTCGTCCGCGAGCTGGAGGTTCCATGTCCAAGGGCTACTGGGTCAGCGTCTATCCCGCCATCGACGACCCCGAGACGCTCGACGCCTACAACGGGCTGGCCGGGAGGGCCGTCGCGGCGGCGGGCGGGCGGGTGCTCGCCGGCGTCGGCAGCCGGATCGTCGCGCACGAGGCCGGGATCGCCGATCGCGTCGTCCTGATCGAGTTCGACGGCTTCGAGCAGGCGGTCGCCGCGTACGAGAGCGCGGCGTACCGGGAGGCGCTGGCTGCCCTCCCGGAGGGTTTCGAGCGCGACTTCCGCATCGTCGAAGGTCTCGGCTGAGGATCGGCGCGGCCCGCCGCCGTGCCGCGCCGGGTCAGTCGCGCGCGGTGAGGACGACCGGGCCGTCGTCCGTGATGGCGATGGTGTGCTCGCTGTGCGCGCCGCGGCTGCCGTCGGCCGACCGCAGGGTCCAGCCGTCGGGGTCGGTGAAGATCTCGTCGGTGGTCTCGAGGAACCACGGCTCGATGGCGATGACGAGGCCCGGCTTGAGCGGGAACCCGCGGCCCGGCCGGCCGTCGTTCGGCACGTGCGGGTCGCCGTGCATGGTGCGCCCGACGCCGTGACCGCCGAAGTCGGTGTTGATGTCGTAGCCGGCGCCGCGGGCCACCTTGGCGATGGCGGCGGAGATGTCGCCGATCCGGTTGCCCGCGACGGCGGCGGCGATGCCCGCCTCGAGCGCCACCTCGGTGGTCTCGATGAGCTTCGCGTCGGCGGCGGCTCGCTGCGGCGTCGCGGAGGCGCCGACGACGAACGACAGGGCGGAGTCGGAGACCCAGCCGTCCACCGACGCGGCGAAGTCGATGCTCAGCAGGTCGCCGTCGCGCAGCGCGTAGTCGTGGGGCAGACCGTGCAGGACGGCGTCGTTCACGGACGTGCAGATCACCTTGCCGAAGGGCATGGCGCCGAACGACGGGTGATAGTCGATGTAGCACGACTCGGCGCCGCGGTCGCGGATCATCCGGTGGGCGAGGGCGTCGAGCTCGAGGAGGTTCACCCCGACGGCGGCGGCGTCGCGGACGGCCGTGAGCACCTCGGCCACGAAGCGCCCCGCGGGGCGCATCTGGTCGATCTCTCGCGGGCTCCTCAGCTCGATCATGGCGGTCCTCTCGGAAGGTACGTGACGGGGTCCGGGTCCAGGGTGTCACGAATCGTCACCGAGTCGTGACCGTGAAACGACTTGCAGGAACTTGCACCTGCCGGTGGGGGTGCGGTGAACTCTGGAGGGAGGCAGTATCCCGGTCAGGGGGACCAGGGGATCACGGGCCGCCGATCGGCGGGAACACCTCCGTGGACCACGACGCAGTGGAGGAGCTCGGCAATGACCAGACGAACGACGACGGCGCGGCGACGCGTACTGGCGCTGGCGGCAGGCGGTGCGGGCCTCGCGCTCGTGCTCGCGGCGTGCAGCGACCCCGACGGTGAGGGTGGTGTCGGCGAGGAGTCCAGCGCCTCCAGCGCGGAGATCGACTGCTCCGCCTACGACGAGTTCGGCGACCTCGACGGCAAGACCGTGAGCGTGTACACCTCGATCGTCGACCCCGAGGGTGCGACGCAGCAGGACTCGTACAAGGCGTTCGAGGACTGCACGGGCGTCAAGATCGACTACGAGGCGTCCCGCGAGTTCGAGGCGCAGCTGCTGGTCCGCATCAAGGCGGGCAACGCGCCCGACATCGCCTACCTGCCGCAGCCGGGCCTGCTCAACACGATCGTCAAGGACTACCCGGACGCGATCAAGCCGGCGCCCGACGCCACGGCCAAGAACGTCGACGAGTTCTTCAACGAGACCTGGAAGGGCTACGGCACGGTCGACGGCACGTTCTACTCGGCCCCGCTGGGCGCCAACGCGAAGTCCTTCGTCTGGTACTCGCCGTCGATGTTCTCCGACGCCGGCTACGAGGTGCCGCAGACGTGGACCGAGCTGATGGACCTCACCCAGAAGATCCACGACGACACCGGCGGCCAGGTCTGGTGCGCGGGCGTCGAATCGGGTGACGCGACCGGCTGGCCGGGCACCGACTTCATCGAGGACATGATGCTGCGCACCGCGGGCGTCGAGGACTACGAGAAGTGGTACACCCACGAGATCCCGTTCAACGACCCGAAGGTGGTCAAGGCGTGGGACACGGCGGGTGAAGTCCTCAAGAACCCGGACTACGTGAACGCGGGCCTGGGCGGCGTCGACTCGATCGCCACGCAGTCGTGGACCGACGCCGGCAACGGCATCCTCGACCAGACCTGCTGGATGCACCGTGCGGCGAACTTCTACCAGACGCAGTGGCCGGAGGGCACCGAGGTGTCTGAGCAGGGCGACGTCTTCGCCTTCTACCTGCCGACGGACCAGACCGACGTCAAGCCGATGCTCGGCGGCGGCGAGTTCGTGGCGGCGTTCGACGACCGTCCCGAGGTGCAGGCCTTCCAGACCTACCTCTCCAGCGCGGACTGGGCCAACCAGAAGGCCCTGAGCACGCCGGACGGCGGCTGGGTCAGCGCCAACAGCGGCCTCGACCCGAACAACCTCTCCACGGAGTTCGACCAGTACGTGGCCGGTGTCCTGTCCGACCCGGACACCGTCGTCGCCTTCGACGCGTCCGACCTCATGCCGGGCGAGGTGGGTGCCGGGACGTTCTGGAACGGCATCGTGGACTGGCTGACGGGGGCGAGCACCCAGGAGGTCACGGACAAGATCGAGGCGTCCTGGCCGAAGTGAGCCGGTGCGCCGCGTGATCCTGCTCGACCGCGCGGTCCGGGGGCGTCGTCCGACGTCCCCGGACCGCGCGCCGCTCCCGTCCCCGTCCCGACTCCTCGAGGAGGTCATCGATGACCTGGTTGCTCGAGCCTGACACCACGGGGCAGAAGTTCCTGCTCATGGTGGTCGCCGTGGTGCTCTTCGCCGCGGTGATGGGCCTCATCCTGTTCCTGGTGGACCGGCCGAAGCGCATCCCGTCGTGGGTGATGGCGGCCGGCTTCGTCGGCGTGCCGCTCCTCTTCCTCGCCTACGGGTTGCTCCGCCCCGGTCTGATCACACTCTGGCAGTCCTTCTTCAACCGCAACGGCACCGAGTTCATCGGGTTCGACAACTACGTCACGGCCTTCACGCAGAGCCAGTTCCAGCAGGTGCTGCTGGTCACCGCCGCCTGGGTGATCCTCGCGCCCCTGCTGAGCGCGGTCATCGGCCTCGGGTACGCCGTGCTGGTCGACCGCACCCGGTTCGAGAAGCTCGCCAAGGCGCTCGTGTTCGTGCCGATGGCGATCTCGATGGTCGGCGCCTCGATCATCTGGAAGTTCGTCTACGAGTTCCGGCCCGACCAGGCGAACATCAACCAGATCGGCTTGCTCAACCAGCTGCTGGTGTGGGTCGGGCTGCCGCCCCAGCAGTTCCTCATCGGCCAGCCGTGGAACACCTGGTTCCTCATCGTGGTGATGATCTGGATCCAGACCGGGTTCGCGATGACCGTGCTGTCGGCGGCCATCAAGGCGATCCCGGACGACATCGTCGAGGCCGCCCGCCTCGACGGCCTGCACGGGTTCGGGATGTTCCGCTACATCACGGTGCCGAGCATCCGGCCCGCGCTGGTGGTGGTGCTCACCACGATCGCCATGGGCACGCTGAAGGCCTTCGACATCGTCCGCACGATGACGGGCGGCCAGTTCGGCACCCAGGTGGTGGCGAACGAGTTCTACACGCAGGCGTTCCGGCAGGGGAACCAGGGGCTGGCGGCGGCGCTCGCCGTGGTCCTGTTCATCCTGGTGATCCCGATCATCGCGTACAACGTGCGGCAGATGCGCAAGTCGGAGGAGATCCGATGACCTCGACCCCCACCCCTGGCCAGGCCGTCGCCGGCTCCGCCCTCGACGACGACGTCCCGCAGACGGGCGTCCGCAAGCTCTCGCGGCTGGAGCGCCGGGCGATCGCCACCAAGGGCAAGCTGAGCTCCCCGTGGGCGTCCGGGATCGCGATCATCATCGCCATCCTCTGGACGATCCCCTCGCTCGGTCTGCTCATCACGTCGTTCCGTCCGCAGGAGGACATCCGCCGGACGGGCTGGTGGACGGTGTTCGGCGACCTGTTCACCGGGGACGCCCAGTTCACGATGGACAACTACAACGAGGCGCTCTACGGGAACAGCAACGACCTGTCCACGTTCTTCGTGAACTCGTTCGTCATCACGATCCCCGCGGTCCTCATCCCGATCACGCTGTCGCTCCTGGCCGCGTACGCGTTCGCGTGGATCAAGTTCCCGGGGCGGAACTTCCTGTTCGTGGCCGTGTTCTCGCTCCAGGTGGTGCCGCTGCAGATCGCCCTGGTGCCGCTGCTGGCGGACTACGTCGACTGGAACGTCAACGGCAGCTTCTGGACCGTCTGGCTCTCGCACTCGATCTTCGCCCTGCCGCTGGCGATCTTCCTGCTGCACAACTTCATGAAGGACATCCCGGCGTCCCTCGTGGAGGCGGCCCGCGTCGACGGCGCCGGGCACGTGAAGATCTTCTTCCGCGTCCTGTTCCCGCTGCTGGTCCCCGCGATCGCGTCGTTCGGGATCTTCCAGTTCCTGTGGGTGTGGAACGACCTGCTCGTGGGCCTGACCTTCGCTGCCCCCGAGTACCAGCCGCTCACGGTGAAGATCGCCGAGCTTGCCGGAACGCGCGGCGGGGACTGGTACCTGCTCACCGCCGGTGCGTTCATCGCGATGATCGTGCCGCTGATCGTGTTCATCGCGCTGCAGCGGTTCTTCGTCCGCGGCATGCTCGCGGGCGCGGTGAAGGGCTGACGCGCTCCGGGGACGACGACGGGGGGCCCGGCCCGGGGCCCGGCCCCCCGCGCCCGCCGGGGGGGGGTGGTGGGGGGTACCCCCGGGGCGGGGGGGGCGCGCGCCCGGGTGCCTCCGCGGGCGCCCCGGGCCGGGGCGGGCGCCGCCGTCGCGCGCGGTGCGTCGTGCGTCGTCAGACCGCCGGGGCGGCGGGCGCGCCGTACGGCGCCGCCTCCAGGGCCTTGGGGTCCGGGCCGAAGCGGTTCGCGCCCACGGTGCCCGCGGTGGCGTAGAAGACGATCATGATGATCGGGCCGGCCAGCGGGATCAAGGTCATGAACCAGAAGAAGCCCGACTTGTCCTGGTCGTGCAGGCGGCGCACCATCACGGCGAGCGTCGGCAGGAGCAGGGCGAGCCAGACGATCGAGACCAGGCTCACGACCACGTAGTACCCGGCGCCGAACGTGCCGGTGGTCGTGTCGATCGACGCGGCGCCCACGGTGCCGAGCAGGACGCCCTCCACCGCGGCGATGATCACCAGGAACAGGTACCAGAACCAGAACTCCGACCGGCGCGCGCGGCCGGTGAAGGTGGCGTACTGCGAGAAGACGGACTTGATCGCGTCCGGGAAGGACATGGCGGCCTCACTGGGTCGTTGGAGAGGGCGGCGGGGACGAAGGTGCCCCGCGGTGCGCGCGGGATCGCGCGCCGGCCCTGACAGCCCCGCGAGCGTAGGGCGT
Source organism: Isoptericola sp. NPDC056618 (assembly GCF_042792715.1). Lineage (NCBI taxonomy): Bacteria > Bacillati > Actinomycetota > Actinomycetes > Micrococcales > Promicromonosporaceae > Isoptericola > Isoptericola sp. NPDC056618. The sequence continues at coordinate 13,370 of NZ_JBHTVZ010000007.1, read as the reverse complement.
GTGCGCACGCGACGTCCAGGGCTCGTCCACGTCTCGTCCACATCCTGGGTGGGGAGGGCTCCCCGTCGCGGGTTCGGGCCGGATGTGCTGCGCCCGTATGCTCCCGGGGGTGTCCACCCCCGTCCCCTCCTCGCGCGGAGTGCTGGACCGCGTGCCTGCCCCCGCCATGTTCCTGGTCTCCGGGCTCACCCTGTACGCGGGCGCGGCCGTCGCGGTCGGCCTCTTCGACCGTCTGGGCGCGCCCGCGGTCGGCTGGTGGCGCATCGCCCTCGCCGCCGTCGTCCTCCTCGCGTGGCGGCGCCCGTGGCGACGGCGCTGGACCCGCCGCGACCTCGTCGCGGCCGCGCTGTTCGGCGTCGTCCTCGCGGCGATGAACGTCGTGTTCTACGTGGCGGTGGACCACCTGCCCCTCGGCGTCGCCGTCGCGATCGAGTTCCTCGGCCCCGTGGCCGTCGCCGCCGTCACGGGCCGCGGCTGGCAGGAGCGGGCGGCGATCGTGGTGGCGGCGGCCGGCGTGGTGCTGCTCGCGGGCGTCACCCTGGGCTCCGGGATCCCTCGCGAGGATGCCGTGATCGGGCTGAGCGCCGTGCTCGCGGCGGCCGCGTGCTGGGCCGGCTACATCGTGCTGGGCAAGCGGGTCGCCCACGCCGGGTCCGGCGTCGACGGGCTCGCGGTCGGCATGGTGGCGGGTGCCGTCGCGTTCGCGCCGTTCTTCGCGTGGTCGACGCCGGAGGTCGTGACCGACCCGTCCCTCCTGCTGTTCCTGCTGGTCGTGGCGGTCTGCTCGTCCGTCGTCCCGTACGTGCTGGACCAGGTGGTGCTGCGTCGGGTCGGCATGGCCCGGTTCTCCGTCATGCTCGCGCTCCTGCCCGCGACCGCCGTCCTCGTCGGCGCCGTCGTCCTGCAGCAGGTCCCCACCTGGCCTGAGCTGGCCGGCCTCGCGCTCGTCTCCGGCGCCATCGTCATGACGGCGCGGACCTGACCGGTCCCCGCGGGGCCCGGTCGGGCTGCACGGACGGGCTACAGGTACTGACCGGGGGAGGGGCGCCGGTCGTCCTGCCCGGGCTGACCGGACGGCTGGCCCGGGCCTGCCGGCCCGCCGGGGCCGAACGGCGCCGGATGCGCCCCGGGCGGGAGCGCGCGACGCATCTGCGAGAGCTGCGCCTGCGCCGCCATCTGCTGGGCGACGAGCGCCGTCTGGATGCCGTGGAACAGGCCCTCGAGCCAGCCGACCAGCTGGGCCTGCGCCACCCGCAGCTCGGCGTCCGACGGCACTCCCTCGTCCGAGAACGGGAGCGTGATGCGGTGCAGCTCCTCGACGAGGTCGGGGGAGAGGCCCTCCTCGAGCTCCGCGAGGGAGCGCTCGTGGATCTCGGCCAGCCGGGTGCGCGCGGCGTCGTCGAGCGGGGCGTCGCGCACCTCGTCGAGCAGCCGCTTGATCATGCCGCCGATGCGCATCACCTTGGCGGGCTCCTCGATGCGCGACGTCTCCTCGGGCTCGCCCCCCTCGCCGGCGGCCGCGACGCCCTCCGGCTCGGTGGTCTCCCCGTCCGGGGTGACCACCCGCGGGGTGGTGCCGTCGGTGTCGCGAGTGCCGTCGTCGCTCTCGGTCATGCGTCCCAGTGTGGCCCACGGGGCCGACAGGAGCCGGTCGGGACGCCGGGAGGGCGTCAGGGCACCAGCAGCACCTTGCCGAACACCGCGCCGGACTCGAGCAGCTCGTGCGCGGTGGGGGCCTCGGCGAACGGCACCCTGGCGTGCACCACGGGCCGCACCCGGCCGTCGGCGACCATGGGCCACACCCGCTCGCACACGGTCGCGACCAGGGCCGCCTTCTCCGCGGCGCTGCGCGGACGCAGCAGGGTCCCGGTGACCCAGGCGTGCTTGGCCATGAGGGCGTTGAGGTCGAGCTCCCCGCGGCGGCCTCGCTGGAGCCCGATGACGACGAGCCGGCCGCCCGGGGCGAGCGCGCGGACGTTGTCGGCGAGGCCGCCGCCGCCGAGCACGTCCAGCACGACGTCGGCTCCGCGCCCGCCGGTCGCGTCGCGCACCGCGGCCACGACGTCCTGCGTGCGGTGGTCGAGGGCGACGTCCGCGCCGAGCTCGACGCAGCGGGCCACGCGCTCCGGGCCGCCCGCGGTGGCGACGACGCGCGCCCCGAGCGCCGCGGCGAGCTGGATCGCGACGCTGCCGACTCCGCCCGAGCCGCCCTGGACGAGGAGCGTCTCGCCCGCGTGCAGCCGGCCGGTGTCGACGAGGTTGGTCCAGGCGGTGCAGACGGCCTCCGGCAGCGCGGCGCCGTCGACGAGGTCGACGCCGTCGGGCAGGGGCAGCAGCTGGGCCGCACGCGCCACGACCTGCTCGGCGTAGCCCCCGCCCTCGAGCAGCGCGACGACCCGGTCGCCGGGCGCCCAGGTGGTCACCCCCGGCCCGAGCGCGCGGACCGTACCCGAGATCTCCAGACCCGGCCACTCGGGAGCGCCGGTCGGCGGAGGATAGCTTCCGGCGCGTTGCAGCAGGTCAGCGCGGTTGACCCCCGCGGCGGCGACGTCGACCAGAACCTCGCCGGGGCCCGGTTTGCCCAGGTTGACGAGGGATAGGGTGAGTTTCCCTGGACCGCCAGGTGCCGATATCGTGACCGCTCGCACACCGATGGAGCCTACTCGCGTGCCTGGAAGCCCAGCCGGGCGCGGGGGGTGGTGCCGGACGTGATGGCACCCACCCGAGGATCGGACGACGACGGTCGCCCGCCTCGACGAACAGTGTTGGAGAGAGGTTCAGATGCTCCGCAGGTTGGGCGTTCGCGGGAAGATTCTTGCGACACTCGCCGTGCCGATCTTCGTCCTGGCGTTGACGGCGGGCTGGATCACCTGGCAGTCGCTGCAGGAGAACCGCAGCGCCGAGCAGACCGCGGCCCTCATGGAGTCGCTGCAGCTGCAGGACGACGCGGGCTCCGCCGTGGCCGCGGAGCGCGCCACGAACATCGCCGCCGACAAGGGGATCCCGGGTGCCAAGAAGGCGCTCGTCAAGGCCCAGGAGGAGACGGACCGCGCCCTTGACGCCCGCGACGAGGCGCTCGAGGTGCTCGACACCACCGCCCTGCCCACCAACGTGCAGGATGCCGTGAACCGGACGCTCCGCGACCGCACGGTCCTGGACGACCTGCAGCGCAACGTCATCTCCGGCCAGCTCTCCGAGTCGCGCGCGACCGAGCGGTACACCGCGCTGAGCGAGAACGCGCTGGACGTCCCGCGCGCCATCGCCCAGAGCAGCGACGACGCCGGGCTCACGCGGCACATCAACGCCTACGTCGCCCTCGACGAGGCGATGCTCGCCAACACGATGGAGCGACCGGTCGCCGGCGCGGCCCTGAACTTCCTCGCGCAGGGCGAGGCCCCGCCGTCGGACCTCAACGGCCGCATGGTGAGCCTGCTGCAGACCACCGACGGACTGATCGCGACCGCGCAGGAGCAGCTCGACCTGATCCCGGGCGAGCTCGAGGTGCCCGGCTACGAGGCGGACCTCGACCGTGCCCGCCTCCAGCTGCGCTACCTGAACTTCTCCGGCATCGACCCCGAGGTCGCGAGCCAGTGGAACGCGCTCTCGCAGGGCTGGGTCGAGTCCACGCAGCCGGTGCGCGACGAGTCCCGCGACGCCGCGGTCGAGTACTCGAAGGACCTCGCGGGCAGCGCGCAGACCGCCGCCCTGCTGACCGGAGCGGCGGCGTTCGGCGTCGTGCTCGTGTCGTTCCTGCTGGCGCTGCTCATCGCGCGCCGCATCGTGCAGCCGCTGGCCCGCCTGACCTCCGCGACGGCGGAGGTGCGCGACCGTCTGCCCCGCATGGTGGAGCAGATGGCGGTGCCCGGGCAGGCGCCGTCGATCGACCTCGTGCAGGTGCCCGTCGAGTCCAGCGACGAGATCGGGCGCCTCGCGGCCGCGTTCAACGAGGTGAACGAGACGACCATGGTCGTCGCGCGCGAGCAGGCCGCGCTCCGCGGCTCCATCGCGGAGATGTTCGTCAACGTGGCGCGTCGCGACCAGGTGCTCCTCAACCGCCAGCTGTCGTTCCTCGACGAGCTGGAGCGGTCCGAGGAGGACCCGAGCACGCTGTCGAACCTCTTCCGCCTGGACCACCTGGCCACGCGGATGCGGCGCAACGCCGAGTCGCTCCTCGTGCTCGCGGGCATCGACTCGGGCCGGCGCGTGCGCAACCCGATGCCGATCTCCGACGTCGTCCGCACGGCGTCGTCCGAGATCGAGCTCTACGACCGCGTCCGCCTCGACCTGGGGGTGGACCCGCACATGCTCGGCCACAACGCGCTGAGCTCCGCGCACCTGCTGGCGGAGCTGCTGGAGAACGCGACGATGTTCTCCGAGCCGCACACGCCCGTCGAGGTGTCGACGTCGCGCGACGAGCGCGGCGTCGTCGTCACCGTGCGCGACCACGGGCTCGGCATGAGCCCCGAGGAGATCGCGGACGCGAACACCAAGGTCTCCAGCCGATCCGCGTCGGACGCCGTCGGCGCCCAGCGCCTCGGCCTCTACGTGGTCGGCCGCCTGGCCGACCGCCTCAACGCGCAGGTCCGGTACCAGGTCGGGGCGTCGGGGTCGGGCACGGAGGTCACGGTCGTGTTCCCGGCCGACCTGTTCCTGCCCGACGACGCCCTGCCGCTGCCGCAGCCGACCGACCCGCTGGAGGCGGCCACGCAGAACGCCGCCGCCGACCTCGGCGGCCAGATCGCGGAGGCGTTCGAGGAGCAGGCCTCCGGGCCGATCGGCGCGGTGCCCTTCGAGGCTCCGGAGCCCGCACCGTCGTTCGGGATCCCGGACGCGGTGGAGCCCCCCACGATGCCGACCCCGGCGGTCGCCCCGGCGGCCCCGGTGGCCCCGGCGGCCCCGGTCGCGTCGACCGACCTCCCGGTCGAGCCCGAGCCGCCGGCCGCGGTGCCGGTCGACCTGGACGCCCTGACCGACGGCACGACGTCGATCGGCATGCCCCGCCGCCGGCGCTCCGGCGTCGGCTCCGGCGAGGCCGTGACGCGACCGGACACCGGCCCGATCGTGCTGCCGCCGCTCGCGACGCCCGAGCTGCCGGACCTGGACGAGGCGACCACCGACTCCTGGCGGCCGCCGGCCGAGGTCGAGGCCTCGGCAGGCTCGCTGCCGAGCCGGCACCGGGCGCAGCCCGAGCCGGTCGCCGAGCCGGAGCCCGTCTCCGCACCCGTCCTCGGCGTCGACCAGCGGGCGGGCCTGTTCTCGAGCTTCCGCTCGATGGGGTCGCTCGACGTCGCCGAGACCGAGAGCACGCTCCAGCTCGACGCGGTGACGGAGGACCCGGCGGCACTCCCGGACGAGCTCGCCCCGCTGGCGCCGGCCGACCCGGGGCCCGCGGCGCCGGTCCTCCCCGAGCCGGTCGCACCGGTCTCCGCCCAGGACGTCCCGTACGCGGCCGCGCCCACCCCGGCGCCCGTCGAGATGCCCTCCGAGGCACCCGTCGAGGCGCCTGCGGCAGAGGCGTTCGCGCCCGTGCAGCCGGAGCCGTACCGGCCCGCCACCGAGGCGGCGCCGGCCGTGGCGCTGCCGACGCGGGACGTCGCTTCCGCCGCGCCGGTCGAGCCCGCGCCTCCGGTCGTGGAGCCCGTGCGGCACGAGCCCGCGCCTCCGGTCGTGGAGCCCGTGCGGCACGAGCCCGCGCCCGTGCCCTACGCGGAGCCCGTGACGTCGTCGTTCGACCCGGTCGTCCGCGAGGTCACGGAGCCCGCTGCCGGGCCGGTCTCGGCTCCCGTCCCCGGGCCGTCGTTCGACCCCGTGACGCCGCCGTCCGCGAGCCCGTTCGCACCGACGGACTCGCTCGCGCCGGCGGAGGCGCAGGGGCAGGACGCGTTCCAGGAGCTGCCCGCGTTCGAGGACCTCATCGCCGACCTGCCGGGGCGTCGCGCCGGCCGCGAGACGCCCGCGCAGGGTGGTCGTAAGCGCGGCCTCTTCGGGCGCAAGCCCTCGGCCGACGAGCCCGTCGCCCCGGCCGCCCCGACCGCGTCGCCCTTCCCTGCCGCCACCCAGGCCGCGCCGGAGCCGGCGCGACCCGAGGTCCCGGCCTTCGGGGCGACGGCGTACGGGGCGACGCGGGACGAGGCGCCGCTGCCGGCGCCGGCCGACGAGCCGTCCGCCTCGGCCGCGACGTCGTACGGCGGCTCGGTGCTGCCGCTGCGCCCGACGGAGCCGGCGGGCTACGACCCGCTGGACCCGCACTTCGTGCCCGACACCGTCGAGGCGCGGTCGGAGTGGATGGCCTCGGCCGTCCTCTACGAGGAGATGTCCACGATGCTGCAGCGCGGCGTCTTCCAGGAAGGGAACGTGACTTCGACGAACGAGCAGACGTACCGCCCGACGACGGTCGCGGGCGAGGCCGGCGGCCTCGCGCGGCGCCAGCGGGCGGGGGAGTCGACCGCGTCGACCGAGCGGTTCACGGCCCGTATCGAGCGGGACCCGGAGCAGCTGAGGTCGCGACTGTCGGCCTTCCAGTCCGCCACGAGCCGCGGCCGGAACGACGCCGGGGCCGTCCGGGCCTCGACGCAGGCCGCCCCTACCGTGAATGATGTCCCTGGATCCGCGCCGCACCAGCGGTGACCTGCGCCTTCGGCGTATCGACGAGGAGGAAGCGTGACCCTCAGTACTGAAGCGACCAACTTCGGGTGGCTTCTCGACAACTTCGTGCGCACCGTCCCGGGCAGCCGCCACACGCTGGTGGTCTCGGCGGACGGTCTGCTCATGGCGATGTCCGACCAGCTCGACCGCACCAGCGGTGACCAGCTGGCGGCGATCGTCTCCGGCATGTCGAGCCTGACGCGCGGGGCGGCGCGCCAGCTCGACGGCGGCAACGTGCGGCAGGCCGTCATCGAGATGGACAACGGCTTCCTCTTCCTGATGAACGTCTCGAACGGGTCGGTCCTCGCGGTGGTGGCCGAGTCCTCGTGCGACATCGGGCTCATCGGCTACGAGATGGCCCTGCTCGTCTCCCGCACCGAGGCGACGCTCACCCCGCAGCTGATCTCGGAGATGCGCGGGAACCTTCCTGTGGACGGCTCGACGCGCTCCGCGCGGGTGGGATGAGGTCGCGACCATGACGCACGCATCGTTCGGTTCTCTGGGTGCGCACTCGGCAGACGGCTACGAGGCCTCGACGGTGCGTCCCTATGCGGTGACCGGTGGCCGCGTCCGATCCGCCCTGTCCGACCTGCCGCTCGAGGCGCTGGTCGAGGTGATGCCCGGCGCCGTCACGAGCGTCGGCCTCACCCCGGAGAAGCGGGCGATCCTGCAGCACGCCGCGCACACCTACGTCTCGATCGCGGAGCTCTCCGCGCTGCTGCGCCTGCCCCTCGGCGTCGTCCGCATCCTGGTTGCGGACATGCAGGAGGAGGGGCACATCACCGTGCACACCTCGACCCCGGTGAACGTCCACACGGGTCACGGCAGTTCCCACTCGGGCCTGTCTCTGAGCGTCTTGGAGAGTGTTCTCAATGGCATTTCCGCCCTCTGACAGCCCGGCGCCCGGAGCCTCCGGAGGCATGTCCCCGGCGTGGGCTCCGGTGTCCCCGGCCCTCGGCGCCGTGAGCGCGCCGGTGGCCGGTGGGGCGCCGGCGGCGGTCGGCGCCCCGCAGCGGCAGAGCGTGCTGGGCGGTGGCCCGTCCGCCGCCCAGGACTCGCGCCCCGCGGCGGCGCCCCAGGGCCCGATCACGTCCGTGCCTTCCGCCTCGGCGGCGCCGTCGGGAGCGGCGGCGCGGCCCGTGGCGCAGCAGGTGCCGGCCTCCCCGCCGCAGCAGGCGGCGCCCCAGGCGCCGGCCGCCCCGTCGGCCACGGCGCCGCAGCCCGCCGCCTCGCGCCCCGCCGACGCCGCCGCCACGCAGTCGGCCGCCGCGCCCGCGCCGCCCGCCGGCGCCCCGACGGTGACGAAGATCGTGGTCGCCGGTGGCTTCGCCGTCGGCAAGACGACGTTCATCGGCTCGATCTCGGACGTCGAGCCGCTCAACACCGAGGCCGCGATGACCGAGCACTCGGTCGGCGTCGACGACGCGGGCGGGGTCTCCGACCGCAAGACGAGCACCACGGTGGCCATGGACTTCGGGCGGGTGAACCTCCCGGGCAACCTGTGGCTGTACCTGTTCGGCACCCCGGGGCAGGACCGCTTCCTGTTCATGTGGGACGACCTCATCCGCGGCGCCATCGGCGCCGTCGTGCTGGTCGACACGGACCGCCTGGAGCAGTGCTTCCCGGCGATCGACTACTTCGAGTCGCGGGGCGTGCCCTTCGTCGTGGGCGTCAACTGCTTCGACGGCGTGGCCAAGCACCGCCTCGAGGACGTCCGCGAGGCGCTGCAGATCCCGGCGCACGTGCCGATGCTCTACACGGACGCGCGTTCGCGCGCGGCGACCAAGCAGACGCTCATCGCCCTCGTGCAGCTCGCGATGCGCCAGCTGCGCTCGGGCGGCGGCGCGGCCTGAGGGCAGGTCGCACGTCGCTCTCGCGGCCCCGGAACGCCTCGGCGTCCGGGGCCGCGGGCGTACGCCGGCCGGTACACTCCTGTGCCGGGCGGGCGCTCGGACGGCCGTCCCGGGAGGGCTGACAGAGCGGCCTAATGTGACGGTCTTGAAAACCGTTGTGCAGCAATGCACCGGGGGTTCGAATCCCTCGCCCTCCGCCCGACGACGCCCCGACGGCCACGCCGTCGGGGCGTCGTGCGTTCCTGCACCGGCTCAGCCGTGCCGGACCTCGACGAGCGGCAGGCGCAGCGCCCCGGGCGCGGCACCGGGGACGACCGGTCGCAGGGGCGCCGTCGGCGGCACGACGACGTAGCCGGCGCCGGGCGCCGGCCGGGCATCGTCCTGCCCGTGGTTGGGCCACAGGGCGCACGCCCGCTCCGCCTGCGCGGTGATGGTCAGCGACGGGTTGACGCCCAGGTTCGCGGTGACGGCGGACCCGTCGAGCACGTGCAGGCCCGGGTGGCCGTGCACGCGGTGGTACGGGTCGACGACGCCCGTCTCCGGGGTCTCGCCGATGGTGCACCCGCCAAGGATGTGCGCGGTCATCGGCACGTCGAAGGGGTCGCCCGCGCTGCCCCCCGCGAGCCCGCCCATGCGGTCCGCCATCGCGCGCACGGCGTCGTGCGCCACGGGGATCCACGCGGGGTTGGGCTCGCCGGTGCCCTGCCGGGAGGTGAGGCGCCTGCCGAGCGGGCCGCGCCGCGTGAAGGTGGTGAGCGAGTTGTCGCGGCTCTGCATGACGAGCGCGATGACGGTGCGCTGCGACCAGCCGCGCAGGTCGTACAGGGTGGGCAGGTGCCGGCGCTGCCGCCACAGCTCGCCGAGCCAGCGCCGCCAGCGCGGACCCTCCCCGGGCCCGACGCCGTCCACGAGCACCGTCTGCAGCAGACCCATCGCGTTCGACCCGCGCCCGTACCGGACGGGCTCGACGTGCGTCTGCGGGTCCGGGTAGAACGACGACGTGATGGCGACGCCCTCGGAGTAGTCGGGCCCGCCGTCCTTCCCGCGGCGGGCGGGCCGCATGGCGCCGAGCAGCGCCTCGGAGTTGGTGCGTGTGAGGTGCCCGAGGCGGTCGGACAGGCGCGGCAGGTCGCCGCTGTCCCGCATCGCGTGGAGGAGGCGCTGCGTGCCGAGCGTGCCGGCCGCGAGCACGACCTGCCGGGCCCGGTAGGTGCGGCGGCCGGCCCAGCGCCGCCCCGTCCGGTGGGTGCGCACCTCGTACCCGCCACCCGCCCGCGGCACGACGGCGGTGGCGGTGGTCAGCGGGTGCACCCGGGCGCCCGCACCCTCGGCGAGGTGCAGGTAGTTCTTCACGAGCGTGTTCTTCGCGTTGTGCCGGCAGCCGGTCATGCACTCGCCGCAGTGCAGGCACGGGTTGCGGTCGGGCCCGACGCCGCCGAAGAAGGGGTCGGGGACGGCGGGACCGCCGGCGCCGCGCGGGCGCTCGTCGCCGTCCTGGCCGAGGTACACGCCCACCCGTACCTTGCGGAAGGTGTGCCCCACGCCGAGGTCGTCGGCGACGTCGCGCATCAGCTCGTCGGCGGGCGTCGTGCGGCGGTAGTCCACGACGCCGAGCATCCGCTCCGCCTGGTCGTAGTACGGCTCGAGCTCGGCCTTCCAGTCGGTCACGTGGGACCAGGCGGGATCGGTCCAGAAGGCGTCCAGCGGCCGGTACAGCGTGTTGGCGTAGACGAGCGAGCCCCCGCCGACGCCGGCGCCGGCGAGGACCAGCACGTCCCGCAGCCGATGGATCCGCTGGATGCCGAAACAGCCGAGCGCGGGCGCCCACAGGAAGCGGCGCAGGTCCCACGAGGTGCGCGGCAGCTCGTCGTCGGCGAACCGGCGCCCGGCCTCGAGCACGCCCACCCGGTACCCCTTCTCCGTCAGGCGGAGGGCGGCGACGCTGCCCCCGAACCCGGACCCGATCACCAGGACGTCGTAGTCGTCCGGTGCGTCGTCCGGTGCGTCGTCGGGTGGCGTGGAGGGGGGTGGACCGGCGCTCGTGCCGGGGGTCGTGCCGGGGTGCGTGCGGTCGTCCTTGCCCTGGTCGGCACGCTGCGCGTGGTCCTGGTCGTCGTCGTCCAGCATGCGGCAGACCGTAGCGCGGTCGGGCGTGTGGCGGGGACGACGCCGCGCGGCTTTGCCCCCGGGCAAGGTCGCCGGTTAGTCTGGGCGCCGCGGTGTTGCTGTGTTGCCGCGAGGAGACGTCGCATAGTCTGGTCTAGTGCGCCACCCTGCTAAGGTGGTAACGGGGCAACCCGTTCGCGGGTTCAAATCCCGCCGTCTCCGCCAGGAAGGCTCCGGCTGCTGAACGCCCGGGGCCTTTTCTGTTGCCCCGGAAGGGGCACGGCCCGTGTCGTGCATCACGATGCGGCTCCCCGGTTTGGGGAACCGGCTCGAGGGCTGTAATGTTCTCGTCGGTCGGTGCGAGAGCGCCGGCAAGGACTGCGCCCGTAGCTCAACGGATAGAGCATCTGACTACGGATCAGAAGGTTGGGGGTTCGAATCCCTCCGGGCGCACCGAAAGGCACAACGGCTCGATCCTCACCCGGGATCGGGCCGTTGGTCGTTTCGGCACCCTCGGGGTGGCACAGCAGCGAGGTCAGCGCCGACCGCGTCCTGACCTGGCCCCGGTCCGTCGCGCACCAACGCGGCGGTCGGCGCGTCGAGCGCCAGACGCTGCACGACACGACCGAGAGGGTGATCGATCGCATGAGCGATCAGACCTGGCAGACGATCGCGATCGTCGCGTACCTGGTGGCGATGCTGTGCATCGGCTACGCCGCGTACCGCCGCACGGACGACCTGGACGACTACATGCTCGGCGGGCGCAAGCTCCGCCCGGGCGTGGCCGCGCTGAGCGCCGGAGCCTCCGACATGTCGGGCTGGCTGCTCATGGGCCTCCCCGGCGCCATCTACGCCACCGGCCTCGTCGAGGCCTGGATCGCCGTCGGGCTCACGATCGGGGCGTGGCTCAACTGGAAGTTCGTGGCGCCGAGGCTCCGCGCCTACACCGAGGTCGCGAACAACTCGATCACCGTCCCCAGCTTCTTCGACAACCGCCTGCGCGACCCGGCGCACCTGCTGCGCATCGCGGCCGGCGTGATCGTGCTCGTGTTCTTCACGTTCTACGTGTCGTCCGGCATGGTGGCCGGCGGGACGTTCTTCGAGAGCTCGTTCGGCTTCGACTACCTCACCGGGCTGCTCGTCGTGGGCGGCGTGACCCTCGCGTACACCCTCTTCGGCGGCTTCCTCGGGGCCACGTGGACGGACGTCGCGCAGGGCTGCCTCATGCTCGCCGCCCTCGTCGCGGTGCCCGTGATCGCGATCATCGAGCTGGGCGGCTGGGGCGAGGTCCTCGAGGGGATCCGTGCGGTCGACGCCGCGAGCGGGACCGACCACCTGTCGTTCCTCGTGGGGGCGTCGGTCACCGGGGTGATCTCCGCGCTCGCCTGGGGCCTGGGGTACTTCGGGCAGCCGCACATCATCGTGCGCTTCATGGCGATGCGCAGCCCCCAGGACGCGCCCGCCGGCCGCCGGATCGGCATCGGCTGGATGGTCGTGACGGCGGTCGGGGCCGTCACCACCGGGCTCGTCGGCCTGGCGTACGCCAACCTCGAAGGCCTCCAGATCGACAACCCGGAGACCGTCTTCCTCGTGCTCGCCCAGCTGCTCTTCCACCCGCTCGTCGCGGGGCTGGTCCTGGCGGCGGTCCTCGCGGCGATCATGTCGACGATCTCGTCGCAGCTCATCGTCTCGTCGTCCGCACTGGTCGAGGACCTGGTGAAGATGGCGGGCCTGCGCCTGAGCAACCGTGCCGAGGTGATGCTGGGCCGGGCGGGCGTGCTCCTGGTGGCCGTCGTCGCCGGGGTGATCGCGCTGGACCGTACGTCGTCGATCCTCGACCTGGTCGGTTTCGCCTGGGCGGGCTTCGGCGCCGCCTTCGGCCCCGTCGTCATCCTCAGCCTGTACTGGCGCCGCCTCACGCGCTGGGGCGCGCTGTCCGGGATGGTCGCGGGCGCGGTGGTCGCGTTCGTCTGGGGACGGTCGTCCCTCGCGGACTCGCTCTACGAGATCATCCCGGGCTTCACGGTCGGCCTGCTCGTCGCCGTGGTGGTCAGCCTCCTGACGCCGCGGCCCGACGGCGGGGTGGTCGAGGAGTTCGACGCCGCGCGCCGGCTGGCGCGCGGGGAACGGCAGGAGCCGGAGTCCGTGACGGCCTGAGCAGGCCTCCAGGGGTTCTGGTGGCGCCCCGTGGGGGGGGGGGGGGGGGGGCCCCCGGCCCGCCCGGGGGCGGCGGGGGCCCCCCCGGGGGAGGTTTAAATAGGGAACCCCCCCGCGCCCCCCCCA
>NZ_JBHTVZ010000007.1:0-475 GCF_042792715.1 Isoptericola sp. NPDC056618 | reverse complement strand
CGCCGCGCGCCGGCGGGCGCGGGGGGACCGGCTGGCGCGGGCGACCGTGCGGGCCTGAGCTGGCCTCCTGGGTTTCGGGGGGCGCCCCGGGGCCGGCGGGGGCGCGCGCCACGTCCGGCCACGTTGCACGGAGCGCTCCGCCCGGGTAATGTTCTACGACGTCAGCCCGACGGGCCGACGGACATCGAGGAGACAGCCGAGAGGCTGGGTACCGATGGCCGGGCCGGGACTGAAAACCCACACCTTCAACGGTCGGGATGCTTCGCGCATTCTTCCCGGTGGGATCGGATCGTCTTTTCGACTTCCCTCCGATCTTCGGATCAGGGATTTGGAAGAGGGAAAACGGTCTGGTAAGTTTGAGGGGTTGCCCCGGCGGGGTCGGAGCCGAGAGTGGTTCTGGTTCTGCGGTGTGCGTCGGTTGTTTGAGAACTCAACAGTGTGTTTGATAGTCAATGCCAAATTTTTGAACCCTTTG
>NZ_JBHTVZ010000006.1:62395-211299 GCF_042792715.1 Isoptericola sp. NPDC056618 | reverse complement strand
CTCCGGTCGTGCCCGCCGTGCACGACCGGAGGACGGGAGGCACTACCTCGTCGCGCGGGCCACGGCGCGCGCGACGTGCTCGCGCGTGGCCGCGAACGCCGCCGACATCTCGCGCGCCTGGCCCGGGTACTCCGCGTGCCCGGCGGAGTGCACGGCCAGCTCCAGCTCCGCCCCGGTGCTGGCGCGCTCGGCGACGGAGACGCCGGCCGCCACGCCGAACTGCCCGGGCGGTGGCACGTGCGCGTCCCACAGGGCGCACTCCACGCGGGTCGGCACCCGCAGGTACGTCGCCGCGACGGACGCGTCGGTGAGCGCGAGGACCGTGCGGGCCTCCGGGTGCTCCGCCACGTACGCCCGCTGCGCCTCGCCGCTGCCGGTGCACGGCACGGCGAGGCGCTCGTCGTACTGGCCGAAGCTCGGCACCTCCAGCGTGGCGCCCACGAACCGGTCGTCCCACGGCACGGCCAGCGCGCCGACGCCGCCGCCGAAGCTGGTCCCCGCGTAGTACAGGGGAAGGTCGGCGGGCACGCCCGGGACGTCGGTCAGCGCCTCCTGCAGGGCGGTCGCGGCGTGCCACAGGTCGACGGCGCAGCGGCCGAGCACGTACGTCTCGACGTCCTCGATCCCGGCGAGCACGTGCGCGGTGCTCACGTCCGGCGCCCCGACCCCGGCGTTGAGCGTCCCGAGCCCTCGCGCGACGGGGAAGATCACCGCCGCGTCGTGCGGCACCCGCTCGAACGACGGCGCCTCGCGCCCGCCGTACCCGTGGCCGTGCACGATCCCCACCCGGACCGGGCCGTCCACGGGCAGCGCCAGCCACGCGCGCAGGCGCAGGCCGCCGTCGGCGGTGAACGTCACCACGGAGATCTCGTGCGCTCCCCGGCGGCCCGCCGGCTCGGCCACGACGTCGGCGGGGACCCCGCGCGCCGCGGCGTGCCACGACCGCCACAGGTCGGCGAAGCCCTCCGGCTCGGCGGCGGGCGGCACGGCCCGCAGGCCGGCCTCGTCGTACCCGTAGGTGCCGTCGATCGGGCTGTCCGGGAACCAGGCGTCGTAGGGGGCGGGCAGGGTCACGGGAGCTCCAGGTTCTCGAGGTCCGGGGGAACGGGCGGCACGCTGCGTGACAGACTGTGCCGCGGGTCGAAAGGGGAGCGGGTGCTCGTCGCAGAACGCAGGTCGCGGATCGTGGCCGAGGTGCGCCGCCGGGGCGCCGCGAGCGTCACGGAGCTGGCGCAGGAGCTGGGCGTCAGCGCGATGACGGTGCGCCGGGACATCGAGGCGCTCGCGGACGCGGGCGAGCTCGACCGGGTGCGCGGCGGTGCGACGACGCGCGGGGACGCCGGCGCCGTGCAGGAGCACGGGTTCGCGTCGCGGGTGCAGCAGCAGGTCGGGGCCAAGCGGGCCATCGCCCGCCGCGCCGCGCAGCGCGTGGAGCCCGGCATGGCCGTGGGGCTCTCGGGCGGCACGACGGCGTGGGTGCTCGCCCAGGAGCTGCGCGCCGTCCCCGACCTCACGGTGGTGACGAACTCGCTGCCCGTGGCGGAGGTGTTCCGCCGCCCCGACCGCGCCGACGAGCCGTACACGCAGTCCGTGGTGCTCACCGGCGGGGTCCGCACGCCGTCCGACGCGCTCGTGGGCCCGGTGGCGGTGCGCTCGCTGGAGCACCTGCACCTCGACGTCGCGTTCCTCGGCGTGCACGGCGTCGACCTGCACGCGGGCCTCACGACGCCCAACCTGCTGGAGGCGGAGACCGACCGCGCGCTGCTGGCCGCGGGCCAGGACGCCGTCGTGCTCGCCGACCACACCAAGTGGGGCGTCGTCGGGCTGACCACGATCGTCGACCTGCACGAGGTGGAGCACCTGGTCACGGACGACGGGCTGGAGGACGACGCGCGCGAGCTGCTCGAGGCGCACGTCGGCGAGCTCTGGGTGGTGCCGGTCGACGCGGACTGAACCGAGGCCCCGTGTCGGCGGGCGCCACTACCGTCTGCGCCATGCCTCCTGGAGCAGCGTCGCCCGCCGGCGCGTCCCCGCTGACCAACCGCGTCGGTCAGGTCTTCGTCCCCGTCCGTGACATGCCCGCGGCGATCGCCTGGTACAGCCGGCTGCTCGGCCTGCCGCCGGGCGAACCGACGCACGAGGACACCATCCACGACCTGCCCGCCGTCGGCGAGGTGGGCCTGGCGCTCGACGCGAACCGGCCCGACTTCACCGCGGACGGTCCTCCACGGTTCTTCTGGTGGGTGGAGGACCTGGTGGCCGTCCGGGCGCACCTCGACGCGCTCGACGTCGAGGTCGTGGGAGAGGTGCAGGACATCGGCACCGTCTCGATCCTGCAGTTCCGCGACCCGGACGGAAACCTGCTCATGGCCTGCGCGCGCCACTGACGCTCAGCGTGCGGTGCTCGCGCGCGGCACGACGCGCGCGTCCACGACCACGTGCTGCACGGGCAGGTTGGCGCCCGGCGGGGTCGCGATCTGCCGCTCCAGCTCGCTCAGCGCGCGCTCGACGAGGGCCTCCTTGTCCGGCGAGACCGACGTGAGCGACGGCGTCGCGAACTGCGCGCCGCGGACGTCGTCGATCCCCACGACCGCGACGTCGTCGGGGACGCGCCGCCCCGCCTCGTGCAGGGCGGGCAGCGCCCCGAACGCGACGGAGTCGTTGGAGCAGACGATGCCGTCGAGCTCGACGCCGCGGGCCAGCAGGTCGCGGACGGCGCGCCGCCCCTCGGCAGGCGTGAACGACTCGACCTGTGCCACCAGGTCCGGGTCGTCCGCGATGCCGAGCGCGGCCACGGCCTCGCGATAGCCGGCGTACCGGCGGTCGGCGGCGTCGGACGGGCGCGCGTCCCGCGGCCCGACGAACGCGACCCGCCGGCACCCGACGGACGCCAGGTGCGCGGTGGCCGCGTACGACGCCGCCCGGTTGTCGATCGTCACGTGCGTGAACGGGCTGACGAGGATGTGCTCGCCGAGCAGCACCAGCGGCCCGGGGGAGGTGCGCCGCGTCAGGTCGGCGACGGACAGCGCGCGCGGGATGTGGATGAGCCCGTCGGTCGGGGGCAGCCCGATGCCGTTGGCGACGTCCACCTCGCGCTCGTGGTCGCCGGCGGTCTGCTGGATGAGGATCGACAGCCCGCGCTCGTCCGCGCGCCGCACCAGCAGCGCCGTGAGCTCGGCGAAGTACGGCTCCTCGAGGTCCGGCACGGCGAGCGCCACGATGCCGGTGCGCTCCTTCCTGTGCACGGCGGTCAGCGTAGCCCGGTCCGCCGTCCGGGACACCGTCGCGCTGCCGCGCGGGGCGCGGGTGAGTCCGGCGTGCGGCACGCTCACTCCTGCACGCGCAGCGCGACCACGCGGGCCTGCGCCGAGCCGTTCGTGGCACCGACGACGAGGCGCGCGGCAGCCAGGGGGCCGAGGTCGGCGGGCAGCGGGTGCGTGCGCAGGCGCCACCGGTTGTCGGTCTCGGCGGCGACGGTCACCCAGGCGTCGCCGGTCTCGGGTGCGCCGGCCGGCAGCACCTCGACGCGGTAGTCCTTGACCAGGGTCGGCATGATCTCGTCGGGCGTGCGGTGGTGGTGCAGCGTGTTGAGCTCGACGTCGAGGTCGTCGTCGAAGACCAGGCGCACCTCGCGCCCGGTGACGGGCTCGTCCCAGTCGAGGCGCAGCCACTCGTCGCGGCCGGCGACCATCGGCGACGACGCCCACAGGTGCGGGCCGCCATGGTTGCGGTGGTAGCCGCTCGTCGCGCGCTCGGGGGCCAGCGCTCGGGTGTCCGGGCCGGCGCGGAACACGACGGACCGCCCGCGCAGCGGCTTGGTGGGCCACTGGACCAGCAGCTCCTCGGAGCTGATCTGCACGTTCTGGTCGTCGTTGTCGACGCGGTGCACGAGCGTGAGCACTCCCGCCGGCAGCGGGGACGTGAGGCGGACCGCGACGTCCGGGTTGGCGCGCAGCACGACGACGGCGTTCTGCGGGGTGTCGGGGGCGAACGGCACGTGCGCGGTGACCCAGCGCTCGTCGCCCGCGGGCACGACGACGTCGGTCTTGGTCTCCAGGTGCGCGGGCACCACGTTCTGCGGCTTGCCGGTGGAGAACACCTCGACCGAGAGCGTCGTGTCGCGGCGGGCGGAGACGAGCAGCTCGACCGTGTCGAGGCGCGGGTCCACGGGCAGCACGATGCCGAGGTCGACGTCGAGGTCGTAGACGTCGTACGCATCGTAGGGGTCGCCGTCGCTGGGCTCGGCGACGGGCGCGGCGACCCGCGTCGTCGTGCTGGACGCGGTGACCCGGGCGCGGCGGGCGAGGTCGTGCGGGTCGGTGTTCGCGATGCCGACGGCGGGCGCGTCCCAGCGCAGCAGCGTCTGGCGCAGCTCGTCGAGGTGGTCGGTGTAGATGCCGCGCGGGGTGGTGCCATGCTCCACGCACAGCGCGGCCGCGGTGCCCGCGGCCTGGCCCATCGCGCCGCACGTCGCCATGACGCGCGCGGCGCCGAACGCGATGTGCGTGGCCGAGACGTCGCGACCCGCGAACAGCATGTTCTCCACGTTCACCGAGTACAGCGAGCGGTAGGGGATCTCGAAGACGCCGTCGGAGAACCGCTGCAGCGCGCCCGCGCCCTCCGCGTACATGCCCTGGGCCGGGTGCAGGTCGATGGACCAGCCGCCGAACGCGACGCCGTCGTCGAACACCGTCTGGTCGACGACGTCGCCCTGGTGCAGCGTGTAGTCGCCGATCAGGCGGCGGTACTCGCGCTTGCCGGGCACGTTGCCGATCCACTCGAGCGTGAGGTTGTCGGCGTCGAACTTCCCGGAGTTCTTGATGTAGTCCCAGATGCCGAGGATGACGCCGCGCAGCTCGTCGCGGATGCGCTCGTTGTCGTCGACGATGTCGAGCTCGCCGCCCCACTCGATCCACCAGTAGTGCGCGCCGGAGTCGCCGCTGCGGATGACGCGGTTCATCGGGATCGGCGTGGTGGTGATGTCGATCGCGCTCTCCGGCGCGACGTACTTCACCGGGTGCCCGAGGTCCTTCGTGTAGAAGAGCAGCGTGGAGCCGAGGAACTCGCGCACCGGCTCCGGCGGCGCCCACTCCTCGCCGAACTCGGCCTGCGACTCCTTGCCGAGCCGGTAGCGCGCGCCGGCCAGGTGGCCGACCAGGCCGTCGCCCGTGCAGTCGAGGAACACCGGCGCGACGAACGTCGTGAGGATCTCCGCGCCCATCGTCCAGCCGGTGACGGACTCGATGCGGCGGGCGTCGTCGGGGCCGGTCGCGACGACCTCGCGCACGTCCGTGTTGAGGAACAGCCGCAGGTTCTCCTCGCGGCGGACGGTGTCGAGCACGACGTCGTCCCAGTAGACCGGGTTGCCCTCGGGGTTGCGGTACTGGTTCTCCACGTACATCTCGCCGACGATCCCGGTCTCCCGGGCCCAGCGCTGGTTGCCGTGCGCGGTGGCGCCGCACACCCACACCCGCACCTCGGAGGAGGAGTTGCCGCCCAGCACGGGCCGGTTGTTCACCAGCACCACCTGGCGGCCCAGCCGCGCGGCGGCGACCGCCGCGCTGACGCCGGCGAGCCCTCCTCCGACGACGACGACGTCCGCCTCGACGGTCTGCGTGCGCATGATCTCTCAGTCCTCGATCCGGTGGTTGTGCTGGTCGAACGTGGTGGTTCTGGTGGTGCGGGGCGGGTGTGCGGCGCCGGTCGCGGGCGTCAGCCGGCGGCCAGCACCTCGACCTCGAAGACCCGGGCGACGTCCGTCTCGGACGCCGACGGGTCGGTGACGACCAGGCGGACCTGGTCGGCGGTGACGCCGGGGGTGGCGACGGTGACCGTCCCGGAGGTGTTGCCGGTGACCGCGCCGACCTCGACCCAGCCGGCCGCGGTGTGCAGCTCGACCGTGAAGTCGCGCAGCACGGCCGACGCCGGGTCCACGGCGGCGCGGTAGCCGCTGTGCACCCGGACCGATGCCACCGGGGCGGCGTCGTCCCAGGCGACGGTGAGGGTGGGCGTGGCGTCGTCCGCGGAGGAGACCCAGCGGCTGTCGTCGGTGAGCAGGCCGTCGACGGCCTTCGCGCCGCCCGTGTCCGCGCGGAGCGCGGACGACGCGGTGACGGTGCCGCCGAGCGCCAGGTTGCCGGTGGGCTCGGGGGTGCCGGGGTCGTCGCCCCGCACCCCCGCGACCACGTCCTCGAGCGGGCTGCCGGCGAGGGGCGTGCCGGTGCGCGGCACCCGGGCGTGGAACAGCGTGCCCGACGTCGGCCCCGACTCGGCGGCGCTCACGTACAGCACGTCGGTGCCTGCGGACGCTCCGGTGCGGATCGTGCGGGCGGCGAGGCGCTGCTGGCCCGGCTGCACGTCGCCCAGCCCGGCGAACCGCCAGTCCCCGCCGTCGTCCCCGCGCTCCGCGCGGACCACCTGCGTGCGGACCTGGCCGTCGACCGTGCCCTGCACGACCGCGTACGCGCGGGTGACCCCCGCCGCGGACGTGGCGTCCAGCGCGGCGACGGTGTCGACGCCGTTGCCCAGCGACTCGGCGTCGATCACCGTCTCGCGCTGCCACGCCGTGCCGTCGAAGCGCGCGAACCGCACGTCGAAGCGGTCCGCCGTGCCGTCGGCCTTCGCGCCCGCGTACCGGTAGACGACACCGGCGAGCTCGTCGCCGGTGACCGCCAGCTTGGCGGTCTGCACGGTCGGGGCGTCGGTCGCCAGGGACTCGCCCTCCGCGAACGGCTGGTAGACCACGGCGCCGCCCGCGGACGGGGCGATCGGCGTGGTCAGCGCGGCGCCGGCGGCGTCGTGCCAGGAGTCGTCCGCCGGGTCGTAGACCGCGTACGAGCCGAGGTGGCGGTACGGGCCGGCGGCCCAGCGGTGCCACTCCCACAGCACGTGCAGGCGGCCGTCCGTCCCGACCTCCAGGTCGTCCGGGTAGACCGACGCGCCCACGCCCGAGGCGAAGACCGCCACCCGCGACCAGGTGCTCGTCGCCGTGTCGAAGCGGTACAGGCGCCCGTCTCGGACGGTGGCCTCGTCGCGGCCGCCGCGCACCATGACGTACGCGTCGCCGTCGGCCCCGCGCGCCGTGACCGGGTAGGTCATCGGCACGCCCTGGTCGGGCAGGTCGGCGCTCGCGTCGACGAGCGACGTGACGTCGCCGGGCGTCGTCGAGCGGTAGTACTGCCACGGCACGTGGTGCATCGACACGAACGCGTGGATCGTGCCCTCGCCGTCCACGACGATCGACGGCTGGTCGTGCCCGCTGTCGTCGAGGAAGGTCGCGCACGACCCGTCGCCGGCGCGCAGGCAGCCGACGGTCCACGCGCCGTCCGCACCCTTCGCCGCGACGTGCACCTCGTGGCGCGAGGCCTCTGCGGCGGGGGCGTCGAACGCCATGTACGTGACGCCGTCCACGACGTCGAGCGGCGTCCACCAGCCCGCGTTGTTCGAGCGGTCCACCGGGTAGGGGAGCTGCTCGATCGTCTCGGCGTGCTTCGCCTGCCCGGTCGGCCCGGACGGCGCCGCCGACGCCGCGCCGCCGAGCGACGTCCCGGCCGCCAGCGTGAGCGCCGCCGACGCGAGGGCGACCCCGCGCGCGGCCCGGCGCGCCATCAGCCGACCAGCTTCTGCGCTGCCTCGCCGGCCTTCTGCATGGCCGCCTTGGCGTCCGTCTTGCCGACCAGCACGGCCTGCACCTGCTCGGCGACGACCGTCTCGATCTGCGAGTACGCGGTGAACTTCCAGAACGGGTTGCTCGTCGAGGTGGCGGTGATGCGGTCGTTGAACAGGGAGCCGAACGTGTCGGCGGCGACGACGTCGGACTGCTGCGCCTCGGTCGTCACCGGCGGCAGGCCGCGCACCTCGTAGTCGGCCAGCACGGTGTCGAGGTCCGACGTCGCGAACTGGGCGAAGTCGGCGGCGGTCGCGGCGCCCTCGCCGTCGACGACGGCGATCGCGCCGCCCCAGACCAGCGCGCGCGGGGTCTCGCCGTCCTTGAGCACGGGGCGCGAGAGCGGCACGAGCTTGCTGCCGAGGTCCTTGTCGGGCGACTCCTCCTGCACGGCGTTGCGGCCCACGGGGGCGTCGTCGTAGATCGCCGCGCGGCCCTGCGCGAACAGGGAGCGGGCGTCGAAGCGGTCGACGTCGGCGGCGATGAGCTTCTGGTCGTACAGCGACTTGTACCAGGTCACGGCCTCGACGGACGCGTCGTCGCCGATGGTCACGGTGTCGCCGTCGACCAGCGGGCTGCCGAACGTCTCCATCCAGATGAGGATGTCCTTGAGCTGCGCGGCCTTGGTGGACGCGGCGTAGGGGATGAGCCCGCCGCCGAGGCCCTTGAGGTCCTTGAGCGCCTTCTCGAACGCGTCGACCGTCGTCGGGAACGCGTCGGGGTCGATATCCGCCTTCTGCAGGATCTCGGAGTTCGCGACGAGCCCGATCGCGCCGATGGTCCACGGCAGGCCGTACTGCACGCCGTCGAACTGGGCGGCCGCCAGCGCGGCGTCCGTGTACCCGCGCCCCTCGGTCAGCGCCGACAGGTCCTGCAGCTTGCCCATCGCGGCGAGGGAGCCGAGCCAGGCGACGTCGACGTGCGCCGCGCCGGTGAACTGGCCGCCCTTCACCTGCAGCGTGAGCTGGTTGATGTACTCGTTGTAGGGGAACGAGACGTCGTCCACCGTGACGCCGGCCTGGTCCTGGTAGGCCTTGACGATCGCCTCGAGGGCCGGGGCGGCGGCCTCCTCGGTGAACGACCACGACGAGAACGCGAAGTCCGTCTTCGCGCCGCCTGCCGCGGCGGCCGAGGCGGCGGCGCCCGTGGACGACGGCGCGGACGGCGCGCAGGCGGCGAGCGCGGCGGTGCCGGCGCCGATGCCGAGCAGCTGGAGCACGCGACGTCGCGACAGGGCGCTCTGGGGAAGGGTGAGAGACATGGGGATCCTCCGCATCGAGGGTCGTTCGGGGTGGTTGACGGTGGAGCGGGGCGGGACGGTGGGCGCCGTCAGCCCTTGACGGCGCCGGCGGTGAGGCCGCCGACCAGGTACTTCTGCAGCGCGATGAAGGCGATCGCGACCGGGAGCGAGACGACGAGCGACGCCGCCATGAGCTCCGGCCACGCCGTCGAGGCCTCGCCGATGAACGTGTTGACCAGGCCGGGCGGCAGGGTCTGCTTCTCCGGGCCGGCGAGGGTGAGCGCGAAGACGAAGTCGTTCCAGCCGCGGACGAAGGCGAACAGCCCGGCCGCGATGAGGCCCGGCGCCGCCAGCGGCAGCACGATCGAGTGGATGATCCGCAGGCGGGACGCGCCGTCGACCCGCGCCGCCTCGATGAGCTCGTCCGGGATGGTGTCGAAGAAGCCCTTGAGCATCCACACGCACAGCGGCAGCGTGAACGTGGTGAAGCTCAGCACCAGCGCGGTGTACGTGTTGAGCAGCCCGTACGCGCTGAACACGCTGTAGAGCGTCACCAGCAGCAGGGCCTGCGGGAACATCTGCGACGCCAGCACCAGGTACATCAGCGAGCGGCGGCCGCGGTAGCGGAACTTGGAGAACGAGTACCCCATGTACGCCGAGACCAGCACCGACAGCACCGCGGTGATCACCGAGACGATGACGCTGTTGCGCAGGTAGCCGAACAGCTGGTCGTTCGAGGCGAGCGCGGCGAACGCGTCCAGCGTGGGCGCCGACGGGAAGAACCTCGGCGGATAGCTGAACACCTGGTCGCGCGGTGTGAGGGACGTGGCGAGCAGCCAGTACACCGGCAGCAGGCCGAAGCCGCCGCACACGACCACGGTGGCCCAGGCGGCGAACCGCACGCCGCGGCGCTCGGAGCGCAGGGCGCCGCGGCGGAGGCGCTGGGGCGGCCGGGGCGCGTCGTCGGCCGGGGACGACGCCGAGGGCGGGGTGGGCGCGGCGGGGAGCTGCGTCGTCGCGCTCATCGCTCCTCTCCCTTCTCCGAGAAGCGGACGTACACGACGACGAGCGCCATGAGCAGCACCATCCACAGCAGGCCGAGCGCGCCGGCCTTGCCGAGGTCGTAGCCCTGGAAGGCCGTCTCGTACACGGCGGTGGCGAACGTCTGCGTGGCGCCCGCGGGGCCGCCGCCGGTGAGGACGTAGATGATGTCGAAGTGCTGGAAGTTCCAGATGAACTCCAGCAGCAGCACCAGCCCGACGATGCCCTTGAGGTGCGGCAGCGTGATGGCGAAGAAGCGGCGGACCGTGCCCGCCCCGTCCATCTCGGCCGCCTCGTGCAGCTCGACCGGCACGGTCTGCAGGCCGGCCAGGAGCATGACCATCATCCAGGGGAACGACTGCCAGGTCTTCGCCAGGATCACGGCGCCCATCGCGGTGCCCGGCTGGGCGAGCCAGGCCTGCGGGTCGTCGACGAGGCCGAGACCCTGGAGCAGCGCGTTCATCACGCCGTAGTTGGCGTTGAAGATCCACATCCACAGGAACGACACGACGACGCCGGGCACGAGCCAGGGGATGAGCATGAGGCCGCGCAGCACCTTGGCGCCGCGGATCCTCGTGTTCAGCGCGAGCGCGAGGGCGAAGCCGATCACGAACGGCAGGATCGTGGTGCCGAGCGTGAAGACGAGCGTCTGGCGCAGCAGGCGCAGGAAGTCGCCCTGCAGCACGTCCACGATGTTCTGCAGCCCGACGAACGTGCGTCCGGGCAGCACGAGGCTCTGCTCGAAGAACGCCGTGACCAGTGCCGCGACGAGCGGGTAGAGCACGACGCCGGCCAGCAGCGCGACGCCCGGCAGGAGCAGCAGGACGGCGAACTGTCCGTCGCTGAGCCGGCGTGGTGTCGTCTGTGAGTTTCTGTGTTCAAGAGTGTGAGTTTGTGAACTCGTCATGTCCACGTCCCTGTGGGTCAACCTCGGCAACGAGGGTGATGAGCTGGTGTCCGCGACACACTCTGGCCGATCCTGGCCGATCTGGTCAAACCCCTGCGGTCTCGGTGCGGTAACAACTTGTCGCGCTATGGCGCAACTCCACACACAACATCACATGACACTGAACACGCGAGAGGCCGCCGGGCCGACCTTCGTCGGACCCGGCGGCCTCGGGGCAGGCGGATGCGGCCGTCAGGCCGTGAAGGGCAGCTGCTCGGGGCGCACCTCGTGCCGCAGCGGCTCGCCGGCGGCCCACCGCTCGACCTCGTCGGCGGCGGCGTGGCCCAGCCGGGCCTCCTCGGTGCCCAGCGAGCCGGCGACGTGCGGCGTGAGGAAGACGTTGGACAGGCCGAGCAGCGGGTGCCCCGCCGGCAGGGGCTCGGGGTCGGTGACGTCGAGCACGGCGAACAGGTCCTCGCGGTCGGCCAGCAGGCGCGCGAGCGCGTCGTGGTCCACCAGCCCGCCGCGCGCGGTGTTGATCAGCGTGGCCGACGGCGCGAGCAGGCCGAGCTCGGCGGCGCCGAGCATGCCGCGCGTGCCGTCGGTGAGCGGGGCGTGCACGGAGACGACGTCGCTCGCGGCGAGCAGCTCGGGCAGGCCGACGAGCTCGACGCCCGCCCGGCGTGCGTCGCCGGCGTCGTAGTACGGGTCGTGCCCCAGCAGGCGCACGTCCAGCGGGCGCAGGGCCGCGGCGGTGAGGCGCGCGATGAGCCCGAAGCCGACCAGGCCGACCACGGCGCCGTCGAGGCCGCGGATGCCGTCGCGCCCCGGCATCGCGTGCTTCTGCGCGGCCGTCAGGCCCAGCCGCAGCACGTTCTTCACGGCCAGGTGCACCATCGACACGGTGAAGTCCGCGACGGCGCGCGCGTTGGCGTGCGCCGCCGACGTGACGCGCACTCCGCGCGCCCACGCCTCGGGCGTCACCAGGCCCCACACCGAGCCGGCCGCGTGCGCCACGAGCTCCAGGCGAGGTAGGCGGTCGAGCGTCGCGGCGTCCAGCACCGGGGCGCCCCAGCCGGTGACGAGCACGCGCGCCGCCGCGAGCGCCCCGTCGTCGGCGGTCGCGAGGTCGACGACCGGGCCGTGGGCGGCGAGCCGGTCGCGGACGGCGGCGGGCAGGACGGAGCCCGCCCACTCCTCGCCGACGGCGGTGAGGATCGTCGTGGGCGGGGCGGCGGGCGGCGTCGGCATGGCCTGACCTTAGCGGGGGAGCGCCGTCAGCCGACGGCCTCCACCCGCAGCACCAGCGACGTCTCGGGCGCCGACTCCGGCGTCTGGAGCCCGGCGACGGCGAGCGCGCGGCCGGTCAGGACGATGCCCTCCGGGCGCCTGAGCCACGGCGGGACCGACCAGCCGGCGTAGGCCTCGCTGCTCAGCGGCAGGGGCGTGACGCGGTACCGGCGCTCGGGGTCCAGGCCGCGCAGGGTCAGGCGGCCGGGCGGCGCGGTGGCGGGTCGGGTCAGGGTCGCGACCTGGAACAGGGCGCGGGAGCGGTCGGTCGCGACGACGCCCCACACCTGCCGGCCGTCGTCCGCGGGGAGGTCCTGGCGCACCAGCGTGCCCGTGTGCAGCAGGCCGCGCTCCGCCTTGTACAGCTCGATCCAACCGGCCAGGTCGGCGAGCTGCTCGGGCGTCGAGCGGGTGAGGTCCCACTCGATGCCGAAGTGGCCGAACAGGGCGGTCGCCGCGCGGAAGGCGAGGGAGTGCGCGCGGTGGGTCTGGTGGCTGACGTCCGCCGCGACGTGCGCGCCGAGGTACTCCAGCGGCAGCAGCTGCGCCGTCCACCGCTGCATCTGCTGGCGCTCCAGCGGGTCGGTGACGTCGGACACCCAGACGCGCTGGGTGTGCTCGGTGACGCCGAGGTCCACCCGGCCGCCGCCCGACGAGCACGACTCGATCTCCAGGCCCGGGTGCCGCCGCCGGAGCTCGGCCATGATCCCGTAGGCGGCGAGCGTCTGGGCGTGCACGACGGGCCGTCCGTCCTGGCCGGAGCCCGGGTCGACGAGGTCGCGGTTGTGGTCCCACTTCACGTAGTCCACGCCGTGGGCGCCGACGATCGCGCTCATCCGCTCCAGCACGAAGGCCGCGGCGTCGGGGTTCGACAGGTCGAGCACGTGCTGGTGCCGCGACGGCACCGGCACCCGGCCGCCGGCGGCCATCACCCAGTCGGGGTGGGCGCGCGCCAGGTCCGAGTCGAGGTTGACCATCTCGGGCTCGAACCACAGCCCGAACTGCATGCCGAGGCCGTGCACGTGGTCCGCGATCGGGTCCAGGCCGTCGGGCCAGACCTCCTCGTCGACGTACCAGTCGCCCAGGCCGCGGGTGTCGTCCCGACGGCCGCGGAACCAGCCGTCGTCGAGCACGTACCGCTCGACGCCCAGCTCCGCCGCGGCGTCGGCCAGCGCGGTGAGCCTCGCGAGGTCGTGGTCGAAGTAGACCGCCTCCCACACGTTGAGCGTCACGGGGCGCGGGCTGCGGGGGTGCGCCGTGCGGCGGCGGAGCATCCGGTGCAGGCGCGCGGCCTGCGCGTCCACGCCGTGGCCGTGCACGCCGTAGACCCACGGCGTCTCGTACTCCTCGCCCGCGGCGAGGGTCACCTCGCCGGGCAGCAGCAGCTCGCTGCCGCCCAGCACCTGGTCGCCCGTGGGCAGCCGCTCCGCCCAGTGCCGGTGGTTGCCCGACCAGCCCACGTGCAGGCCCCACACCTCGCCGTGGCCGAAGCCGAAGCCCGGGACGCCCGCGGTCAGCACGGTGGCGGCGTCGAAGCCCGTGCGGCCGCGGCGGCCCTCGCGCAGGTGCGTCCCCACCGTGAGGTCGTGCCGCTGCGGCGCCCGCTCCTTGCCCCACCGACCCGTGAGGTCGAGGACCTCCCGCGCCCGAGGCGGCACGGGCAGGACGACGGCGAGCTCGTGCAGCCGGTACGGGCCGCCGTCGTTGCGGAGGGCGGCCCGCATCCGCAGCACGCCGTCGACGGTGAGCTCGACGTCGAGGACGATCGTCAGCTCCGCGACCACGTCCGTCGCCTCGACGCGCAGCGCCCCGGCGCCGCCCTCCGTGAGGCCGGCGGCCAGGGTGCCGCCGCACAGCGTCGCCACGGTGGTCGTGAAGCGCGGCGACCAGGCGTCGCCGTCGCGCTCGCCCACGATGCCCGGGCGTCCGAGCCAGCCCGTGCGCGGCTCCGGCACGAGCGCGAGCCGGGTCGGCTCGTCGGGCCCGCTGCTCACGAGCGGGGCGGCCGCGGCCTCGACGACGGCGGCCGCGTCGTCGGCGGTCAGCGGGCCGAGGTCGTCGCCCCAGTGCACGACGGCGGGCAGCTCGCCGCCGCGGGCGTCGACCAGCACGCTGACGCCGTCCGCGCGCAGGTGGACGAGGGAGTCGACGGCGGATCCGTGGGCGGTGTCGGCGGTGTCGGCGGCGTCGGCGCGGCCGGTCGTGGAAGTCACGACCCGAGCCTGCCATCCGCCGGCCGCGAGATCGGTCATCCGGTGCACGATCGGTCATCCATCGGACCGATCGCGTGGCGGATGACCGATCTCAGGCGGCCGGCACCACCCGCAGCCGCCAGCCCACGAAGGCGGCGACCAGCGCGACCACGAGCCAGACGAGGCCGTGCACCAGGGCGTCGTGCGCCTTGGCCAGGATCTCCAGGGAGTACACCGGGTCGTCCGCATCCGCGAACATCGTCGAGACGTACCAGCGGTTGCCCCAGCGGAACCCGTCCGCGACGGCGAAGAACGCGGCGAGCACGGCGACCGCCTGGAAGAGCCCGCGGCCCCGGTGTCTGCGCACGTCGCACACCCTAGGGCGGCGGCTCGGGCCCGTCAGCCCTCGGGAACGGTCGCGACGGCCTCGACCTCGACGAGCGCGCCTGCGCGGGCGGGCGCGACGGCGAGGACCGTGACGGCGGTGCGGGAGCGCCAGACCCGGCCGGAGGCGGCGTAGGCGTCGTTCGGGTCGACGGACGGGTCGAGGTAGATCGTCAGCTTCGCGACGTGCTCCACGTCGGTGCCCGCCTCCTCGAGGACGGCGATCACGTTGCGCAGGGCCTGCTCCGTCTGCGGGCCGAGGCCGCCCTCGACGAGGGCGCCGTCGGGGCCGGTGCCGTTCTGCCCGCCGACGTAGAGCGTGCGGCCGGCGGGGAGGATCATGCCCCACGCGAACGCGGGGTTCTGGTGCAGTGAAGGCGGGTTGACCGGCGTCGGCGTCGACTGCGCGTTCATGGGGCGGGTCCCTTCGTCGAGGTGTACCCCGAGCATCCCGCGCACCACCGACATGGCCCGGTCGCAGCCCTGGTCCAGCTCGGGTCGCGGCTCCGGTTGCGCCGCCGCCCAGCGGCGGAAGACTCCCCGCCATGGAGAACGTGGACTACGACCAGCTCGCGGACGACTACGGATGGTTGTTCGGCACGGCCGCGATCATCGTCTACCTGGCGGTGGCCGTCATCTTCCTGATCGCGTACATCCGGATCATCCAGAAGGCCGGCTACTCGGGCTGGTGGGTCCTGGTCGGGATCGTGCCGGTCCTCAACGTGGTGATGTTCCTCGTGTTCGCCTTCTCGCGGTGGCCGGTGCTGCGCGAGCGGGACGCGCTCCGGGCGGGGCAGGGGTACCCGCGCTGACCTGCGCGGGCGCCGTCGGCCACCCGGCCCGCTTGGAGGAATCCTCCAAAACGACCGGGGGGACATTGGCACCGCCGCCGGGGGGTCTGCCCCCTGGACGGCAACCTACGCTGGCGTAGGCTACGAAGGCGTAGGTTCCGGTGGGCACCGATCGGTGCGCCGGGACCTCCTCCGTGCCGGAGCAGCCCAGCCCCCGTTCAGGGGCCGTCAGCGAAGGAGACCGCGTGCCGCAGCCAACCACCGGCGAGCCCGACAAGATGCCTGTCGACGTGCCCGCCGACGTCGCGCCCGCTGACGTCGACCCCCTGGTCCAGCTCGTCTCGCCCACCGGCGAGCGTGTCGTCGAACCCGACAACGCGACCTACCGCTCGCGTGTCGACCACCTCACCTCCGAGGACCTGCGCGCCCTGTACCGCGACATGGTGCTGACGCGACGGTTCGACGACGAGGCCACGGCCCTGCAGCGGCAGGGCGAGCTCGCGCTGTACGCGCAGGGCCGTGGCCAGGAGGCCGCCCAGGTCGGGTCGGCGTACGCCCTGTCGCCGCAGGACTACGTGTTCCCCTCCTACCGCGAGCACGGCGTGCTCCAGGCGCGCGGCGTCGACCCGGTCGACCGCCTCCGCCTGTACCGCGGCGAGGACCACGGCGGCTGGGACCCGAACGAGCACAACGTGCACCTGTACACGCTCGTCATCGGCTCCCACGTGCTGCACGCGACCGGCTACGCGATGGGCGTGCAGCGCGACGGCGCGGTCGGCACCGGCGACGCGGCGCGCGACGCCGCCGTCGTCACGTACTTCGGTGACGGCGCCACGAGCCAGGGCGACGTCAGCGAGGCGCTCGTCTTCGCGGCCGTGAACAACGCGCCCGTCGTGTTCTTCCTGCAGAACAACCAGTGGGCCATCTCGGAGCCGACGTCGCGCCAGTCGCGCGCCCCGCTATACCAGCGTGGCGAGGGGTTCGGCATCCCCAGCGTCCGGGTGGACGGCAACGACGTCCTCGCCTGCTACGCCGTGACCGCGGAGGCACTGGAGCGCGCCCGCTCCGGCGGCGGCCCCACCTTCGTCGAGGCCTACACGTACCGCATGGGCGCCCACACCACCTCCGACGACCCGAGCCGCTACCGGGCCCGCGCCGAGGAGGACCACTGGGCCCGTCGCGACCCGATCGACCGCCTCGCCGCGCTGCTGCGCGCCGAGGACGCCTGGGGCGACGGCTGGGCGGCCGGCGTCGAGCGCGAGGCCGACGCCCTCGGCGAGCGGCTGCGCACGGAGGTGCGCGAGCTGGGCGCCCCCCCTGCGACGGCGATGTTCGAGCACGTGTACGCCACCGAGCACGCGCAGGTCACGGCCGAGCGGGCGTGGTTCGAGCAGTACGAGAACGAGACGAACGAGACGACGGGGGCGGCCCGATGACCTCAGCAACCCCGCAGACCCTGACCTTCGCCCGGGCGATCACCGAGGGCCTCCGTTCGGCGCTCGAGTCGGACGGCAAGGTGCTCGTCATGGGCGAGGACGTCGGCCGCAACGGCGGCGTCTTCCGCGTCACCGACGGGCTGCAGAAGGACTTCGGCGAGGACCGCGTGGTCGACACCCCGCTCGCGGAGTCCGGCATCGTCGGCACGGCGATCGGCATGGCGCTGCGCGGCTACCGGCCGGTGTGCGAGATCCAGTTCGACGGCTTCGTCTTCCCGGCCTACGACCAGATCACGACGCAGCTCGCCAAGATGCACTACCGGTCGCGCGGCCGCCTGCAGGTGCCCGTCGTCATCCGCATCCCCTACGGCGGCGGCATCGGCGCGGTGGAGCACCACTCGGAGAGCCCGGAGGCGCTGTTCGCGCACACGCCCGGCCTGCGCGTCGTCTCGCCGTCCACCCCGCAGGACGCGTACGACATGATCCGCGCGGCCGTGGCGTCGCCGGACCCGGTGCTGTTCTTCGAGCCGAAGGGCCGCTACTGGTCCAAGGGCGAGGTCACGACCAGCCCCTACCCGACGGTGGCCGCCGCCGGCGGCGCCGACGTGCTCAACCGGGCGCGTGTCGCCCGCCAGGGCACCGACGTCACGCTCGTCGCCTACGGGCCGACGGTCGCGACGGCGCTCAAGGCGGCCGACACGCTGGCCGCCGAGGGCACCAGCGCCGAGGTGGTCGACCTGCGCGCCATCTCGCCGCTCGACGTGACCGCCGTCGCGGAGTCGGTGAAGCGGACCGGGCGCTGCGTCGTCGTGCACGAGGCGCCGACGTTCCTCGGCTCCGGCGCCGAGGTCGCGGCCCGCGTCAGCGAGGAGTGCTTCTACTCCCTCGAGGCCCCCGTCCTGCGGGTGGGCGGCTTCCACGCGCCGTACCCCGTCGCGAAGCTGGAGCACGAGTACCTGCCGAGCGTCGACCGCGTCGTGGACGCCGTCGACCGCGTGCTGGCCCACTGAGAGCGGACCTGAGGAGAACGATGACGACCCAGCGCTTCCCGCTGCCGGACGTGGGCGAGGGCCTCACCGAGGCCGAGATCGTCGAGTGGAAGGTCGCCGTCGGCGACACCGTCGCCGTCAACCAGGTGTTCGTGGAGATCGAGAGCGCCAAGTCGCTCGTCGAGCTGCCGTCGCCGTGGGCGGGCACCGTCACGGCGCTGCTCGCCGAGGAGGGCACGACCGTCGACGTCGGCACGGCGATCATCGAGATCAGCACCGATGCCGACACCCCGACCCGCACGGCCGCCCCTGCCGGCTCCGGCGACGCGTCCGGCGAGGGCTCCGGCTCCGTGCTGGTCGGCTACGGCACCGGCGACGCCGGCACCTCGGGGCGGCGCCGGCGTCGTGCCGCGACGCCGGCCGCCGCGGCCGAGGCTCCGGCCCCTGCACCGGCAGCTGTTCCCGCGCCTGCTCCGGCTCCCGCGCCTGCTGCGGCTCCCGCGCCTGCTGCGGAACCCGCTCCGGCACCGGCGCCCTCGGGCCCGGCGATCGAGAAGCCGATGGCGAGCGTGCCGGCGGCTCCCGGTGCGCAGAGCACCCGCGTGCTCGCGAAGCCGCCGGTGCGCAAGCTGGCGAAGGACCTCGGCGTCGACCTCGCGTCGGTGCACCCCACGGGCCCGGGCGGGATCGTGACGCGGGAGGACGTCGTCGCGCACCACGAGGGTGCCGCCCCGAAGTCCCTCGCCACCTACCCCGACGACGACCGGCCGTGGCTCGCCTCGGGCACGGTCAGCCAGGACGGCCGCCAGACGCGCGTGCCGGTGAAGTCGGTGCGCAAGCGCACGGCCGAGGCGATGGTGGCCAGCGCGTTCACGGCCCCGCACGTCACGGTCTTCCAGACGATCGACGTGACGAAGACGATGAAGCTCGTCGCGCGCCTGAAGGAGGACCGCGACTTCGCGGACGTGCGCGTCACGCCGCTGCTCGTCGCCGCCAAGGCGATGCTGCTGGCGGTCAACCGGCACCCGCAGATCAACGCGAGCTGGGACGAGGGCGCGCAGGAGATCGTCTACAAGCACTACGTGAACCTGGGGATCGCGGCGGCGACGCCGCGCGGGCTCGTCGTGCCGAACATCAAGGACGCGCACACCCTCGACCTGCTCGGCCTGGCGAAGGCGATCGCGACCCTCACGTCCACGGCACGCGCGGGACGCACCCAGCCCGCGGACATGGCGGACGGCTCGATCACGATCACCAACGTCGGCATCTTCGGCACCGACACGGGCACCCCGATCCTCAACCCCGGCGAGGCGGGCATCCTCGCGTTCGGCGCCATCCGCAAGCAGCCGTGGGTGCACAAGGGGAAGATCAAGGCGCGGTGGGTCACGCAGCTCGCGCTGTCCGTCGACCACCGCCTGGTCGACGGCGAGCTCGCCGCCCGCTACCTGGCCGACGTCGCGAAGGTGCTGGAGGACCCGGCGCGGGGGCTCGTCTGGGGCTGAGCACCGCGAGGTAGGACGTAGAAGGCCGGGGTAGGACGAGACTCCGCGAGGTAGTACTACCTCGCGGAGTCTCGTCCTCCCTCGCGGTCAGAGCGGCATGCCGACGTACTGCGTCTCCTGGTACTCGGCGATGCCCTCGAAGCCGCCCTCGCGGCCGGTGCCGGACTGCTTCATCCCGCCGAACGGCGCGGCAGCGTTGGAGATCACCCCGGCGTTCAGGCCCAGCAGCCCGAACTCGAGGCGCTCGGCGAACGCGAGCCCGCGGCGCACGTCGCCGGTGAACACGTACGACGCCAGCCCGTACTCGGTGGAGTTGGCGAGCTCCGCGGCCTCGTCCTCGGTGCGGAACGTCGCGACCGGGGCCACGGGGCCGAAGATCTCCTCCGTCATGCAGCGGGCGTCGGCGGGAACGTCGCGCAGCAGGGTGGGCTGGAAGAAGTGGCCCGGCCCGTCGACGCGGGAGCCGCCGACGACGACCTGCGCGCCGCGCGACACGGCGTCGTCCACCAGGGACGCGACGGAGTCCACGGCCTTGGCCTCGACGAGCGGGCCCAGCGTGGTCGCGTCGTCCAGGCCGTTCCCGACGACGACGGCGCGGAAGCGCTCGGCGAGGCGGGAGACGAACTCGTCGGCCACGGACTCGTGCACGTAGAAGCGGTTGGCGGCGGTGCAGGCCTCGCCGCCGTTGCGCAGCTTGGCGGCCATGGCGCCGTCGACGGCGGCGTCCAGGTCGGCGTCCTCGAAGACGACGAGCGGGGCGTTGCCGCCGAGCTCCATCGAGGTGCGCAGCACGGTGTCGGCCGCGGCGCGCAGCAGGTTCTGCCCGACCGGCGTGGAGCCGGTGAACGACACCTTCCGCAGCCTCGGGTCGGCCATCAGCGGCTCGCTGACCGACGACGCGGACGCGGACGGCACCACGTTGAGCACGCCGTCCGGCAGGCCGGCCTCGACCATGAGCTGCGCGAACAGCAGCGACGTCAGCGGCGTCAGGCGGGCCGGCTTGAGCACCATGGTGCAGCCGGCGGCGACGGCGGGCGCCACCTTGCGGGTGGCCATCGCGAGCGGGAAGTTCCACGGCGTGATGAGCAGGCACGGGCCCACGGGGCGGCGCTGCACCAGCATCCGCAGCGTGTTCTCCGGGGTGTGCGCGTACCGGCTGTCGTCGTGCGTGGCCTGCTCGGCGAACCAGCGCAGGAACTCGCCGCCGTACGTCACCTCGCCGCGCGCCTCCGCGAGCGGCTTGCCCATCTCGAGCGTCATGAGCAGCGCCAGGTCCTCGCGGCGCTCCTGCACGAGGGCGAACCCGCGCCGCAGGATCTCGGACCGCTCGCGGGCGGGGGTCGCTCCCCACGAGGCCTGCGCCCCCGCGGCGGCGTCCAGCGCGGCGCGGGCGTCGTCGCTCGTCGCGGACGCGACGCGCGTCAGCGTCTCCCCGGTGGCCGGGTTCTCGACGGCGAACGACCCGCCGTCGGAGGCGTCGCGCCACGCCCCGCCGATCAGGAGTCCCGTCGGGACCTCCACGCTGGTCGAGCCTGCCGAGACCGTCGTCGTCGCGCTGGTCGTCGTCGTCATCGTGTTCCACCGTCCTTCGGCTGTGCGGTCGTGGTGCGTGAGGCGACGCGCGCGGCGAGCTGCTCGGAGCCGCGCGCGATCAGGGTGACGTCGGCGCCGACGACGACGTAGGCCGCCCCGGCGTCGAGGTAGCGGTCGGCCATGGCCGGGTCGAACGCGTTGACGCCGACGGGCGTGCCCGCCGCGCGGCACGCGGCGATCGCGCGGAGGCCGGCGTCGACGACCTCGGGATGGTCCTGCTGCCCGAGGTGGCCGAGCGACGCGGCGAGGTCCGCAGGGCCGATCAGGACGGCGCCGACGCCGTCCGTGCCGGCGATGGCCGCGGCGTCGTCGATCGCGGCGCGGGTCTCGAGCTGGACGACGAGCGTGATGCCGTCGTCCGCCCCGCCGAGGTAGCCGGGCACGCGGGCCCACCGCGACGAGCGGGCCAGCGCGCTGCCGACGCCGCGGACCCCGGCCGGCGGGTACCGGACGGCGCGCACCGCGGCCTCCGCCTCGGCGGCGGAGTCGACCATGGGCACCAGGACGTTCGTGGCGCCGAGGTCGAGCACCCGCTTGAGGCCCACCGGGTCGCCGGACGGCACGCGCACGAGCGTCGCGACCGGGTACGCGGCGGTGGCCTGGAGCTGCGCGAGCACGGTCGTGAGGTCGTTCGGTCCGTGCTCGCCGTCGACCAGCACGACGTCCAGCCCGCTGCCGGCGAGGAGCTCCGCCGCCACGGGGCTGCCCATCGACGACCAGGCGCCGACGAGGGGACGCCCCTCGTCCCCGGCCTCGGCGAGCATCGCGGCGAGCGAGCGGTCGGTGGTCAGACGAAGCGGCATGTCACGGCCCCCAGGCTCCCAGCGCCGGCGTGATAGTCGGCGTGCACGGTGTCGCCGGGGTGCACCCACGTGGGGCGGGTGAACGACCCGGCCAGGACGGTCTCGCCGGCGGCGAGCGAGTCGCCGTGCGCCGCCAGCTTGTTCGCGAGCCAGGCGACGCCGGCGGCCGGGTGCCCCAGCACCCCCGCGGCGACGCCCGTCTCCTCGATGGTCTCGTTGCGGTACAGCAGGGCGGACACCCAGCGCAGGTCGACGTCGTCGACCCGCACGGGCCGCCCGCCCACCACCATGGCACCCATCGCGGCGTTGTCGCTGATCGTGTCGACGATGGTGCGGCCCGGCAT
This sequence comes from Isoptericola sp. NPDC056618, assembly GCF_042792715.1. Classification (NCBI taxonomy): domain Bacteria; kingdom Bacillati; phylum Actinomycetota; class Actinomycetes; order Micrococcales; family Promicromonosporaceae; genus Isoptericola; species Isoptericola sp. NPDC056618. The sequence goes on along the minus strand of NZ_JBHTVZ010000006.1, from coordinate 189,142 downwards.
CTCGACGCGGGCGTCGAGGATCTCCAGCGCGGGCACGACGCGGTCGGTGGCGCGCAGCACGTCGGTCACCGTGATCCCGGGGCCCTCGAGCGGCGACGCGAGCACGAACGCGAGCTCCACCTCGACGCGCACGTTCGAGTACCGGGCGTGCTCCACGACGCTGCCGGACTCCAGCACCATGTCGTCGAAGATGACGCCGTAGTCCGGCTCGGTGATACCGGTGGCGGCCTGCATGGCCTTCGACGTCAGGCCGATCTTGTGCCCGACGACGCGGCGGCCGCGCGCCTCGCCGCGCTCGCGCCAGGTGCGCTGCACGGCGTACGCGTCGGCCACCGTCATGCCCTTGTGCCGCGCAGTGAGCAGCGGCACGGGGGTGCGGGTGCGGTCCGCCTCCGCCAGCTCGTCGGCGACGGCGACGACGGCGTCGTCGTCCAGGGTGCGCTCGCCGTCGGCCCCCGTCACAGCGTGGCCCCCAGCTTGAAGCCCTGCTCCGTGTCCCCCTTGCGGGTGTACGAGAAGCCGTCGGCGCCGACGGTCACCTCCATCTCGGAGTCGTCGGTGCGGGCGACGACGGGCTGCGGGGTGCCGTCGAGGTCCAGCACGAGGGACGCCTCGGTGTACCAGCTCGGCACGACGGGGTTGCCCCACCAGTCGCGGCGCTGGTTGTCGTGCACGTCCCACGTGACGACCGGGTTGTCCGGGTCGCCCGTGTAGTAGTCCTGCGTGTAGATCTCGACGCGGTGCCCGTCCGGATCCCGCAGGTACAGGTAGAAGGCGTTCGAGACACCGTGCCGGCCCGGGCCGCGCTCGATGGCGTCGGAGCGACGCAGCGCGCCGAGCTTGTCGCAGATGGCGAGGATGTTGTGCTTCTCGTGCGTCGCGAACGCCACGTGGTGCATGCGGGGGCCGTCGCCGCCGGTCATGGCGGTGTCGTGCACGGTCGGCTTGCGGCGCATCCACGCGGCGTAGACGGTGCCCTCGTCGTCCTGGATGTCCTCGGTGACGCGGAAGCCCAGGTCCTGCATGAACTTCACGGCCCGAGGCACGTCCGGGGTCACCTGGTTGAAGTGGTCCAGGCGTACCAGCTCGCCGGGGGTGTGCAGGTCGTAGCGCCACGACAGCCGCTCGACGTGCTCGGTCTGGAAGAAGAACTCGTACGGGAAGCCGAGCGGGTCGACGACGCGCACCGACTCCCCGATGCCCTTCGTGAAGCCGCCCGGCTCGCGGCGCACCTCGCAACCCAGCTCGGTGTAGAAGGCGACGGCCTTGTCGAGGTCCTCCGGGGTTCGCACGCGGTAGGAGAACGCGGCGACGGCGGCGACCTCGCCCTGGCGCAGCACCAGGTTGTGGTGGATGAACTCCTCCGTGGAGCGCAGGTAGATGCTCCGCTCGTCCTCCTCCGTGACGTACAGGCCCAGCACGTCGACGTAGAACTCGCGCGACGCGGCGAGGTCGGTGACGACGAGCTCCATGTACGCGCAGCGCAGGATGTCGGGCGCGGGGCTCGTCGGCGTCGGGGTCGGGTTGTCGCAGGTGATCGGCGCCTCCTGGCTCACGTAGAAGCCCGAGGAGGTGAGGGTGCGGTCGTTCAGGTGGGTCATGTCAGGCGTCCTTGCCGTTCAGTTCTTGCCGAAGGTCGGGTTGTGGACCTTGCCGAGCGTGATGTGCACGGCCTGCTGGTCGGTGTAGAAGTCGATGGAGCGGTAGCCGCCCTCGTGGCCCAGGCCGGACGCCTTGACGCCGCCGAACGGGGTGCGCAGGTCGCGCACGTTGTTCGAGTTCAGCCACACCATCCCGGCCTCGACGGCCTGGGAGAAGTTGTGGGCCCGCTTGAGGTCGTTGGTCCAGATGTAGGCCGCGAGCCCGTACTTCACGCCGTTGGCCAGCTCGAGCGCCTCGGCCTCGGTGTCGAAGGGCGTGATCGCGACGACGGGGCCGAAGATCTCCTCCTGGAAGATCCGGGCGTCGGGCTTCACGTCCGCGAAGACCGTGGGGGCCACGAAGTTCCCCGTCTCGAAGCCCTCGGGGCGGCCGCCGCCGGCCACGAGCCGGCCCTCGGTCCTGCCCAGCTCGACGTAGCTCATGACCTTGTCGAAGTGCTCCGGGTGCACCAGCGCCCCGACCTCGGTGTCCTTCTCGTGCGGGTACCCCACGCGCACGCGCTTCGCCTGGGCGGCGTACCGCTCCACGAACTCGTCGTAGACGGCACGCTCCACGAGGATGCGGGAGCCGGCCGTGCAGCGCTCTCCGTTGAGGGAGAAGACGCCGAAGATCGTCGCGTCGATCGCGGCGTCGAGGTCGGCGTCGGCGAAGACGACGGCGGGGGACTTGCCACCGAGCTCCATCGACAGGCCCTTGAGGTACGGGGCGGCGTTGCCGAAGATCAGCTGGCCCGTGCTGCTCTCGCCGGTGAAGGAGATGAGCGGCACGTCGGGGTGCTTGACCAGCGCGTCGCCGGCCTCCTCGCCGAGCCCGTTGACCAGGTTGAACACGCCCTGGGGGAGCCCGGCCTCCTCGAAGATCCCCGCCCACAGGGACGCCGACAGCGGCGTGAACTCGGCCGGCTTGAGCACCACGGTGTTGCCGGTGGCGAGCGCGGGGGCGAGCTTCCACGACTCGAGCATGAACGGCGTGTTCCACGGCGTGATGAGCCCGGCCACGCCGATCGGCTTGCGGTTGACGTAGTTGATCTGGCGGCCGGGCACCTTGTAGGTGTCGTCGGCCTGCGCCACGATCAGGTCCGCGAAGAAGCGGAAGTTCTCGGCCGCGCGGCGGGCCTGGCCCAGCGCCTGCGTGATCGGCAGGCCGGAGTCGAAGGACTCCAGCTCGGCGAGGCGGGCGTCGCGCGACTCCACGAGGTCGGCGATCTTGTGCAGCACCCGCGAGCGCTCGCGCGGCAGCATCCGCGGCCACGGGCCCTCGGTGAACGCGCGGCGGGCGGCCGCGACGGCGGCGTCGACGTCGGCCTTCTTGCCCGCGGCGGCCTGGAGGTAGGTCTGGTTCGACACCGGGTCCAGGACGTCGAAGGTGGCGCCGTCGGCCGAGTCGACGAAGCGGCCGTCGATGTAGTGCCGGATCGCGGTGGGCAGGTCGGCGGGGCGGTGCGTCTGGGGCGTGTTCTGCACGGTCATCACTTCTCCGAAGGGGCGGGTCGGTGGGACGCCTGCCGCGCGAGCACGGCGTCGAGGGTGTTGGTGCGGTGGTGGCGGGCGGCGAGCTCGACGTCGAGCGCGGTCGTGCGACCCTCGTGGAGCCCGCCGATCAGGTCGAGGATCCCGTCGTGCTCGGCGACCGACTCGCGCGCGCGGCCGGGCACGAACGAGAACGACGAGTCGCGCAGCACGGTCATGCGCCGCCAGCCGCGATGCACGAGGTCGAGGACGTGCGGGTTGGGGCAGGGCTCGAACAGCACCGCGTGGAACTCGAGGTTGAGCTCGGTGAACCGGTGCGGGTCGAAGTCGGCGAGGCAGCGGCGCATCCGTTCGTTGACCGCGCGCGCGGCGTCGAGCTGCGCGGCGGACAGGTGCGGTGCGGACAGCGCGGTGGCGAAGCCCTCGACCAGCGCGAGCGTCTCCATCGTGTGCTGGTACTCGGTCTCCTTGAGGAGGGCGACCTGCGCGCCGACGTTGCGCTCGAACGTCACCAGGCCCTCCGCCTCGAGGCGGCGGATCGCCTCGCGCACCGGGACGACGGACATGTCGAGCTCGCCCGCGAGCTGCGCCAGCACCAGCCGGTAGCCGGGCACGAAGCGTCCGTCCTCGATCCGCTCGCGCAGGTAGGCGTAGGCGCGCTGGGACTTGCTCACGGGGACCGTGGTCGGGGTGCTCATCCGGCGCCCCCGGCCGTCTCGCGCTCGTAGCGGGCGCGCCACTCGGCGTTCATCGGGAACAGCCCGTCGACGGGCGCGCCTGCGGCGACCTGCTGCGCGACCCACGCGTCGGCGGCCTCCTGGGCCTCGGCCTCGGCGAGCACCTCCTCCACGAGCGCCGGCGGGATGACGAGGACGCCGTCGCCGTCGCCCACGACGACGTCGCCCGGCTGCACCGCGGCGCCACCGCACGCGACGGTCACGTCGGTCTCCCACGGCACGTGCTTGCGGCCGAGGACGGACGGGTGCGGGCCCTGGGAGAAGACGGGGATGCCGATCTCGGCGACCGCGTCGGCGTCGCGCACCCCGCCGTCGGTGACGATCGCGGCGGCGCCGCGCACGTGGGCGCGCAGCGCGAGCACGTCGCCGACGGTGCCGGTGCCGCGCTCGCCGCGCGCCTCGACGACGATCACCTCGCCCGGCCCGACGGCGTCGAACGCGCGCTTCTGCGCGTTGAAGCCGCCACCGTGCGAGGCGAACAGGTCGGGGCGGAAGGGGACGAGCCGCAGCGTGCGGGCGGTGCCGACGAAGCGGTCGCCGGGGTGGTTGCCGTGCACGCCCTCGACGAAGACGTCGGTGTAGCCGCGCTTGCGCAGCGCGGCCGACAGCGTGGCGACGGCGACGCCGGCGAACCGCTCGCGCATGTCGTCGGTGAGCACGAAGGTCGGCTCGGCTGCCGGGGGCGGTGTGCCCCAGGCCTCCGCGCGCTGCGTGTCGTCGACGGCGGGCTTCGACCCGAAGTCCCCGAACGCGTGCGTGCCGGCGGTGACGGTGGTGACGAGCCGGCCGCTGGTGGGGGCGCCCGACGCCTCGGGGGCGTCCACCTCGACCTCGACGACCTGCCCGGGCCCGACGACCGACGACCCCGCCGGCGTGCCGGTGAGGATGACGTCGCCGGGCTCCAGCGTGAGGTGCTGGGAGAGGTCCGCGACGAGGCGGCCGAGGTCGAAGAGCAGCGTGCCGGTGGAGTCGTCCTGGACGAGCTCGCCGTCCACCCAGGTGCGCACGCGCAGGCCGGCGGGGTCGACGTCGGACGCGGGGATCCAGCGCGGGCCGAGCGGCGTGTAGCCGTCGCCGCCCTTGTTGCGCAGGTTGGAGCCCTTGTCGGCGGCGCGCAGGTCGTAGAGGCCGAAGTCGTTGGCCGCCGTGACGGCGTCGACGTGCGACCAGCCGTCGGCGGGGGAGACCCAGCGCGCGGCGGTGCCGATGCGGATCGCGACCTCGCCCTCGAAGGCGAGGAGCTCCGTGCCGAGCGGCCGTTCGATCGTGCCCCCCGTCGCGGCGAGCGACGAGCCGGGCTTGAGGAAGTAGGACGGCTGGCTCGGTGTCCGGCCCCGCTGGGCTGCGCGGGACCGGTAGTTCAGGTGGACGGCGATGATCTTGCCGGGTCTGGGCTGGTCGTCGGTGACCACGGGCACCCCACTGTCGGTCGAGGCTGTCATGTCGTATCTCGGATGATATACGATCTCGCGAACTGCACCACCCCCGCGGACTGACAGAGAGGTCTTCCGGACATGACCACCGGCACCGCCGCCGCCCCCAGCGACACCGCACGTCGCGAGCTCCGACGCGTCGCCTTCGCGACCGTCATCGGCACCACCATCGAGTGGTACGACTTCTTCCTCTACGCCAGCGCCGCCGGCCTCGTGTTCGGCACGCTGTTCTTCGAGCCCGCCGGTCCCGGCGCGGCCACCCTGCTGTCGTTCGCGACCGTGGGGATCAGCTTCCTGTTCCGACCTCTCGGTGCGTTCCTCGCCGGCCACTTCGGCGACAAGATCGGGCGCAAGGCGATGCTCGTCGTCACGCTCATGCTCATGGGCGGCGCGACGACGCTCATCGGCGTCCTGCCCACGTACGAGTCCATCGGCATCGCGGCGCCCGCGCTGCTCGTGCTCCTGCGCATCGTGCAGGGGCTGTCGACCGGCGGCGAGTGGGGCGGCGCGGTCCTCATGGCCGTCGAGCACGCCCCCGACGGCCGGCGTGGCCGCATGGGCGCGTTCCCGCAGATCGGCGTGCCCATCGGCCTGCTGCTGGCCTCCGGCATGCTCGCCCTCATGACCGGCGTGATCTCCCCGGGGGACGCGTTCGTCGAGTGGGGCTGGCGCATCCCGTTCCTGCTGAGCGTGGTGCTCATCGTCGTCGGGATCGTCGTGCGGCGGTCCGTGGAGGAGAGCCCCGTCTTCCTCGAGATCGCCGAGAAGAAGGCCGCCGCCAAGACGCCGATCCTCACCCTGTTCCGCAAGCACTGGCTGCTCGTGCTGCTCGCCGCGCTGACGTTCGCCGGCAACAACGCCGCGGGCTACATGACCACCGGCGGCTACCTGCAGAACTACGCGACGACGCCGCTCGCCGAGGGCGGCCTGGTCGGCATGGACCGCACGCCGGTGCTCCTCGCGGTCGCGGGCGCGTCCGTCGTGTGGCTCGCGTGCACCTTCGCCGCCGGCGCGGCCTCCGACCGGATCGGGCGCCGGAACACGTACATCATCGGCTGGCTGGCGTTCCTCGCCACCGTGTTCCTGCTGTTCCCGCTGGTCAACACCGGCAACCCCTGGCTGCTGTTCCTCGGCGTGTCGCTGTTCGCCGTCGGCAACGGGTTCACCTACGGCCAGCAGGCGGCGTACTTCGCGGAGCTCTTCCCCGCGTCGATCCGCTACTCCGGCGTGTCCATCACGTACGCGATCGGCGCCATCCTGGGCGGCGCCTTCGCGCCGACCATCGCGGCCTGGCTCGTGCAGACGACGGGCACCGCGACGTCCGTCGCCTTCTACGTCGCCGGCGTCATGGTGGTGGCGTTCGCCGCCACGCTGCTGCTGCGCGACCGTACCGGCATCCCCCTCGGCCCGGAGCACGAGGACGAGCAGGCCGCCAGCCCGGTCTACGGAGTCTCGAGGGCCTGACGACGGCGCCGTCGGGCCGGCCCGGTCACCGCAGCTTCTTGCGCACGCTGAGGTACTTGCTCTCGGTGGCCGGGCCCCAGGTCCCGGTGGCGGACACGGACAGCACCCGCTGCAGCGCGGCGACGGCCTTGTCGTGCGCGGCACGGGACTTCGGGCCCCACTTGCCGTCCGCGGTGACGCCCACCGCGCGCTGCGCCGTCTTCACGCCGTAGGGGAACTTCGTGCCGTGCATGCGGGAGGCGGCGCGGATCGCCTGCAGCCGCTGGTCGGTGTTCGTCCCCCACAGGTTGTCGCGCTGGGCCAGGGGGAAGTGGGCCACCTGCTGGAGCCGCTGGGTCGTGCGCGACCCGGTCGGCGCGAGCACGGTGCCGCGGCCGTAGTTGGACGTCGTGCCCACGTCCACGTGCACGTGGTTGCGGTGGTTGGCCGCCGACCCCACCGTCCCGTCCCGCGCGTAGATCACGCCCAGGCCCATCGAGTCCGCGACCTTGATCGCGGTGCGCGCCCGGGAGCGCTCCGAGGAGGGCGCCCCGGCGGGACCGTAGTTGAGGTCCGCCGCCAGGCCGTCGTAGTGCCAGGAGTTCTTCGAGTGCGCCCCGCGGGTCACGCCGCCGTACAGCGGGTGCTCGGAGACCCGGAACCCGTAGGCCCGAGCCCAGCTCAGGAAGTGCCGGAGCGTCGTGGACGAGCTCTTCTGGCGGCCGATGCCCAGGGCCAGCGGTCCCTCGGCGGGCCGGGCGGCCGCTTCGGAGCGCTCGGGCGCCTGCGGAGCGGCGACCACTGGCGCCGCGCCGATCGGGGCGAGCAGGACGGCGCAGACTCCGGCGGCCGTGAGGATCCGGCGGGGCCGGGCGGCCCGGGCGGGGACGGGGGGACGAGCACTCATGGACACCTCGCTCCTCGGTGGGACGGCGGGCTCCGCGGTGCATGGTCGCCCTGAGCCACCATGCATGGCCGTCGTCGGTTCTGCCAGGCGACAGCGTCCGGCCCTCAGCCGCCGAGGGCCTCCCGCACGGCGCTCGCCGACGCGGTGAGGCGCGCCGCGATCTGCTCGTGGTCGATCGGGCTGGCGACGTGCACCACCGCGACGGCCGCCGGCCCGCGTCCGCGCAGCGCCAGCGGCACCGCGACCGACTCGAGGCTGGGGATGACCTCGTCGTGGCTGGTGGCGAAGCCGCGCTCGGCGGCCTGGGCGACGGTGGCACGCAGCGCATCGGGCGCGTCGGCCGGCCACTGCGCGTGGGGCAGCAGCGTGAGGATCGCCTTGCCGGGCGCGCCCACCGTGACCGGGTGCCGGGTGCCCGGCCGCTGCGCCACGGGCGCGACGGCGTGCCGCGGCTCGACGCTGACGAGGGTCACGCACTCGTCGTGGTCGAGGACGGCGAGGAAGCAGGTCATCCCCAGCTCGTTCGCGACGGCGGTGAGCTCGGGGAGCGCCTCGGCCTGCAGGTCGTGGGCCACGCCCGCGGCGAGCGCCGCCATGCGGGCGCCGAGCGCGACGCCGCCGTTCGCGTCGCGCACCACGAGCCCGTGGTGCTCCAGCGTGCGCAGCAGCCGGTAGGCGATGGAGCGGTGCACCCCGAGCAGCCCGGCGACGTCGTCGATGGTCAGGGGCGCGCGGGCGTCGGCGAGCACCTCCAGGATGCGGATGCCGCGGCTGAGGGTCTGCGACGGGGGCGGGCCGGCGTCGGGCATCGTCGTCCTTCCGGTGGGTTACGCTGCATTCAATAGTAGAACGTCGTGTTCGAATATAGAACACGGCCGCGGCGAACGCCACGCCCGACACGGAGGTCGGGTCGCGCATCGACGACGATGAGGAGAGCTCGTGCAGTTCCACCACCACGGTTACGTCTCCGGCGACCCGCGGGTGCTGCCGCCCGCAGGCACCGGCGTGGACCGGCCCGACGAGCTGCCCGACGAGGTCGACGTCCTGGTCGTCGGCTCGGGGCCGGCGGGCATGCTGCTCGCCGCGCAGATGTCGCGGTACCCCGGCGTCACGACCCGCCTCATCGAGAAGCGCGAGGGCCGGCTGGTGCTCGGCCAGGCCGACGGCATCCAGCCGCGCAGCGTCGAGACCTTCGACGCCTTCGGCTTCGCGGAGCGGATCATCGCCGAGGCCTACAACATCGGCTGGATGAACTTCTGGGGCCCCGACCCCGAGAACCCGAAGCACATCGTGCGCACCACGCGCACCGAGGACTACGGCCTCAAGATCAGCGAGTACCCGCACCTCATCGTCAACCAGGCCCGCGTGCTCGACTACTTCGCCGAGGCCGCCGCGCTGGGCCCCGCCCGCATCGTGCCCGACTACGGCGTGGAGTTCCTCGGCCTGACCGTGCACGAGGGCGACGAGTACCCCGTCGAGGTGCAGGTCCGGCACGTGGGCGGCGAGCGCGCGGGGGAGGAGCGGACCGTCCGGGCCAAGTACGTCGCCGGCTGCGACGGCGCCCGCAGCGCGGTGCGCGAGGCGATCGGGCGCAAGCACGTCGGCGAGTTCGCGGCGCACGCCTGGGGCGTCATGGACGTGCTCGTCAACACCGACTTCCCCGACTGGCGCACCAAGTGCGCGATCAACTCCGAGGCAGGGAACATCCTGCTCATCCCCCGCGAGGGCGGGTACCTCTGCCGCGTGTACGTGGACCTCGGCGAGGTCGCCGCGGACGACCACCACCGGGTGCGCAGCACGCCGATCGAGGAGATCGTCGGGCGGGCCAACGAGATCCTCACGCCCTACGCCCTCGACGTGAAGGAGGTGGCCTGGCACAGCGTGTACGAGGTCGGCCACCGCGTCACGGACAAGTTCGACGACGTGCCCGACGGCGAGGAGCACCGCACCCCGCGCGTCTTCCTCACCGGCGACGCCTGCCACACCCACAGCGCCAAGGCCGGCCAAGGGATGAACGTGTCCATGCAGGACGGGTTCAACCTGGGCTGGAAGCTCGGGTCCGTGCTCACGGGCCTCAGCCCCGAGTCGCTCCTGGCCACCTACTCCGCCGAGCGGCAGCCCGTGGCACAGCAGCTCATCGACTTCGACCGCGAGTGGTCCAGCCTCATGGCCCGCAAGCCCGAGGAGATCTCCGACCCGCAGGAGCTCGCCCACTACTACCTCGCGACGTCCGAGTTCCCGTCCGGGTTCATGACCCGGTACGAGCCGTCGGCGATCGTGGGAGGCTCCGCCCGGCAGGAGCTGGCCGCGGGGTTCCCGCTCGGCAAGCGGTTCAAGTCCGCCGAGGTGACGCGCGTCTGCGACGGCAACGCCGTGCACCTCGGGCACCACGCCAAGGCCGACGGCCGGTGGAGGGTCTACGCGTTCGCCGACGCCGCCGCGCCGGGCGAGGGCTCCGCCTTGGACGCCTGGGCGGCCTGGCTCGCCTCGTCCGGGTCGCCCCTGGCCCGGTTCACCCCCGAGGGGTCCGACGTCGACGCCGTCCTCGACGTGAAGGTCGTCTACCAGCAGGCCTTCCAGGACGTCGACCTCGCGGCCGTGCCCGACGTGTTCCGCCCCCGGACCGGCCCGCTGGGGCTCACCGACTGGGAGAAGGTGTACGCCGCCGGGCCCACCGTGTGGACCGCGGGCGACATCTTCGCGGAGCGCGAGCTGTCCCGCGACGGCGTGGTCGTCGTCGTGCGCCCCGACCAGTACGTGGCGCACGTGCTGCCGCTCGACGCCACCGACGAGCTCGCCGAGTTCTTCGCCGGGGTGTTCCTCGGCCGCTGAGCTATCGTCCCGAGGACACCGGCCGCGATCGAGGGGAGCAGGCCCGTGCTCGTCCGCCACCGGGGGGTCTCCCCGTCCGTCCACCCGACCGCGTGGGTCGCCCCGACCGCCGTGCTCGTCGGGGACGTGACCGTCGCGGCCGGAGCCCGTGTGCTGCACGGCGCCGTCCTGAGCGCCGAGGACGGCGCCGTCGTCGTGGGCGAGGACAGCGTGGTCATGGAGCACGCTCTCGTCCGCGGGCGGGCCGGCCATGACTCGCGGATCGGTGCCGCCGTCCTGGTGGGTCCGCACGCCCACGTCAACGGCAGCACGGTCGAGGACGAGGTGTTCGTCGCGACCGGCGCCGCGCTGTTCCCCGGCAGCCGGATCGGTACCGGAGCCGAGGTGCGCATCCACGGGGTGGTGCAGGTCAACACCGTGCTCCCGCCCGGCGCGCTCGTCCCGATCGGCTGGGTCGCCGTGGGCGACCCCGCGCAGATCCTGCCGCCCGACCGGCACGACGACGTCTGGCAGGTGCAGCGGGAGCTCGACTTCCCCGGGACGGTCTACGGCGTGGGGCGCGACGTGCCGATGCGGGAGCTGATGCGCCGCCAGTCGGAGTTCTACGCCGCGCACCGTGACGACGAGGTGCTGCCGGGGTGACGCGTGGGCGATCATCGTCCGCATGACCCTCACGCTCCGCCCGCCACGGCTCGACGACGAGGCCGCGCTGCGGCGCATGCACGACCAGCTCGCGCTGGACGGGTTCACGTTCCTCCAGCACGGCGGGACGTGGGAGCAGGTGATCGCGGCCGTGCGTCGCGAGTCGCTCGGGGAGGACCCCTCGCCCCGGGGCGGGTGCGGTGCGACTTCCTCGTCGCCGACGTGGACGGCGTCCCCGTGGGCCGGGTGTCCGTGCGGCACGAGCTCAACGCCTACCTGCGCGACATCGGCGGGCACGTCGGGTACGCGGTCGCGCCCGAGCACCGCCGTCGGGGGTACGCGACGGCGATGCTCCGGCAGTCCGTCGAGCTCCTCGCCGAGGGCGGCGTCGAGCGGGTCCTCGTCACCTGCGACGTCGACAACACCGGCTCCGCCGCCGTCATCGAGGCGTGCGGCGGCGTGCTGGAGGACGTGCGAACGCGCGGCGACCAGACGAAGCGGCGCTACTGGATCGCCGCGACCGCATGACCGACCTGCTGCGCGTGCGTGAGTGGGGCGAGGGCGCCCGCACCGCGGTGCTGCTGCACGGCTTCATGGGGTCCGCAGACTCCTGGTGGCGGGTCGGCCCCGCGCTCGCGGAGACCGGTTGGCGGGTCCTCGCGCCCGACCTGCCCGGGCACGGCCGGTCCCCGCGCGACCCGCGGCTCACCGTGCCGCGGGCGGCGCGTGCCGTCGTCGCGACGCTCCGCGCGAGGTCCGTCGTCGCCCCCGGGCTCGCCGTCGGCCACTCCTTTGGCGGGGTGGTGCTGGCCGCTGCGCGCGAGGAGCTCCGGCCCGCGCGGACCGTGCTGGTGGACGCCGTGCCCCGGTTTCACGGGGGCGGCGCCCGGGCGGGGCTGCTCGCCGGCTACGTCCGCGACCGGCGCGCCCGTACCGCGGACGAGCTGCGTCGCACCCGGCCGCACTACAGCGACGAGGACGTGCGCGTCGAGGCCGCGGCGGCCGATGCGTTCGACCCGGAGACCGGTGCGGCCGTCGCCTCCTCCGCCGACGGTGCGTGGCCGCTCCCGGAAGGTGCCGTCGTGATCCGGGCGTCGCCGAGCGCGTTCGTTACCGACGAGGACGCGGCGGCCCTGGCGAAGTACGGGGTCGTGGTGCGCGACGTGCCGGGGGCGGCGCATTCCGTCTGGTACAGCCACTACGACGCGTTCATGGCGGCGCTCCGCGCGTCGTTGCCGGGCTGACCGGTCAGGCGGCGGGCGAGCGACGGGGCGACGCCGCGCCGATACTGGTGGACGACCAGGAGTGCCCAGCGGCCGAGGAGGGCCCGACGATGGCCGACCTGATGATCGACTACATCACCTCGCTCGACGGGTTCGGATCCGCCGACGGGTGGCCCGGCCTGTGGGGTATGGGCGGGCCGGACTACTTCGCGTTCCTCGAGGAGGACGGCCGGCAGGAGTACACGACCCTGCTGGGCGCCACGACGTACCGGCTGTTCGCGGGCTTCGCCGAGACGGGCGAGGAGGAGATGGCCGAGGTCACCGCGCGCCCCAAGGTCGTGTTCTCGCGGACCCTCACCGAGCCGCTGGGTTGGGCGAACACCACGCTCGTCGCGGGCGACGCCGTCGAGGCCGTGCGCGCGATGAAGCAGGACGACGTCGCGCTCCGGACCATCGGCAGCCCCAGCCTGTGCCGCTCCCTGCTGCGGGCGGGACTCGTCGACCGCGTGCGGGTCGTCGTGTTCCCGGTCGTCAACGGCGCCACCGGCCACGACCGGCTGTACGACGGCTGGCCCGACGTCCGGCTGGACCTCCTCCAGCACCGGACCCTCGACGGTCGGCTGCCGCTGCTGGAGTACGCACCGACCGTGCTGGACGGCCCGCCCGGCGCGGACTGAGCCGCCGCCAGGCCGTCGCTGGGCCGCCGTCAGAACGGCGGGTCGCCGTCGTCGCGCACGGCGACCGGGTCGGCGGTCTGCTCCGGCGGGAGGGCCGCGTCGGTCGGGTCGATCGTCGGCGCGGGCTGGAGGACGAGGTGGTCGGCTTCGCTGGCCCACTCGTCGAGGTCGCCGAGAGTGTGGTCGGCGGATCCGGGCGTTGTGAGGTAGGTGCGGCCGCGGGGTGAGGTCCAAGCCAGGACGCCGGCTCGGTCCGGGCCGGCGAGGTGTTCGACGGTCCATCGGGACTCGTGCTTGAGCGTGTGATGGCGGCGGCACAGCGCGGCGAGGTTGGTGGAGTCGGTGGTGCCGCCGTGTTCCCAGGCGGTGGTGTGGTCGAGGTCGCAGCGTCGGGCGGGGATGCGGCAGCCGGGGAACCGACAGGTCAGGTCGCGCTGGGTGAGGAACGCGCGCAGGTCGGCGGGCACGACGTAGGAACGCCGGTCGACGGTGAGCAGGGCGCCGGTGACGGGGTCGGTGAGCAGGCGCCGCAGGGTGGGCGCGCGGGCGACCAGGTGGCGTGCGGTCTCCGCGTCGACGGGGATGGTGCCGTCCAGCAGGCCCGGACTCTCGCCGGTGCCGGTGAGCGTCGTGATCGGGACGGTCACGTGGACCGCGGGTCTGACGGTCCGGGCCAGTGTGGCGAGCGGGTCGGGAAGAGGGGCGCAAGTAGGGGCGGTTGACGGGTCTGGCAGGCCCGGCGGTCCGGATCCCGGCGCGGTCCCCGGTGCTGATCCTGGTGGTGTGCCCGGCGGGCTGGCTGGGTCGGTCTCCCGGCCCGGAGGGTCTGCCTCGTTCCTGGTGTGATCCTCGTCGAGGAGTAGGGCCGTGAGGGTCGCGGCGCGCAGCTGCCCGACCCCGCGCGGGTCACCGGTCGTCTTCGCTCTCGTGGCGGTGCGGTGCAGGCGGTCGTAGGCGGCACGCGCGACCGGGGTCGGCAGGTGCGCGGTCAGCCAGGACATCCCGTCGGAGCCGTCGTCGACCCAGACGCCCGCCTTCAGGGCGGCGGCCTGATGCCGGACCTCGGCGGGCACGGGGTGCAGCCGGTCGCGGGCGGCGCGCGCGAGCACCCCGAACCGGGCCGCCGTCATGCCGGGAGCCCTGCCCAGGACCGCGCGCTCGACCTGCCCTGCGACGCTCGGGGGCAGGTCGCCTACTGCGTCCGCGAGCTTGGCCGCGTGCTGGTAGGTGATCGACCCCGCGCACAACGCCTCCAGGGTCGCGGTCGCCTTCGAGGCCAGGACGTCGGCGTCCGCGAGCCAGCCGGCTGCGACGTGCTCGCTGACCCCGAGCATGCACGCGACCTCCGCGACCAGCGCGCGGTGCGCGACCGAGGAGCGTCGTTCCGGCGCCGCCGACGCGACCCGCTCCACCCCGACGTCCAGCAACGCCTCCGGCACCACCCGCGCCGCGCCCAGGACCCGAGCCAGCGCGACCGTGCGGCGACCCGCCGCCGCGTTCACCACCACCTGCTCGTCCGCGGCCTGGTCCAGCGCAGCATCCAGCCGGGAAGCGGCGGTGCTGGGCGGGGTGGCCATACGAGTACTCAACCACCCGCCACCGACACGACGTCGAACAGGCGTTCGAGACCTGTCGCCGGGTGAAGCGACCCGAGAGCAGGTCCACCGCTTCCGCGCGGCGAGCGCGCCCAGCATCATGAGAGTGTGAAGAATGCCCGCCGCGCCGGCGCCGTCGCGGCGGTCGTCCTCGTCCTGGCGACCGCCTGCACCGACGACCCGCCGCCGGTCGACCCGACGTCGCCCGCCGCGTCGTACGTGCGCACCGGGCCGTGGAACGAGGGCGACGCGGCGGCGTTGGACGGCCAGCTCCAGCTGGTCGACGGCTGCCTGGTCGTCGAGAACGGCGGCACGACGACCGTGCCCGTGTTCCCCTCCGACTTCGCGTGGGACCCGCAGGCCCGGACGCTCGAGGCCTTCGGGCTCACCCTGACCGTCGGCGAGCAGGTGTACCTGGGCGGCGGCGTGACCAGCAGCGTCACCGAGCACCTCCCCGACTCGTGCAGCGGGGAGCAGTTCCTGGTCCAGAGCGGCCAGAGCGAGCCCCGCGAAGGCTGACGCCCCGACCCGGGACGAACCGGCCCACGACCGCTCCTGGGCTCACGTCCCAGGAGCCGTCGTCCGCAGGAGCTGCGGGGAGGACGCGAAGCCGAGCCGCTCGTAGACGGGCACCGCCCTGCGGCTCGAGTGGACGGTCGCGTGCGCCGCGCCGCGCCGCGCCGCGTCGCGTGCTCCGACGCGGCCTCCACGAGCGCGGTGCCGAGGCCGCGACCGCGGTGGTCCG
The DNA here is from genome assembly GCF_042792715.1 of Isoptericola sp. NPDC056618. Classification (NCBI taxonomy): domain Bacteria; kingdom Bacillati; phylum Actinomycetota; class Actinomycetes; order Micrococcales; family Promicromonosporaceae; genus Isoptericola; species Isoptericola sp. NPDC056618. The sequence goes on along the minus strand of NZ_JBHTVZ010000006.1, from coordinate 173,777 downwards.
AGCGGATGAAGACGGTCTGGATGTCCGCCGACATCCGGCGGGTGGCACCGGGGCGCGGGACGCGCGGGACGAACGCCACCCATGCCATGCCGACGACCTCCCCTCTCGCGCTCCGGGCGACGAAGGCGGCGTGGGAGTCGCCGCGGTCGGCCCACCAGCGATCGAGATCGATGGCGAACTCGTCGACCGCCTGGTCGTCGACCCCCTCGCCGGCGGTGTCGATGCACAGGAGTCGTGCGAGGCCTGCGACGTCGGCGGTGGTCGCCCGGCTGATCAGCATGGGTGCAGTCTGGCGCGGCCCGCCGAGCTACCGCGTGCGGTTCACGCGCAGGATCTCCTCCTGGTACGGCGCGACGACGGTGGGCGACACGCGGCAGTCGAGCATGAGGAACCGGCGCTGGTCGACGGGCTCGCGCGCCCAGGTGCCGAGCCGGTCGAGGTCGGCGAGGCTGCGCACCACGACGCCCTCCGCGCCGACGGCGGCGGCGAGCGCGGCGAAGTCGGTCTCGGGGATGCGCATGGGCTCCTCGGCGAGGCCCTGGCGCCCGTAGACGTGCACCTCGGCGCCGTAGACGGCGTCGTTCCACACGACGGCGACGCCGCGGCCGCCGGCGGTGCGCACGGCGGTCTCGAGGTCGGCGAGGGCCATGAGCCCACCGCCGTCGCCGGTGGTGAGCACGACGGTGGCGTCCGGCTGGGCCGCGGCCGCGCCGGCGACGCTGGGGAAGCCGAGCCCGATGGACTGGAAGGCGGTGCCGACCATCATCATCCGGTCGGGCGACGCCACGGGCCAGTACATGTTGGCCCAGCCGATGAAGTGGCCGCCGTCGGACACGACCACCCGGTCGGCGGGGAGCAGCGCGCCGATGCGGCTCGCGACGCCGCGCGGGTCGAGCCGGCCGTCGGCGGCGAGGCCGTCCGCGGGCCCGGTGTCGTACGTGCGGGCGGCGGCGACGCCGACGGAGTCGCGCCAGCCCGACGGCGCGGCGCCCAGGGCGCGCAGCTCGTCGAGCAGGGCGCGCGTCACGAGCGCGGCGTCCCCGCGGACGAACGAGCCCACGTGGCGGTGCGTCGCGGCCTGCGCGACGTCCACCTGGACGACGCGGGTGCCGGGGGAGAAGAGCTCGCCGAACCGCATCGTGAACTGGTTGAGCGAGGCGCCCACGACGACCGCGACGTCCGCCTCGCGCACCAGCGCCATCGCGCCGTCGGCGCCGAACCCGCCGGCGACGCCGAGGTCGTACCGCCCGTCGGGGAAGACGCCGCGGCCCAGCGCCGTCGTCGCCGTGAGCGCCCCGGTGGCGTCCGCGAGCTCGCCCAGCGCCGAGCTCGCGCCGGCCAGCCAGGCGCCGCGGCCCGCGAGGAGCAGGGGTCGCTCGGCCCCGGCGAGGGCGCGCGCGAGCGCGGTGATGGCGGCGGCGTCGAACGGGCCGGCGGGGGCGAGCGGCCCGGGGAGGGAGGGCTCGGGCGCCTCGGGCACCGGGCCGGCCTCGAGCGCGGCGACGTCGTAGGGGATGGCCAGCACGACGGGCACGCGGTAGGTGAGCGAGTGCTCGATCGCGATGACGGTGGTCGCGGCGGCGTCCGCGCGACCGACGGTATAGGTGCGCGCGCCGACGGCGGCGGCCAGCGCGATCTGGTCCACGTCCCACGGGCGCGGGCCCGACGTCGGCTCGTCGCCCGCGAGGAGCACGAGCGGCACGCGGGCCTGCGCGGCCTCGGCGAGCGCCGTCAGCGTGTTGGTGAAGCCCGCGCCGTACGTGACGGTCGCGGCGGCGATGCGGCCGGAGGCCCGGAAGTAGGCGTCGGCGGCCACGACGCCGCCGGCCTCGTGCCGGACGGCGGTGAACCGGGCGGCCGCGGTGCGCTCGACGTCGTCGAGGAACCAGGCGTTGCCGTTGCCCATGACGCCGAAGACGTGGTCGACGTGCTGGGCGAGGGTGCGGGCGACATGGGCGGACACGGTGGGCACGGGGGCCTCCAGGGGAACAGTGACGGATGAGTGGTGCGGTCCGTATGTGTCCCGTGCGGTCCCGACGCCGGGTCCGACGCGCTGGCGGTGCAGCGGTGCCTGCCGGTGACCGGGCTGCCGTGCGCCCCTTTTTCGAGCGCAAGGCGGCGCGGGTCCGCCTCGACGCCGCGAGTATATCCACCGGTCGGGCGCGATCTCCGACGGGGTCTTGTGGAGGCAGACGGTCAGGCGTAACTTACCGTAAGTGGCTACTGACGTATCCGGGTTCGCCGCCCTGGCGGACCCCACGCGGCGCGAGATCTACCAGCGCGTCGCGGCCCGGCCGTCGTCGGTCGGGGAGCTCGCCGCCGGGCTGCCCGTGAGCCGCCCGGCCGTCTCGCAGCACCTGCGCGTGCTCAAGGACGCCCGGCTGGTCGCCGACGAGGCCGTCGGCACCCGCCGCGTCTATCGCGCCGACCCTGAGGGGCTCGCGATGCTCCGCGAGTACCTGGACCTGTTCTGGCGCCGTTCGCTCGACAGCTTCGCCTCCGTCGCAGAGGAGACCTTCCATGACCACCCCGACCCGACCTGAGACCGCCCCGGTGTCCGTCTCCGTGGACGTCGCCGCCCCGGTCGAGCACGTCTTCGACGTGTTCACGCGGCAGATGTCGACCTGGTGGGACCCGTCCCACCACCTGCTCGACGACACCGTCGACATGGACGTCGAGCTCCGGGCCGGCGGCTCCATCACGGAGGTCGACTCCGCCGGGCGCCGCTGCAGGATCGCCCGCGTGCTCGTCGTCGAGCGTCCCGCGCGGTTCGTCTTCACCTGGGACGTGTCGCCGCGCTGGGAGGTCGAGACCGACCCTGCGCGCTGCAGCGAGGTGCACGTCTCGTTCGTCGCGGTCGACGAACGCCGCAGCCGCGTCGTCCTCGAGCACCGGCACCTCGAGCGGCACGGGGAAGGCTGGGAGGGGATGCGCGACGCCGTCGGCGGCGCCGACGGCTGGGCCGTCGACCTGAGCGGGCTGCAGCGGGCGGCCGGCACGGCATGACCGGGAAAACCGTGGATCGTCGGGGCGGGTCTGCCGTAGCGTCGCGGCCGGCTCGCAGGGAGCCCCGCCGGTCGCGTACCAGGGCGGTGACTGAGAGGTGTGATGCACGATGACGGTCCCGGTGTCGGCGAGCGGGCCTGCCCGCTGCCACGAGCGCACCCACCGGAACCCGTGCAAGGAGCACCACCATGGTCGACCTGAGGATCTTCTCCGTCCGTGAGTCCCGCCATCGCATCCACAACCCGCTGACCGAGCGACAGCTCGCCGACCTCGGGGAGCGGCTCGACCTTCCCGCGGGCACGCGCTTCCTCGACCTGGCCTGCGGGTCCGGCGAGATGCTGTCCACCTGGGCGCGTGACCACGGCGTCACCGGGCGGGGGGTGGACCTCAACCCCGACTTCGTCGCCGCCGCCCGGGCGCGCGCCGACGAGCTCGGCGTCGGCGACGCCGTTCGCTTCGTCGAGGCGGACGCAGCCGGCTACGTGGCCGACGAGCCCGTCGACGTCGGTGCCTGCGTGGGCGCGACCTGGATCGGCGGCGGGGTGCCCGGCACCCTGGACCTGCTGCGCAGGAGCGTCCGGCCCGGCGGGATGCTGCTGGTCGGCGAGCCGTACTGGCGCGTGATTCCGACGTCCCCCGCCGCCCTCGCGGCGTGCGGAGTGGAGTCCGCAGACGCCTACCTGGCGCTTCCCGAGCTGCTGGCGTCGTTCGGCGGCCTCGGGTACGACGTCGTCGAGATGGTCTGCGCCACCGAGGAGTCCTGGGACCGCTACATGGCGCCCCAGTGGCTGACCATGCGCCGCTGGGCGGACACCCACCCGGACGACGAGCTGCACGACGACGTCCGTCGCCTCCTGGCCACCGAGCCGCAGCAGTACGCGGCCGGCGCGCGCGTGCACTTCGGGTGGGGCGTGTTCGCGCTGATCGCCCGCTGATCAGGGCCGCGGTCGGCGGGCGGGCCCGGCCCGTCCGCCGACCGCGCGGGTGCTAGGCGTCCAGGAACAGCTCGACCACCGGCACGGCGACGTCGGGGCGCGCCGTGGGCAGGTGCAGCGTGAGCGTGCCGGGCGGCTGCCCGCCGGGGTTGGTGTTCCACGCCTTCTGGTCCGGGTCGGACACCGACGTGCGCAGCTCGGAACCGTCGTGCAGCAGCTGGGCGTAGCGCACCCGGTCCGCGAGCCCGCGCAGGTGGACGTGCCCGAACGGCCACGCGAACAGGTGGAGGTAGAGGCGGTCGCCGCGCTGCGTGAGCACGACGCCGGGCGGCAGCCCGGGCGCGACGGCGGCCGCGAGCTCAGGGTCGGCCGGGCCCGCACCCGTGATCGACCGCGCGTGCAGGCGCGTCCACGCCCCGAGGGCGGCGAGCGAGGCGGCGTCGCGCGCCGGGATGGCGCCCCGGCCGTCGGGGCCGATGTTGAGCAGCAGGTTGCCGCCCTTGGAGACCGTGTCGACGAGCATGCGCACCAGCAGGTCGGGGTCCTTGAACCGCGTGTTGTCGCGGTCGTAGCCCCAGCTGCCGTTGAGGGTCTGGCACGCCTCCCAGACGACGAGCTCGCCCGCGTCGTCGCGCATCGGCGCATCGGGCTGGTACTGCTCCGGGGTGACGAGGTCGCCAGGGATGCCCAGCCGGTCGTTGACCACGGCCTGGGGCTGCAGCTCGCGGACGAGGGCGAGCAGCGCCTCGGCGTCCCAGTCCTCCGGGTACTTGCCTCGCCAGCCGTCCTTGTCCTCGGCGAACGTGAAGTCGAAGAACACGTAGTCCACCGGCCCGTACCCGGTGAGCAGCTCGCGCACCTGGGCGTGCAGGTACTCGCGGTACTGCGCCATGTCGCGGCCCTCGTTCAGGGCGTGCGCGTCGGGGTCGTCGCGCCGCGGGTGCACGTGGTCCACCGTGAAGTCGGGGTGGTGCCAGTCGATGACCGAGTGGTACATCCCCAGGTGCAGGCCCTCGGCGCGGACGGCCTCGGCAAGCTCCGCCACGAGGTCGCGCCCGCGGGTGCGGGCGATGCTGTAGTCGCTGACGGCGGAGTCCCACAGGGCGAAGCCGTCGTGGTGCTTGGTGGTCAGGACGACGTACTTCATCCCGGCGTCCTTCGCGGCCCGGGCGACGGCGCGCGCGTCGAACAGGTCCGGGTCGAACACCTCGGCGTACCGTGCGTACTGCTCGACGGTCATGCGCTCGTTGCTCATCACCCACTCGTGCCGGGCGGCCGCGGAGTACAGGCCGAAGTGCACGAAGAGGCCGAAGCGGGCCTCGGTGAACCACGCCTGCTCGGGGCGCAGGGGCGGGGCGGCCGTGGTCATGCGGATCACTCCTCGTCGAGCGGCGGGTCCGGCGCGGGGGCCGGTCGAGTCAGGCACGCAGAGATATGACGTCTTGGCGTGCGGTCTGAGGATACTCGGCGAAGGCAGGGCTGGCGCAAGCAGTTGACCCGCCTATACATTGGATGAATCAGTCCGCAGGCCGAGGGAGTCCGGATGTCCGACGTCGTCGTCGACGCGCACCACCACCTGTGGGTCCGCGCGCGGCACCCGCAGGACTGGATCGACTCCGCGACGATGGCGGCGATCGACGCCGACTTCACGACCGCCGACCTGCCCGCCGCGGCGCACGGCGTCGACGCGACCGTCGTCGTGCAGAGCGTGAGCACCTGGGCCGAGACCGAGGACCTGCTCGACGTCGCCGCCTCGCCCGCGGGGCGCGCGGCGCGCATCGCCGGCGTCGTGGGCTGGGCCGACCTCTTCGACCCGGCGCTCGAGGACCGCCTCGCCGCGCTGCGCGAGGGCCCGGGCGGCGACCGTCTCGTGGGGATCCGCACGATGGTGCAGGCCGAGCCCGACCCGGGCTACCTCGACCGCCCCGACGTGCACGCCGGCATCGCAGCCGTCGGCGCGGCGGGCCTGCCGTTCGACCTCGTGGTCCGGGCCGACCAGCTCGCGTCGTGCGCCCGGCTCGCCGCGGCCCTGCCCGGCACGCGGTTCGTGCTCGACCACCTGGGCAAGCCGCCCCTCGCGGCGCTGCACGGCGTCGGCGACCACCCCGGGGACCCGGCCGCCCTGGACGGCTGGCGCGCCGACCTGGCGGCGCTCGCGGCCCGCCCGAACGTCGTCGCAAAGCTGTCCGGGCTGGTCACGGAGGCGCGCTGGGACACCTGGACCACCGCGGACCTGCGCCCCGCCGCCGACCACGCGCTCGACGTCTTCGGCCCGGGCCGCCTCCTGCTCGGCAGCGACTGGCCCGTCTGCCTCCTCGCCTCCGGCTACGGGCGCTGGTGGGCCGCCGCCGACGAGCTGCTGGAGTCCCTGTCCGACGACGAGCGCGCCGCCGTGCGCGGCGGCACCGCCGTCGCCACCTACGGCCTCGCGGTCGACCACCTCACCACCCGCACGAAGGAGCACCCGTGAGCACCGCCCCCCTCGAGAACCCGCCGGAGTTCGCCGGCATCCGCGCGATCGTGACCGGGGGCGCGTCCGGCATCGGCGCGTCCGTCGTGCGCGCCCTGCTCGCCCGCGGCGCCCAGGTGGTCGCGATCGACCGCACGCGCGACGGCGTGCCCGACGGCGCCGGCGCCCAGGTCGCCGACGTCACCGACGACGCCGCCGTGCGCGCCGCCGTCGAGGGCGCGGCCGCCGAGATGGGCGGCATCGACGTCGTCGTGAACAACGCCGGGATCGGCGCGCAGGGCACGGTCGCGGACAACGACGACGCCGAATGGCTGCGGGTGCTCGACGTCAACGTGCTCGGCATCGTGCGCGTGACGCGGGCGGCGCTGCCGCACCTGCGGGCGTCGGAGCACGCCGCCGTCGTCAACACCGCCTCGATCGCGTCGTGGTCCGGGCTGCCGCAGCGCGCCCTGTACTCCGCGAGCAAGGGCGCCGTGCAGGCGCTCACCCTCGCGATGGCGGCCGACCACGTGCGCGAGGGCGTCCGCGTGACCTGCGTGAACCCCGGCACCGTGGACACCCCGTGGGTGGGGCGGCTGCTCGACGCCGCCCCCGACCCGGCCGCCGAGCGCGCCGCGCTCGAGTCCCGCCAGCCCACCGGGAAGCTGGTGAGCCCGGAGGCCGTCGCGCACGCCGTGTGCTACCTCGCGAGCCCGCTCGCGACCGCGACCACCGGCACCGCGCTCGCCGTCGACGGCGGCATGCACGAGCTGCGCGTGCGCCCGCCGGAGCAGGCGTGAGCGCGCTGCCCTCCCGGGAGGTCCGGGCGACCGGGGTCCGGCTGACCGGCCTCGGCTACGGGGCGGCGCAGGCCGGCAACCTCTACCGGGCGACCACGGACGCGGAGACCCAGGAGGCGGTCGACGCCGCGTGGGACGCCGGCGTGCGCTACTTCGACACGGCGCCGCACTACGGGCTGGGGCTGTCGGAGCGGCGGCTCGGCGCGAGCCTGGCCGGCCGCCCGCGGGACGAGTACGTCGTGTCGACGAAGGCGGGGCGCCTGCTGGTGCCGTCGCCGGAGACGGCGCACCAGAAGGACGAGGACATCTTCGACGTGCCTGCCGTGACCCGGCGGGTGTGGGACTTCTCCCGCGACGGCGTGCTGCGGTCGTTGGAGGCGAGCCTCGAGCGCACCGGCCTGGACCGGGTCGACGTCGTGTACCTGCACGACCCGGACGAGCACGAGGAGCAGGCGTTCACCGAGGCCGTCCCGGCGCTGGTGGAGCTGCGCGACCAGGGTGTCGTCGGCGCGATCGGCGCCGGGATGAACCAGTCCGCGATGCTCGCGCGGTTCGTCGCCGAGGCGGACGTGGACGTGGTGATGTGCGCGGGCCGGTTCACGCTGCTGGAGCAGCCCGCGCTGGCCGACCTGCTGCCGGCTGCCGCCGCGCGCGGCGCTTCGGTCGTCGTCGCCGGCGTGTACAACTCCGGGCTGCTGGCCCGCGACGTCGTGCCCGACGACGCGACCTACGACTACGCCCCGGCGCCCGCGGCCCTGCTCGACCGCACGCGCCGCATCGCCGCCGCGTGCGCCGAGCACGGCGTCACGCTGCCGCAGGCCGCGCTCGCCTACGTGCGCACCCACCCCGCGGTGACGAGCACCGTGGTCGGGCTGCGCACCGCCGACCAGGTGCGGCAGGCCGTGGACCGGCACGCCGCCGTCGTCCCCGCCGACCTGTGGACCGACCTGGTGGGCCGGGGGCTCCTCGCCCCCGAGGCCCATCCCGACGCCTTCGCGTGACGTCCCGTCCGCCCCGCCGCCCGCATGGCGGGACGGATGTGACCCGGACGCGACCCGGGCGCATGATCGAGGCGCCCCCCAGAGAGAACAGAGGACATCGATGCAGCTGCTCCGCCTGGGCCCGGTGGGCCAGGAGATCCCCGCCGTCACCACCGCCGGCGCCACCTACGACCTGCGGCCGCTGACCGGCGACGTCGACGGCGGCTTCCTCGCCGCCGACGGCATCGCGCGCACGCGTGCCGCCCTCGCCGCCGGCGAGCTGCCCGTGCTCGACGGCGCGGACGGCCTGCGCCGCGGTGCCCCGATCGCGCGGCCCACCGCCGTCGTGTGCGTGGGCCAGAACTACGCCGCGCACGCGCGGGAGTCCGGGGCGGAGCCCCCGCGCCTGCCGATCATCTTCTTCAAGCACCCGAACACGGTGGTCGGTCCCGACGACACGGTGCCGATCCCGCCCGGCTCGGAGAAGGTCGACTGGGAGGTCGAGCTCGCGATCGTCGTCGGGACGCAGGCGAGCTACCTGCCGTCGCCCGAGGCCGCGCTGGCGCACGTCGCCGGGTACACCGTGGTGGACGACGTCAGCGAGCGGGCCTGGCAGCTCGACGACTCCCTCGGTCAGTGGTCGAAGGGCAAGTGCGGCCCGGCGTTCCTGCCGACGGGCCCCGCGCTGGTACCCGCCGACGAGGTGGACCCGGGTGCGCTGCGGCTGCGGTCGTCCGTCAACGGCGAGCCCCGCCAGGACTCGTCGACGACGGACATGATCTTCGGCGTCGCCGAGATCGTGCACCACCTGTCGCAGTACATGACGCTCGAGCCGGGCGACCTGATCTGCACCGGCACGCCCGAGGGCGTCGCGCTGTCCGGCCGGTTCCCGTACCTGACCGACGGCGACGTCGTCGAGGTCGAGATCGACGGCCTCGGCCGCCAGCGGCACGCGTTCGCCGACGCGCGCGTCCCGGCCGCGGCCGCGCGGGGCTGACGTGCTCCGCTACGAGCTGTTGCACCCGGGCCTCGTCGCGGAGCTCGCCGCGGCGGGGCACGGGTCGCGGGTGCTGCTCGCCGACGCGAACTACCCGCACTCCACGGGCGCCCGGCCGGGCGCCGCGCGCGTGCACCTCAACCTGAGGCCCGGCCTGCTGACCGTGGACCAGGTGCTCGAGGTGCTGCTCGACGCCGTGCCCGTCGAGTCCGCCGCCGTGATGGTGCCCGGCGGCGTAGCGGGCGACGTCGTCGCCGCGGGGGAGGAGATCCCCGCGCACACCGGCTACCGGGCGATGCTCGGGGCCGAGGTCGGCTGGGACGAGCTGGACCGGTTCGCGTTCTACGACGCCGCCCGGTCCGACGACGTCGCCCTGCTGGTCGCCACCGGCGACCAGCGCGTCTACGCCAACCTGCTGCTCACGATCGGGGTCCGGTCCCCCGCGACGTAGCGTCGGGGAGAGGCCTGCTCGTCCCGCTGTGCCCCGATTCGTCAGAGGAACCGGCCAGCCGTCGTCGTGCGCCGGATTTCTCGGCACGCCGTCGCCCAGGCTGGAGCGACGGATCCCCGGCACTTTGACCACAATGGCACGCGGGCCGAGCGGGCTCTCACCTGCGGACCCATCGGTTCGTGGACCTCTGCGGACTGCCAGGCGACCGGGGTCATCTGATCTTTCAGGGTCGAGGGGATATGCAGCGCGTTAATCATCAGGTAGCCTGACTAAAAGTAATCACCGCGGCCGTCCGGCCGCCCGGACGAGATGGTCGCAATGATGCGGAAGCCCCTGTCGGTCAACGAGCGGATGGTCGTCGACCTCCTGCTCGAGCACCAGTCGGCCTCCCGGGCCATGATCAGCAAGGCGACCGGCCTGTCGAAGCCCTCGACCGGTGAGCTTGTCGTCCGGCTCATCGAGGCCGGGCTGGTCACGCCCGTCGGCGAGGTGTCGTCGGCCCAGCGCGGCCCGAACGCGGTGCACTTCCGCGCGGTGACCAACCTCTGCCACGTCGCCGGCGTCGAGATGCAGCCGGGCCGGTTCGTGCACGCGGTCGTCTCCGACCTTTCCGGGGCCGCGCTGTCCGACGTACGCATCCCGCAGCGCGGTGACGACCCCGTCGAGACCGTGGCGGAAGCGGTCGCCGCCGCGAGCGCGGAGGCCGGCATCGAGCCCTCCGACCTGTGGCAGGTGCTCGCGGGAACGCCCGGCGTCGTGAACCCCCAGGGAGACATGGACTTCGTCTCCGGGCACCCGGCCTGGCGTGCGGGGCAGCGCGGCAGGCTCGCCGCACGGCTCGGCTGCCCCGTCGCGCTCGAGAACGACGTCAACCTCGCCGCCCTCGCCGAGGCCGAGAGCGGCAGCGCGGCCGGCGTCGAGAGCTTCACCCTCCTGCGCCTCGACGAGGGCATCGGCGCCGCGACCGTCGTCAACCGCACCCTGCTGCGCGGCGCGCACGGGTACGCGGGCGAGATCGGCCTCGCGCCGACGACGGTCGGCGGCCGGCTCGGCTCCTCGTCCGCCGGCTTTCAGAGCCTCGTCGGCTCGGCGGCGCTCCAGGAGGTGCTCGACGGGCTGGGGCTCGCCGGCACCTCGCCGGAGCAGGCGCTCCGGGACGACGCACCAGGAGAGGCTCTCCGCACGTTCCGCAGCGAGGCGGCGCGACGAGTCGCCGTCGTCGTCACCACGATCTCGACCGTCGTCGACCCGCACTGCGTCGTCCTCGCCGGGACGGTCGGTACGGCGGGGGCCGAGCGCTTCGCCGCGGAGGTCGAGGAGCTGCTCCGCGCGGAGTCGCCCCTGCGGACCGAGGTGGTCCCGTCCCTGCTGGGCGCCGGCGGCGTGGTGAGCGGCGCACTGACCCTTCTGCGCGAGGCCGCGCGGGAGTCCGTCTACGGGATCGGCGCGGTCGCCGCCCCGGTCCGGACCTGGCCCGAGCTGCGCGGCCCCTGACGACCCACCACGCACGACCCAGCACAGCACGCCGCGCGAGAACGACCTCGAGCGACGGCACCGACCGCCACACCTGTGGATCACCACGGACCGCTTCCAGGTCCGGCCCACCGTCGGGTAGACACCTCACGAGGAACGGCTGAAACCATGACCACTCACACCCTCATGCCCCGACCGCGCCGCCGCGGCCGCACGCTTTCGGGCGGCGTCGCCGGCGTCGTCGTCGCTTCCCTCGCCCTGTCCGCGTGCGGTATCGGTGGCGGCTCCGCCGAGGTCGGCGCCGACGGCAAGCCGACCACGGCGGGCAAGTGCGAGCTCTCGGACGAGGTGACCTCCGACCAGCGGCTGGCGGGTGAGCCGTCCGGCGAGATCACCTTCCAGACCACGGCGCTCAAGCAGGACTTCAGCCCGTACTTCGAGAAGCTCATCGCGGCCTTCGAGGAGAAGTACCCGGACGTCACGGTGAAGTGGCAGGACGACCCGGGCGACGCCGAGTTCACCCAGCGCCTCGTGACCAACGCGCAGTCGTGCGACCTGCCCGACGTCGTCAACCTCAACCAGACGACGGCCTACGCGCTCTACCGCGAGAACTTCCTGCTCGACCTCACCACCAAGGGCCCGGAGGACATCGGCGAGTCCTTCATCCCGTCGGTGTGGGAGTCGCAGAAGTTCCCCGGCGACGACGACCACTACGTCCTCCCGTGGTACTGGGGCCTGAACGGCCTGCAGACGTTCAACGAGGACCTCATGAAGGACGCCGGCCTCGACCCGCAGGCCCCGCCGTCGACCGTCATGGAGCAGCTCGAGATGGCGAGCCAGATCGCCGAGAAGTCGGGCGGCGAGTACTACGCGTTCCCGGCGAACCCGTACACGCACGTGCCGAACGACTGGCAGCTCATGAACGCCGCGATCACGAACGCGGACGAGACCGAGTTCACGTTCGCTGACGACCCGAAGATCCAGGAGTGGCTGGCGAAGTACGCGGAGCTGTACGCGGAGGGCGCGCTGCCGAAGGACACCCTCTCGAGCGACGTGGACGTCACGCAGCTCTACTCCGCCGGCGACGTCGTGTGGGGCTCTACCAACGCTTCGTTCCTCCGCTACGTCAAGGACACCAACGAGGCCACCTACGACGTCACGGGCGTCGCCACGCTGTTCGACGCACGCGGCCACGCGTTCCAGGACGGCCAGCTCATCGGCGTCCCGTCCACGTCGAAGAACCCCGTGGCGGCCGTCGCCTTCGCGCAGTTCCTGCTGAGCCCGGAGTGGCAGACGGAGTTCGTCTCCAGCCCGCTGGTCTCCAACTTCCCCTCGACCGAGGAATCGCTGGACATCCCCAAGTTCACGGACATCACCGGCGACTCGCCGCTCGACGAGGCCAACCGTCTGTCGGTCGAGGCCGCGACGGATGCCGAGAACGTCTTCATCTTCGCGTGGTCCGATGCCGTGCAGACCGCGGTCGTCTCCGAGCTCCAGCTCGCGATCTCGGGCAAGAAGCCGGTCGACGAGGCGCTCCAGGCCGCCGAGGACGCCGCGAACCGCATCCTCGAGCAGCAGGGCTGACCGATGGCGACCGACGTCTACGCGGGGACCCTGGCCGCCGGTGAGCCGGTGGCCAGGGTCACCCGGTCCAGCCGGACGCGCACCCGCCGTCCGCGTCCGTCCTCGGGCGCGGCGCTCTACCGGCCCTGGTGGACTCCGTGGCTGTGGGTCGCGCCCGCGATCATCGTCATCGGGGTGTTCGGGGTCTTCCCGTTCCTCAACACCATCCTGCTGTCCTTCACGGACGCCCGGCCGCTCGGCGGCGGCGGCGGCTGGGTCGGCCTGGACAACTACTCGCGCATGGTCGCCGACCCGGCGTTCTGGCTCGCGGTGCGCAACTCTGTGCTCTACGCGGTCGTCGCGGTCCCGCTGCTCGTCGTCCTGCCGCTGATGCTCGCGCAGCTCGTGTACAAGAAGGTCCCCGCCATCGGGTTCTTCCGCACGGCGTTCTACGCACCCGTGGTCGCGTCGATGGTCGCGGTCGCGCTGGTGTGGCAGAACCTCGTGTCCGAGAACGGGCCGATCAACACCGCGCTCCAGCAGGTCGGGATCATCGACTCCCCGATCCCCTTCCTGTCGGACACGACGCTGCTGCTCCTCACCGCCGTCGCGCTGACCGTCTGGAAGGGCCTCGGGTGGTACATGATCTTCTACCTCTCCGCGCTCGCCAGCGTGCCCAAGGACCTGTACGAGGCCGCGTCGCTCGACGGCGCCGGCACGTTCCGCCAGTTCGTCCACGTCACCGTCCCCGGTGTCCGCCTCACGATGCTGCTCGTCGGCATCATGTCGGGCATCGGCTCCCTGCGGGTGTTCACCGAGATCTACATCCTCGGCGGTGCGACGGGCGGCGTCGGCGGCCAGGCACGGACCCTGCCGTTCTACATCCGGGACGTCGCGCTCGACCCGATCTCGGGGAACGTCGGCTACGGCGCGGCGATCTCCGTCGCCCTGTTCGTCCTCACGATCGGTCTCGCGGTCGCGTCGCACAAGCTCGGCTCCAAGGAGGAGGACTGATGACCTGGTGGCGCACGCACGGGCGCACCCGCGCGCTCGTGACGCGGTACGTCCTCCTGCTGGTCGTGCTCGCGATCTCCGTGGGCCCGCTCCTGTGGCAGTTCTTCTCGTCCCTCAAGGGACCGCAGGACGCCCTGTACGGGAGCAGCGCGACCTTCTTCCCGGCGAACCCGACGTTCGCGGCCTACCAGACCGTGTTCGAGCAGGTGCCGATGGGCCTGTACATCCGCAACAGCCTGATCATGTGCCTGCTCACGGTGTTCTCACAGGTCGTCTTCCCGACGCTCGCGGGCTACATGCTCTCGCGCCAGGGATGGCGGGGCCGCGGCGTCTTCTACTGGGTGCTCATCATCTCGATGATGTTCCCGTTCGAGTCGATCATGGTCTCGCTGTACACCCAGATCACCGACCTCGGCCTCGACGACTCGTTCATCGGCGTCTGGCTGCCCGGCGCGATCGCGGCGGTCAACGTCCTCATCACCCGGGCCGCGTTCAGTGCCGTGCCGAACGAGGTCGAGGACGCCGCGATGCTCGACGGCGCCGGCGAGGTCCGCCGGTTCTGGAAGATCTACCTCCCCGCGGCGCGGGGCGCGATGGTCGTCGTCGTCATCAACTCGTTCATCGCCGCCTGGGACGACTTCCTGTGGCCGTTCATCGTGCTGCGGTCGGAAGAGCTGTACACGCTCTCCCTCGGCCTGTCGCGCCTCGCGTCCTCGTCCCTCTCGTACGACCCGCGCGTCACCATGGCCGGGTCCATCATCGCCATCGTGCCGATCCTCGTGCTCTTCGTCGCACTGCAGCGGTACTTCTTCAAGGGTGTGGAATCAGGAGCAGTGAAGTGACCTCGAACCAGGACGTCGTCCAGGACGTCGCGCCGCAGGCGGCCAAGGACGTCATCGTGCCGACGGCGGACCAGCTGCGCTGGCAGCAGCTCGAGGTGGGCATGTTCTTCCACTTCGGCATCAACACGTTCCACGCCAAGGAGTGGAGCGACGGCTCCCTGCCGGCGTCGTCGTTCGACCCGACCGAGCTCGACGCCGACGAGTGGGTGGCCCTGGCCGTGGCCGCGGGCGCGAGGTACGTGGTGCTCACCGCGAAGCACCACGACGGGTTCTGCCTGTGGCCCACCGCGACCACCGACTACTCCGTCGCCTCGTCGCCGTGGCGCGACGGAAAGGGCGACGTGGTGGCCGAGGTCGCCGCTGCGTGCCGCGCCGCGGGGATCGGCCTCGGCCTGTACCTGTCCCCCTGGGACCGGAATCATCCGGCCTACCGGGACCCGGAGGCGTACGCCGACGTCTACGTCGCCCAGCTCACCGAGCTCTGCACCCGGTACGGGCCGCTCGTCGAGCTGTGGTTCGACGGTGCGGGCTCCGAGGGGTACACCTACGACTGGGCGCGCGCCATGGAGGTCGCGCGCACGCACCAGCCGCAGGCGATGGTGTTCAACATGGGCGCTCCGACGATCCGGTGGGTCGGCAACGAGGACGGGCTCGCGAGCGACCCCGTCGAGTACGTCGTGCACCACACGCAGATGAGCAACTACACGGTCGTCACGACGCAGTTCGCGGAGGCGCTGTACCTGCCCCCGGAGTGCGACGTGTCCGTGCGCCGGGGCTGGTTCTGGGCCGAGGACGACGAGCCCAAGTCGCTGGAGCACCTGCTGGCCATCTACTACCGGTCCGTCGGCCTGGGCGCGAACCTGCTGCTCAACGTCCCGCCGGACCGTCGTGGCCGCATCGCCCCGGCGGACGCCGCGGTGGTCACGGCGTTCGGCGACGAGGTCCGTGCGCGGTTCGGGGACCCCGTCGCGGCGGCCGTCACCCGCATCGGGGACACCACGTGGCGTGCCGACCTCGGCGACGAGCCCGTCGAGCTCGACCACGTGCTGGTCCGGGAGGACCTCACTACGGGCCAGCGGATCGCGCGGCACGAGGTCCGCCGCGGCGGGACCGTGGTGGCCGCGGGCGGCACGGTCGGGGCGGGGCGGCTGCACGTCCTGGACACCCCCGCCACGCGGGAGCTCGAGATCGAGCTGGAGGGCCCGGGCGCTCGCCTCGCAGAGGTGCTGGTGTACCGGACCGGCCACCGGACCGCACCGGTGGTCCCGGAGGGTTACAGCGCGCCGACCGACTACCCGGAGGACTGAGCGCGTGCACGACCGGAACCTGCAGGACGTGACCGCGGCCGGGACGGTCCATCGCACGGACCTGAGTGGACCGGGCTGGACCGTGCGGCTGGGCGGAGCCCTAGCAGCCGGTGCGGACGGTCCGGCCGACGACGTCGTCGCGCGCCTGCGTGACGGGATCGCGGCGTCGGTCCCGGGGTGCGTCCACGACGACCTGCTCGCTGCGGGCGTCATCGCGGACCCGTACGTCGACGACAACGCCGCCGCGGTGCGCTGGGTGGGAGAGAGCGACTGGGTGTACGAGGCGGACGTCGAGCTGACGGACGCCCTCACGGCCGGCCGGGTCGAGCTCGTCCTCGACGGCCTCGCCACCGTCGCCACGGTCCGCGTCAACGGCCGTGAGGCCGTGGCGACGGCGAACATGCACCGCGCGTACGCGGTCGACGTGTCCGCGCTCGTCCGCCCTGGCGCGAACCGGCTTGCCGTCGAGCTCTCCTCGGCCGCACGGGCGATGCTCGCCGCCGACGACGGCACCCTGCCGTACGACTGGGCCTACCCGTACAACCGGCTGCGCGTCATGGCGTCGAGCGTGGGATGGGACTGGGCGCCTCCGCTGGTGTCGGCCGGCCTGTGGCGCCCCGCCCGGATCGAGGCGTGGAGCGGCGTACGGCTGCGTTCGCACGCGCGCGGCGAGGTCTCGGCGGACCTCGCCGGGCGCCGGGTCGTGGTCGCCGTCGAGCTCGACGGGCAGGACGGCGAGGTCGTCATGGGCGAGGTCGAGATCGGGTTCGGCGAGCACCGGTCGCGGCACGTGGTGATCGGCCGCGACGAGATCGTCCTCGACGTGCCGGACGCCGAGCTGTGGTGGCCGCGCGGGTACGGCGCCCCGACGCTCCACGAGGTCACCATCGCGCTCGTCGGGACGGACCAGGAGCAAGCCCACCGGGTCGGGCTGCGCCGCGTCGACCTCGACACGACTCCGGACGCGCACGGGCGCCGGTTCGTCGTCGTGGTCAACGGGCGCGAGGTCTTCGCGCTCGGCGCGAACTGGATCCCCGACGAGCTGCTGGTCTCGCGCATGACGGCCGGGCGCTACGCGGAGCGCGTGGACCAGGCGGTCGCGGCGAACATGAACATGCTGCGCGTGTGGGGCGGCGGCGTCTACGAGGCCGCCGCGTTCTACGCGGCCTGCGACGCCGCGGGGATGCTGGTCTGGCAGGACTTCGCGTTCGCCTGCGCCGCCTACCCCGAGGAGGAGCCGCTGCGCTCCGAGGTCGAGGCGGAGGCGCGGGAGCAGGTGCGCCGCCTCGCCGCGCACCCGAGCGTCGTCGTGTGGAACGGCTCCAACGAGAACCTCCAGGGCTGGAGCGACTGGGGCTGGCCCGACCGGGTCGGGACCCGCACGTGGGGCGAGGGGTACTACCGCCAGCTCCTGCCGCAGATCGTCGCCGAAGAGGCCCCGGGCACCCCCTACGTGCCGTCGAGCCCGTTCTCGTCGACCGACGGCGTCGGGCCGAACGTCGACGGGGAGGGCACGAGCCACCTCTGGGACCAGTGGAACCTGTACGACCACACGACGTACCGCCACCACGTCCCGCGCTTCGCCGCCGAGCTCGGATTCCAGGCCCCGCCCACGTGGGCGACGCTCGCGGCCGCGCTCACCGAGCGCCCGGTCGACGTGCGGGGCGACGCCCTCGCGACCCGCCAGCGGCAGGTCGGCGGGATGCGCCACCTCGTGCGCCGGCTCGACGGGCACGTCCCCGACCCCGACCGCCTGCTCGACGACGTCGACGACTGGTCCTGGGCGACCCAGCTCAACCAGGCCGACGCCCTGCGCACCGCCGCCGACCACCTGCGCGGCTCATGGCCGCGCACCGCCGGGATGCTCGTGTGGCAGCTCAACGACGCGTGGCCGGGGATCTCGTGGTCGGTGATCGACCACGGCGGGCGGCCCAAGCCCGGGTGGCACGCGCTGCGCCGGGCGTACGCGCCGCGCACCCTCTCGATCCAGCCGCACGACGGCGCACCCCGGGTGGTCCTCGTCAACGACACGGACGCGGTGTGGCGGGCGCGCGTCGTCGTGCGGCGCGTGCACGTCGTGGGCGGTCCGCTCGGCGCGCCGGCGGAGGTGGAGCACATGGTCGAGGTCGCGCCCCGGTCGGTCGCACGGTGGGACGTGCCGCCGCAGGTCGCGCTCGCCGGCGCTCGCCGCGACGAGGTGCTCGTGGCGGACTGCGACGGCCTGCGTGCGTGGTCCGCGCTGTGCCGCGAGGACGGCGTGCGCTGGGCCAGGCCGGCGCCGGCGGTCGAGGCCGAGAGGACCCCGCTGGGCTGGCGCGTGCGGATCACGGCGGACGTGGTGACCTGCGACGTCGCGCTGCTCGTCGACCGGCTCGACCCTGCGGCACGGGTCGACGACCTGCTGACGCTCCTGCTCCCCGGCGAGACCGTCGAGCTCGACGTGACCGGCGCCGAGGCCGCCGACCCGGCGGCGTTCGGCGCACGCCCCGTACTGAGGACGAGGAACGACCTGTGGCACCGATGACGCACGAGGCCCCCGCACCCTGCGTGCACGGCGCCGGGACCGACCCGGCTCGGCGGCGCGCCGCCGAGGTGATGGCAGGCATGTCCCTGCGCGAGCGGGTCGGCCAGCTCAACCAGCGGCTGCTCGGGTGGCAGGCCGTCGAGCGCACGGCCCAGGGGACGTGGCGGACCACCGACCTGCTGCGCGAGGAGGTCGACCGGTGGGGCGGGCTGGGCGCGCTGTACGGCCTCTTCCGCGCCGACGCGTGGTCCGGGCGGGGCTGGGCCGACGGGATCCGGCCGGAGGAGCGGGCCGAGGTCGCCGCGCTCGTCGTCGACGAGGTGCGCGCCGCGTCCGGGCAGGACGTCGGGCCGCTGCTCGTCGAGGAGGCCCCCCACGGGCACCAGGCGCTCGGCGCCGAGCTGCTGCCCGTCAACCTGGCCGTGGGCGCCACCTGGGACGCCGAGCTGTACCGGCAGGCGTGCGCGTCGGTCGCCACGTCGCTGCGCGCCGACGGCGTGCACCTGGCGCTCGTGTCCACCCTCGACCTGCTCCAGGACCCCCGCTGGGGCCGCTCCGAGGAGTGCTACGGCGAGGTCCCGGCGCTGGCGGCGCGGATGACGGAGGCCGCGGTCGTGGGCATGCAGGGGCGCGACCGCTCGCGCCTGGCCGACGGGAGCGGCGTCGGCGTCGTCCTCAAGCACTTCGCCGCGCAGGGCGCCGGTGCCGGCGGCCGCAACGGGCACTCCGCTGCGCTGGGGCCGCGGGACCTCTCCGAGCTGCACCTGCCCGCCGCGCGCGCAGGGGTCGCGGCGGGGGCCCTCGGCCTCATGGCCGCGTACAACGACATCGACGGCGTCCCGTGCGTCGCGAACCGTGCGCTCCTGACCGACCTCCTGCGGGGGAAGTGGGGCTTCGACGGCCTGGTCATGGCCGACGGGCTCGCCGTCGACCGGATCGTCGAGCAGGCCGGGGGCCTGGTGGCGGCGGCCGCCACGGCGCTCCATGCCGGCGTCGACCTGTCGCTGTGGGACCGGTCGTTCACGATGCTGGAGGAGGCGGTGGCGCAGTCGCCCGACCTTCTGTCCCGCGCCGTGGACGAGGCCTGCCTGCGCGTGCTCACGGTCAAGGCCCGGTCGGGCCTCCTGGGGCCCGTGGACGAGGCGCGGCCCTCCGACCGTCCGGCCACCGGCGACCTCTCCGTCGCGATAGCCGCCCGGTCCGCGGTCCTGCTGCGCAACGAGCCCGCCGCGGGGGCGGACCGTCCCGCCCTGCCCGTCGCCCCCGGGGGACGGTGGGTCGTCACCGGTCCGCGCGCCGACGACGTCGACGCCCTGCTCGGCGACTACGTGGCCCCGCTCGCCCCGGACCGCCGGGTGTCGGTCGCGGATGCTCTGGTGGCGTCGGCCGGCGCGCACGGCGTGGTGGTCGAGCGCGCGGATGCCGACGACGTCCCCGCGGTCGCGGCGGCGGACGGGGTCGTGGTCGTGCTGGGCGGGTCGAGCCACCGCGCCTACACGGACGAGTTCGCGGGCAACGGCGCGAACGCCGGCCAGACCGCCGCGGACTGCGGCGAGGGCGTCGACCTCGCGTCCCCGGTGCTGCCCGCCGGGCAGGTCGAGACGCTCGCCGCGGTGCGCGCGGCGGCCCGCGGCCCCGTCGTCGCCGTCGTCCTCGCCGGGCGCCCGTACGTGCTCGCGGACGTCGTCGCGCACTCCGACGCCGTCCTCCTCGTCTTCTACCCGGGGCCGGCCGGGGGCCGGGTGGTCGCCGACCTGCTGCTCGGCGTGCGCCAGCCCGTCGGCCACCTGCCGGTGACGCTGCCCGCGCACCCGGGCGCGATCCCGGTGCGTGACGACGAGCGGATGCCCGCCGAGGGCGTCTACCGCGACGTCCCGGAGCCGGTGCTGGCACGCGTCGGGGACGGGATCGGCTACGGCGGTCTCGACGTCGACGGGGTCCGGCTCTCGGTGAGCGGCGAGGACCTGGTGGTCGAGGCGGACGTCCGTGCCGCCGCGGGGGACTGGGACGGCGAGGGCCTGCTGCTCGTCCGGTCGCGGCGCGTCGGCGGCGTGGACTGGGCGCGCACCGTCGTCGTCGGGTGGGAGCGTGTGAGCGTCGCCTCCGGGGACGGGGCGCGGGTGTCGGTGCGCGTCCCGTGCGACGAGATCCTGCGCCCGGACCTGGCCCTCGCGGTCCTCGCGGACCGGCGCGCGCGCGTCGAGGTGGCACTCGCCGGGCGGCGGTGGTCGTTCGACGTCGCGCAGGACGGAGCCGGGGAGGTGACCGTCGATGGGGCTCGAGCCTGACGACGTGACCCTCGGTCGCGTCCGGCGCTTCGTCGACGAGCGGCTCACCCCGGCTCTGGACGCCGCGAGCGCGCCGATCACCGTGACGGCCTGGTCGCAGCCGGGGGAGCCCGTGCGCCCCGACGTGGTCCTGGCCCTGCCGGACGACGCATTCCACCCCGTGGCCCCGGGCGAGCCCTGGGGCGAGCCGTGGTCGACGACCTGGCTGCGGCTGCGCGGCGAGGTGCCGGCCGCGTGGGCGGGCGAGGAGTCGCTCGTCGACCTGGAGGTGGACCTCGGGTTCACGCGCGACACGCCCGGCTTCCAGGCCGAGGGCACGGCGCGCGCGCATGACGGCCGGGTGCTCAAGGGCATCTCGCCGTACAACCGGCGCGTGCCTCTCCCGCTCCTCCTGCGCGCGGACCGCACCGGCTGGGACGCATGGTCCGCCGGAGAGGCGGCCCTGCCGGTGGACGTGTGGGTGGAGGCCGCGGCCAACCCGGTCATGGACCCGGACTTCACCTTCGCTCCGACGCCGCTCGGCGACCCCGCGACGCTGCCCGCCGTCCCCCAGTACGCGTGGGGCGAGATCGGCCTGCGGCTGCGTGACGACGCCACGTGGGGGCTGTGGCGCGACGTGCGCGTCCTGCGCGAGCAGCTCGAGGTGCTGTCCGGCCCCGGGCTGCGTCGCGGCCGGGTCCTGCGGGCGCTCGCGCGCATGCTCGACGTCGTGCAGGTCGCGACGCCCGAGGCGCTCCGTGCGTCGGCCCCCGCGGCGCGCGCGGAGCTCGCCGGGGTGCTGGCCGAGGGCAACGGGGACGGCGGGCACGAGGTCGTGGCTGTCGGCCACGCGCACATCGACTCCGCCTGGCTGTGGCCCTTCCGGGAGACGCGCCGGAAGGTCGTGCGGACGTACTCCAACGCCCTCGCGCTGCTGGAGGAGTACCCCGAGACGACGTTCGTGACCTCCTCCGCGCAGCACCTCGCGTGGGTGCAGGAGAGCGAGCCGGAGCTGTTCGAGCGGATCCGGTCGGCCGTCGGCGCGGGCCGGTTCGTCCCGGTGGGCGGGATGTGGGTCGAGTCCGACACGGTGCTGCTGTCGGGGGAGTCCATGGCGCGACAACTCCTGGAGGGGACCACCTGGTTCGCGGACGAGCTCGGGGTGCGGTGCCGCGAGGTGTGGCTGCCCGACTCGTTCGGCTACTCCGCCGCCCTGCCGCAGATCTTCCGTGCCGCCGGCATGCGCCGGTTCCTGTCGCAGAAGATGTCGTGGAACGACACCAACCGGATGCCGCACCACACGTTCACCTGGGAGGGGATCGACGGTTCGCGCGTGCTCGCGCACTTTCCGCCGGTCGACAACTACAACAGCGACCTCACCCCGCGCCAGCTCGCGCACGCGGAGGCGAACGTCGCGGACTCCGACACGGTGTCCGCCGAGCTCTCGCTCGCACCGAGCGGGTGGGGCGACGGCGGGGGCGGCCCGACGCGCGAGCACGCCGAGACGGCGCGGCGCGTGCGCGACCTCGCCGGCTCGGCCCGCGTGGCCTGGGGCACCCCCGAGGACTTCTTCGCCCGCTCGGAGGCGCTCGCCGCCGCCGCGCAGGAGCGGGGCGAGGCATCGCCCGTGTGGGTCGGTGAGATGCCGCTCGAGCTGCACCGCGGCATCTCGACGTCGCAGCAGCGGCTCAAGGCGGACAACCGGCGGAGCGAGTCGGCGCTGCGCGAGGCCGAGCTCTGGTGTGCGACGGCGACGCGGCGCACCGGGGCCGCCTACCCGCTCCACGAGCTGCGCGACCTGTGGCGTACCGTGCTGGTGCACCAGTTCCACGACGTGCTCCCGGGTTCGTCCATCGCCTGGGTGTACCAGGACGCGGCGCGCGACCACGAGCGGGTCCAGCGGCGGTGCGCCGAGCTGGTCGCGGGTGCGCTGGACGTGCTCGCCGGTCGGGCGCAGGGCGACCTGACAACCGGCCGGGGGGAGCTGTGGGCGAACCCGAGCCCCGTCGTCCTCGACGGCGTCCCGCCGCTGTCCGTGGGCCCGCGTCGCGCGGCGGAGTCTCTGCCCGCGCGGGCGGTCGGCGCGACGTGGATCCTCGAGGACGACGCGCTGCGCGTCGTCGTCGACGGATCCGGCCACGTGCTCTCGCTCGTCGACCTCACGACCGGGCGCGACGCGGTCGCC
Organism: Isoptericola sp. NPDC056618; assembly: GCF_042792715.1. Lineage (NCBI taxonomy): Bacteria > Bacillati > Actinomycetota > Actinomycetes > Micrococcales > Promicromonosporaceae > Isoptericola > Isoptericola sp. NPDC056618. The sequence goes on along the minus strand of NZ_JBHTVZ010000006.1, from coordinate 150,984 downwards.
GCGGCGGGACCGGCCAACGTCGTGCGCCTGTTCCGCGACCTGCCCAACCGCTGGGACGCGTGGGACATCGACGCGCACGCGCACCGCGTGTCCCGGGACGTCCCCGAGGCCCGCGTCCGGGTCGAGGACGGCTCGATCGTCGTCGAGCGCGTGCTCGGGCCCGGTGACAGCACCCTGGCGCAGCGGCTCGAGCTCGTGGACGGCGCGCTCGAAGTGACGACGGCTGTGGACTGGAACGAGCGCGAGGAGCTCCTCGTGCTGTCGTGGCCGCTCGACGTGCGCGCGCAGGAGGTGGCGGCCGAGACGCAGTTCGGTCACGTCCGCCGCCCCACGCACCGCAACACGAGCTGGCAGTCGGCGCGGTTCGTCGACGTCGCCCACCGCTGGGTCCACGTGGGGGACGCCGGCTTCGGCGTCGGCATCGCCAACCGCACGACCCAGGGGTACGACGCGGCGAGCGAGGTCCGCCCCGACGGCGGGACCACGACGACGGTGAACCTGCACCTGCTCCGGGGACCGCAGTACCCCGACCCCGGGGCCGACCTCGGGCGGCACACGTTCGTCCACCGCCTGCGCCCCGGGGCCGACGTCGCCGACGCCGTTCGGGACGGCTACGCCCTGTCGCTCCCGCCGCGCCAGGTGTCGTCCGGGCGAGCAGCCGTCGAGCCGCTGGTGCGGGTCGACGGGCCGGGCCTCCTCGTGGAATCGGTCAAGCTCGCGCACGACGGGAGCGGGGACCTGGTCGTCCGGCTGTACGAGCCGTACGGCGCGCAGGCGAGCGCCGGGGTCGCGTTCGACGGGCCCGGGACGGTCGCGCGCGTCGACCTGCTCGAGGAGCCGCTCGGGGACGGGGCCGACGGCTGCCGCAGCTTCGAGGGATGGACGGCGGACGACGCGTGCGGAGCCGCACTGGTCGTGCGGCCCTTCGGCATCGTCACCCTTCGGGTGACAGAGGTGGGGGCCTGAGATGGAGACGAAGGGAATCACCATGACGACGAGGTCGCGACAGGGCGTCCCGGGTACCACGGTCGGCATCGACATGGGCGGGACGATGATCCGCGGAGGGTTGGTCGGCCCGGACGGCTCCCTGCGAGACGTCGTGCGCCGACCGCTGCCCGACAGCCCCCAGGCTCGGCACGCCGCGGTGCTCGACCTGGCCCGAGACCTCGGGCAGGACGCCTCTGCTGTCGGCATCGCGGTCGCCGGTGTGGTCGACGATGGTCGCCTCCTGCTCAGCGCGAACGTGGGCCTCGGTGATATCGACCTGCGTTCCGCTCTCGTCGAGTACACGGGCCTGCCCTCCGAGGTGATCAACGACGCGCAGGCCGCCGCTCTCGCCGAGGTCCACGGGAGCTCGGCGCCAGGCCTCGTCCTGGTCGTCACGGTCGGCACCGGGATCGGTGGCGCGGTCGTCCTGGACGGCACGCTCGTCCGGGGGCGAGGCTTCGCCGGCGAGATCGGCCACGTGGTGGTCGACCGCGGCGGCCTGTCCTGCGGTTGTGGCGCTGCCGGATGCTGGGAGGGACTGGCGTCCGGGGAGGCGCTTCGCCGCGCCGCCGAGCGGGTGCTGCCGGGACCGGATCGCACGGTCGACCGCCTCGTCGCGGCCGCCGACTCGGGCGAGCCTGCGGCTGTCGGGGCCCTGATGGAGGCCGCCGAGGCCTTCGCCGACGGGCTCAACGGCATGTGCGCGGTCCTCGCGCCGCACCGCATCGTGCTGGGGGGCGGCGTGTTCGCCCGAGGTGGCCTCGTCGCCGACGTCTACCGGTCCCAGGCCGCCACGAGGCGCTGGGTCCGAGGGGCGGAGGTCAGCATGGCTGCCCTGGGCGACCATGCCGGTCTGCTCGGGGCCGGGCTGGCGGCCCGTGATCTCGTGGCCGACCCGCCGACGGACGTTCTTGCCACGCTCTGACCAGGGAGGCGCACCATGGCTCAGCACATCACTCCTCGTCTCGACCCGGCGATCGACACGACGCTACGGACGGCGGCCGACCGCGTGCGAAGGGTCGCCGGCGAGCGCATCGGCACGATGGTCGACCGGGCGCTGCGGCGCACCCTCACCGACACCATGACCGTCGGGACGGACGGCAGCACCTTCGTCATCACCGGTGACATCCCCGCGATGTGGCTGCGGGACTCGACCGTCCAGCTCACGCCCTACCTGAGATTCCTCGCCGACTGTCCACCGCTGGCCACGCTCGTGGCCGGGGTCGTGCGGCGCCAGTTCGAGTGTCTGGACCACGACCCGTACGCCAACGCCTTCAACGACGGCCCCACCGGGGCTCGATACGACCCCGACGACATCTGCGTCGACCCTCACGTGTGGGAACAGAAGTACGAGGTCGACAGCCTGGCGTACCCGGTGACGCTCGCGCACCGGCTCTGGCGTGCCGACCCGGGCCAGGCGGCGCGGCTCTTCGACGAGCGCGCGCACCGGGTCCTCCGGGTGGTCGTCGACCAGCTGCGTGCCGAGCAACGACACGACGGCTCGACCTACCGCTTTTCCCGCGACACCGCGACTCCCACCGAGACGCTCGCGCGGGGCGGTCGGGGTACGCCCGTGGGAGTCACCGGGATGACCTGGAGCGGCTTCCGTCCCTCGGACGACGCATGCACGTACGGCTACAACGTGCCGGCCAACCTGTTCGCCGCACAGGCGCTCCTCGACCTGGCAGCGATCGCGGGCGAGGTCTACGCCGACGGCGTGCTGGCGCACGACGCGCGCTCTCTCTCCCGCGAGCTGGTCGACGGCGTCGCCACCCACGGGGTCGTGACCTCTCCCGGCGGCGACGAGCAGATCTACGCCTACGAGGTGGACGGCCTCGGCGGTGTCCTGTGCATGGACGACGCCAACACGCCGTCGCTCCTGTCGCTCCCTCTCGTCGCACCGGACGTGATCGACGCGACGATCTGGCAGGCGACGCGCAGGTTCGTCCTCAGCCCCGCCAATCCGTATTTCTTCACCGGGACGCTCGTGAGCGGCGTCGGCAGCCCGCACACGCTACGAGGCCATGTCTGGCCGATCGCCCTCGCCGTCGAAGGGCTGACCGGCACGCCCGATGACCGCAGACGCCTGCTCGAGCTGATCGCACGGGCGGACGGCGGCACAGGGCAGGTCCATGAGAGCTTCGATCCTTCCGACCCGACGCAGTACTCACGACCCTGGTTCTCCTGGGCCGACTCGATGTTCTGCGAGCTCGCGCTCGCCGTGGTCGACGACGCTGCCCGGGTCACCCTCGGGGTCCGGTCCCCGTCCGCGTAGCGTCGTCGAGCGGCTCCGTCGGGTCGGCGTCGACGAAGTCGACCAGCATGTCGAAGCTCATCATCTCGAAGATGTCGCGGACGAGCTGCGGAGCGCCGACCACCCGCGGGTGCGGGCCGTTCTCGCACGCGAGGACCACGAGGCGGACGCCGGACGAGTCGATGAACGTGACCCTGCGCATGTCGAGGGTCTTGCGGCCCTCGCCCGCAGCCTCCAGCGTGGCGTAGACCTCGTGGGCGACGGCGACGTCGATCTCGCCCCACATCTCCCACCGGAGCCCGTCGTCGCTCAGGTTGATACCACCGTGGGCGGCCATGATCCGTTCCTCTCGCACGCGTCTCCTGCTGGTGACCGGTGGCTTGATCGCAGGCGACGTCCAGTCTAGGTGCGGCCGCCGGGGGCTCCGACCCGCGGGGTCAGCCCTCGGTGGCCTCCGGGCCGGGGAGGGTCTCCTCGACGTCGAGGAGGTGCGCGGCCATGCGCACGCGCGCGGCCTCGGCGTCCCCGGCGGCCAGGGCGCGCCAGACGGCCTCGTGGTCGCGCTGGGTGCGGGCCTCGGCACCCTCCTCGTGCAGCCCGCGCCAGAGCCGCTCCCGCGCGGTGCGGCCGGCGATGGCCTCGACGAGGGCGGTGATCACGGGGTTGCCGCCCTGGTCGGCGACGATCCGGTGGAACGCGGTGTCGGCCTCGATGAAGGCGGCGTGGTCGATCTCGTCCTGCGCGAGGGTGCTCGCCGCCTGCTCGAGCACGACGCGGGCCTCCTCCAGCGCCGCCGGGGTGATGCGGTGGGCGGCCAGGCCGGCGGCCTCGGTCTCGAGCACCCGCCGGACGGCGTGGAACGGGCGCGCGCTGGTGTCGCCGTGCAGGTCCACGACGAACTGCAGCGAGGACATGAGCCGGGCGGGGTCGAGGCTGGTGACGTACGTGCCGTCGCCCTGGCGGGTGTCGAGGACGCCGAGCACGGTGAGGGCGCGTACGCCCTCGCGCAGGGAGCCGCGGGAGACGCCGAGCCGGTCGGCGAGGTCCTTCTCCACGGGGAGCCGGTCGCCGGGGCCGAGCTCGCCGCCGGTGATCATGCGGCGGACGCCGTCGACGACCTCATCGGTGCGGGACATGACCTGGATTATGGCCCAGTTCCCGCGCGGGTGCACCGATTCCTCCGATGAATCCGGGGGCGTCCGTGCGTGGACCCGCCGCGGTCCGTAGCCTGGCGCGATGGCGGACCTCACGCTCGACCGGCTGCTGAACCTGGAGCACCAGGGGTGGGACGCGCTGTGCCGCAGCACCGGGGGCGCGTTCTACGGCGACCTCATGACGCCCGCCGCGCTCATGGTGCTCGTCGACGGCTCGGTGCTCGACCGCGACGCCGTCGTCGCCTCGCTGGACGGCGCGCCGCCGTGGGACTCCTACGACCTGCACGACGTGCGGCGCGTCGGGCTCGTGGACGGCGCCGCCGCGCTGGTCTACCGCGCGCGGGCGGTGCGCGGCGACGACCCGCCGTTCGTCGCGCTCATGGCCAGCACCTACGTCGTCGTCGACGGCGAGCCCCGGCTCGCGCTGTACCAGCAGACAACGCTGTGAGCGGGCCCCGGCCCTGTCTCCCGACGGAGACAGGGCCGGACGCCCGCTCACGGCGCGGGGGCGTCAGGCGGGGACGATGAGCCCGGCGGTCTGGGTGCGGGCGCGCTGGAGGCGGGCGGCGACGTCCTGCCAGTTCGCGATGTTCCAGACGGCCTTGACGTAGTCGGCCTTGACGTTGAGGTAGTCGAGGTAGAAGGCGTGCTCCCACATGTCCAGCATGAAAAGCGGGGTGATGCCGACGGGGACGTTGGCCTGCTGGTCGAAGAGCTGGAAGATGGCGAGGCGCTGGCCGATGGAGTCCCAGCCGAGCACGGCCCAGCCGGAGCCCTGGATGCCGGTGGCGACGGCGGCGAACTGGGCCTGGAACGTGTCGAAGGAGCCGAAGGCGTCCTTGACGGCCTCGGCGAGCTCGCCCTCGGGCTGGCCGCCGCCCTCGGGGGAGAGGTTGTTCCAGAAGACGGTGTGGTTGGTGTGGCCGCCGAGGTTGAACGCGAGGTTCTTCTCGTGCAGGTTCACCGCGGCGTTGTCGCCGGACTCGCGGGCCTCGGCGAGCTTCTCCAGGGCGGTGTTGGCGCCGGTGACGTAGGCCGCGTGGTGCTTGTCGTGGTGCAGCTCCATGATCTTGCCGCTGATGTGCGGCTCGAGGGCGCTGTAGTCGTACGGCAGGTCGGGCAGGGTGTAGACGGGCATCTCGTCCCCTTCGTCGTCGCGGATGTCGTTGCTGGTCACGCTACGACCTGAACCCTTGTTGAGGTCAACGTGTTCCGGGCAACGTGTCCCAGGTCACCACGGTCACGACGTCCACGCAGCGCCGCCGGGGAAGCGGAACTCCGCCACGGACTCCGGGCGCATCTGCGTGGAGTAGCCGGGCGCGGTCGGCACGACGTACGACACGCCCTCGCCGAGGTCCTCCACCAGGCACGGGTCGGTGAAGTGCTCGTGCAGGTGGTCGACGAACTCGGTGATGCGCCCGTCCAGCGACCCCGACACGGCGACGTAGTCGAGCACCGACACGTGCTGCACCATCTCGCACAGGCCCACCCCGCCGGCGTGCGGGCAGACGGGCACGCCGAACTTCGCGGCGAGCAGCAGCACCGCGACGATCTCGTTGATGCTGGCGAGGCGGCCCGTGTCGAGCTGGCAGTAGTCGGTGGCCCGCGCCTGGAAGAGCTGCTTGAACATCACGCGGTTGTGGCAGTGCTCGCCCGTCGCGACGCGCACGGGGGCGACGCCCTCGCGCACGGCGGCGTGGCCGAGGACGTCGTCGGGCGACGTGGGCTCCTCGATCCACAGCGGGTCGAACCGCTGCAGGGCGCGGACCCACTCGATGGCCTCGGGCACGTCCCATACCTGGTTCGCGTCGATCATCAGCGTGAGGTCCGGGCCGAGCTCCTCGCGCGCGATGCCGAGGCGGCGGACGTCGTCCTCGAGCCGCGCCCCGACCTTGAGCTTCACGTGCCGGTAGCCGGCGTCCACGGCCTCCCGGGTGAGGCGGCGCAGCTTGGCGTCGTCGTACCCGAGCCAGCCGGCCGACGTCGTGTACGCGGGGTAGCCGCGGCGCTCCAGGTGCGCGATGCGCTCGGCCTTGCCGGGCTCGGCGGCACGCAGGATCTCCAGCGCCTCGTCGCGGGTGAGGGCGTCCGAGAGGTAGCGCAGGTCCGCGACGTCGACGAGCTGCTCGGGCGTCATGTCTGCGAGCAGCCGCCACACGGGCTTGCCGGCGCGGCGCCCGGCGAGGTCCCAGGCTGCGTTGAGGACGGCGGCCAGCGACAGGTGGACGACGCCCTTCTCCGGCCCGAGCCAGCGCAGCTGGCTGTCGGCGGTGAGGTCGCGGTACGTGCCGCCCAGGTCGCCGACGACGTCGTCGACGTCCCGCCCCACCAGCCGATCGGCCTGGTGCCGGGCCGCCAGGGCGACGACGTCCGTGCCGCGCCCGATGGTGAACGTCAGGCCGTGGCCGGCCAGCGGCTCGCCCGCGGGGTCGGTGCCGTCGGTGCGCAGGACGACGTAGACGGCCGAGTAGTCGGCGTCGGCGTTCATCGCGTCCGACCCGTCGGCGGTGCGGGAGGTGGGGAAGCGGACGTCGGTGATCTCGACGTCGGTGATGGTGGGCATGCGCACCTCTTCGTGGCGACGGGCAGAAAGATCGGATGACTGAGGCCAACCTAGCGGCAACACGTCGAGAACGGCAACGAACGTGCGGTCGTCCGCGGGGCAAGAGATCCGAGGACTGGGGGCGTCAGGCGCGGGTCGAGCCTCGCTCGACCAGGTGGACGGGGACGGTCACGTGCTCGTGCGGACCGTCGCCGCCGGCCATCCGCTGCTCGAGGAGCCGCACGGCGGTGGCCGCCACGACGTCGTAGCCGGGGTCGACCGAGGTGATCCCCGGCGGGACGAAGCGCGAGACGCCGAGGTTGTCGAAGCCCACCAGCTGGACGTCGTCGGGGACCTGCACGCCTCGCTCGGCGAGGGCGGCCACCGCCCCGAACGCCACGGTGTCGTTGACGGCGAAGACGCCGTCGAACGGCGTGCCGTCGTCGAGCAGCCGGGTGACGGCGTCGTACGCGGCCTCGGACGTGAAGTCCGGCACGGGCGTGACGAGGCGCTCGTCCGCGACGAGCCCGGCCGCGCGGTGCGCCTCGGCCCATCCCGCGTGCCGGTCCGACTCCATGCCGACCGACGCCTCGACGGAGGCGCCGAGGGCGAGCACCCGCCGCGCCCCCCGCTCGAGCAGGTGCGCCGTCGCCAGGCGGGCGCCCTCGACGTTGGCGAGCCGGACGTGGTCGAACTGCTGGGGCACCTCCCGCTCGCCCAGGAGCACGATCGGGGTGGACGTCGGGACCCGGTCGAGCTCGTCGCTGAGCAGGCCGGCCACCGAGAGGAGGACGCCGTCGTACATCCGCAGCCGCGGCATGCTCAGCGACTCCATCTCGCTGCGCGCGTCCGCGCTGGTGCGCTCGACCACGAGGTGGCGGCCGCCGGCCTCGACCAGGGGGGCGATCCGGTCCGCGACCTCGCCGAAGTAGTCGTGGAAGCTGGGCACGATGAGGGCGACCGTGTCCGTGCGTCCGGCGCGCAGGTGCCGGGCGGTGAGGTTCACCTCGTAGCCGAGCGACTCGACCGCCGCGAGCACCCGGTCGCGGGTGGGGTCGCCCACGCGCTTCTTGCCCGTGAGCACGTTCGAGACGGTCATCATCGACACGCCCGCCTCCCGCGCGACGTCGCTCATCGTGACCATGCGCCACCTCCCGGGGTGATCCTGCCAGGCCGTGCGCGGCGGCGTCGTGCCGGCCTTGACGACGCGGTTCCGCCATGTCAGGGTCGGCCCGGATTAACGATAAACCGAGAAGGGTTCGACGATGCGCTCCGACGATCCGTACGGCTATCTCCTCGTGCACTTCGTGGAGGACCCGGCGGGCCACGGGGAGCGCGTCCACCTCAGCCTCAGCGAGGGCGACGACCCGCTGCGATGGCGTCCGCTCCACGGCGGCGCGCCGGTTCTCGAGACCACCGCCGGCACCACCGGCGTCCGCGACCCGCACGTCGTGCGCCGGCCCGACGGCGAGGGCTTCCACCTCGTCGCCACCGACCTGCGGGTGTGGCGTCCCGCCGGCCCGGACTGGCACGAGTACGCCCGGCACGGCAGCCGGGACGTCGTCGTCTGGGACTCGCCGGACCTCCTGACGTGGTCGGAGCCGCGCCACGTGACCGTCGCGCCGCCGCACGCAGGCATGGCCTGGGCGCCGGAGGTGTTCCACGACGCGGACACCGGCGTCCTCGTGCTGCACTTCGCGGCGGCCCTCTACGCTCCCGACGACCCGCGGCACGAGGGGCCCTGCGTGCCGCGGATCATGACCGCCACCACCCGCGACCTCCGCACGTTCGCCCCCGCCGAGACGTACCTCGAGCTGCCCGGTGGGGTGATCGACATGACGGCGGTGGCCGTCGGCGACGAGGTGCACCGGTTCGCGAAGCAGGACGACGGCGCGCCGGGGTCGTGGCAGGTCTTCCACCAGGTGGGGTCGTCGTTCTTCCACCCCGCCTTCCGGACGCTCGCGACCGGGCTGGGCCAGGTTTTCGGCCCCGCGGTCGAGGGTCCGCTCGTCTTCCCGACGCACGACGGGAGCCGCTGGTACCTGTGGGTGGACCAGTACGGCCGTCCGCCGCAGGGGTACCGGGCGCTGACCACCACCGACCTCTCGTCCGGACGGTGGGAGCCCGTGCCGGAGGAGGAGCTGCACCTGCCCCCGCACACCAAGCACGGCGCCGTGCTCCCGCTCCGGCGCGGCGAGTGGAGGGGCCTTGCCCGGCTCTGACCAGGACGACGCACCACGAAGGAGACGCATGAGAAGAACGCCCGTGCCGCTCACGCCGGAGGCTGCGGCGTGACCGGCCTCGACCACCGCCGCACCCGGAGCGTCGTCACGCTCACGGACGAGGGGGGCCGCCCTCTCGCGCACGAGGACGTCACGGTGCGCCAGGTGCGCCACGCGTTCGAGTTCGGCTGCGCGGCCTTCGAGGTGGCGGGCGCGGACGCCGGCTACCAGGACCTCTGGCTGGGGCTGTTCGACACGGCGACCCTGCCCGTGTACTGGGGGCGCTACGAGCCGCGGCGCGGGGAGACGGCCCTCGCCGACCTCACCGAGGCGGCGCGCTGGTTCGCCGACCGGGGGGTGCGCCTCAAGGGGCACCCGCTCGTGTGGCACACGGTCAAGGCCCCGTGGGTCGACCGCCTGCCGCTGGACGACGCGGAGCGGCTGCTGCGCGAGCGCGTGCGCCGGGAGGTGCGCGACCTCGCCGGCCTGATCGACACGTGGGACGCCATCAACGAGGTGGTGATCATGCCCCGGTTCACGAACGAGCCCGACGGTGTCCCCAACGCGATCAGTCGCCTGTGCGCACGACTCGGCCGCGTCGAGATGGTGCGGCTGGCGGTCGACGAGGCGCGCGGCGAGGGCACGTCGCCGCGCCTGCTGATCAACGACTTCGACCTGGGGCCCGAGTACGAGCGGCTGATCGAGGAGCTGCTCGAGGCGGGCGTGCGGATCGACGCGATCGGGCTGCAGTCGCACATGCACCAGGGCTTCCGCGGCGCCGACCGGCTGCTCGAGGTCTGCGACCGGTTCGCCCCCTTCGGGCTGCCGCTGCACTGGACCGAGACGACGCTCGTCTCGGGCGACCTCATGCCGGCCGACGTCGAGGACCTCAACGACCACCAGGTCGCCCGGTGGCCGTCCACGCCCGAGGGCGAGGCGCGCCAGGCGGACGACGTGGTGGCGCACTACTCGGCGCTCGTCTCCCACCCGGCCGTCGAGTCGATCACGTACTGGGGTCTCGGCGACGCCGGGGCGTGGCTCGGTGCGCCGGCGGGGCTCGTGCGGGCGGACGGCACGCCCAAGCCGGCCTACGACGCCCTGCGGTCACTGGTGCGCGACGCGTGGTGGACGGGCCCGACGCCGGGGCGCACGGACGCGGCCGGGCGGATCGACGTGGAGGGCTTCGCGGGCAGGTACGAGGCGCGCTGCGGCGCGTCGTCGGCGACGGTCGACCTGGCGGCGGGAGAGCACGCCGTGGAGCTGCGCCTCGCCCCCTGATCCCCGGTGAGACGGGGGTTGACGGGCCCGGAGGCGGGCTCTAGTTTAACGCTAAAATCGCAGACGGACCGGGCAGTCGGACGGTCGGTCGGCTCGGGCGACGTGGCCCGGGGTTCTCGAAGGGGAGACACATGATGGGTGATCTGACACCGCGGGCGCGCCGCCCGTGGCGGGCCGTCCCGGCAGCCGTCGCGGCGTCGTCGCTGCTGCTCCTCGCCGCGTGCAGCGGTGAGTCGGAGGAGGGCGGCGCGGGGCTGGACAACACCGAGGCGTCGATGACCGACTTCGCCGCCGACCAGCAGTTCAAGGCGACGGAGCCCGTCGACTTCTCGATCCTGTGGACCGACTGGCCGGAGCTCCCGATCAAGGACTCCTGGCAGCTCTTCGACGAGATCGAGAAGCGGACCAACGTCACGCTCCAGCCGACCAACATCCCGTTCAGCGACGCCACGGAGAAGCGCAGCCTGCTCATCAGCGCCGGCGACGCCCCCCAGATCATCCCGCTCGTCTACACGGGCGAGGACGCCCCGTTCGTCTCGTCGGGGGCGGTGCTCCCGATGAGCGACTACGTCGACCTCATGCCGAACTTCCAGAAGTACGTCGAGGAGTGGGACCTCGGCGACATGATCGACAACCTCCGCCAGGACGACGGGAAGTACTACATGGTCCCCGGGCTGCAGGAGGTGTCCGTCCCGGTGTTCTCGATGATCATCCGCAAGGACGTCTTCGACGAGGTCGGCGCCGAGGTGCCGGAGACCTGGGACGAGCTGCGCGTCGCCCTCGAGAAGATCAAGGCGAAGCACCCCGACTCCAAGCCGCTCGCCGACGGCTTCGAGGGGCAGTCGATGCTCAACTACGCGGCGCACGCCTTCGGCACCGTCGCCGGCTGGGGCTTCGGCAACGGCACGTTCTGGGACGAGGGGGCCGACGAGTTCACCTACGCCGCGACGTCCGACGGGTACAAGGAGATGGTCGAGTACTTCCACGGGCTCGTCGAGGACGGGCTGCTCGACCCGGAGACCCTGACCACGACCAGCGACGGCAGCGTGAACGAGCTCTCCGAGAAGGTGGCGAACAGCGCGGTGTTCGCGGCGTCCGGTGCCTCCGGCACCGTGGCGGAGTTCCAGCTCGCCCTCCAGGAGGCCGACCCGGACGCCGAGTTCGAGCTCGTGCAGATCGCCCCGCCCGGCGGCCCCGCGGGCCAGGTCGTGGAGCCCCGCAACTTCTGGCACGGGTTCATGATCAGTGCCGAGGCCAAGGACGACCCGCACTTCGTCGCCCTGGTCCAGTTCCTCGACTGGCTGTACTACAGCCCCGACGCGCGCGAGATGCTGCGCTGGGGCGTCGAGGGCGAGACGTACACGAAGGACGCCGACGGCACGATCACCATCGACCCCGACTACTCCCTCGACGCGTACAACATCAACCCGGACGCCACGACCGACCTCGCGAAGGACCTCGGCTTCTCCACCTTCCTCGCGGAGTCCACCGAGTCGCGCGCCCTGAAGGAGTCCTACAACTCCGACCAGTTCGTCGAGTACATGGACCGCGTCCTGGAGAGCAGGACCCCGCGCGACCCGTTCCCGCCGGCGCCGCTGGACGACGCCGAGCTGGAGCAGGCGTCCCTGCTCGCCACCCCGCTCAAGGACACCGTGGACACGAACACGCTGAAGTTCATCCTCGGCGACCGTCCGCTGGCGGAGTGGGACGACTACGTCACCGAGCTCGAGGGACAGAACCTGCAGGGCTACCTCGACCTGATCAACGGCGCGCAGCAGCGCTTCGCCGAGAAGAACTGACCCATGAGCACGACCTCGGACCGGCAGCTGTCGGCGCCGACGCCGGTCCTCGACGGGCCCACGCCCCGCCCCCCGCGGGCGGACGTGGGCCGGTCGAGGCCGGCCCGCCGGTCCTGGCGGCTGAGCCTGCGCCGCGACTGGCAGCTGTACGCCCTCGCCGTCCTGCCCGTCCTGTTCCTCGTGGTCTTCCGCTACGTGCCGATGCTGGGGAACGTCATCGCCTTCCGGCAGTTCCGCCCGGGCGGCAGCATCTTCGGCGAGCAGTGGGTGGGCCTGCGGTACGTGGAGATGTTCATCCACGACCCCACCTTCTGGAAGGTCTTCTGGAACACGGTGATCCTCGGGGGGCTCACCCTCGTCGTCTGCTTCCCGCTGCCGATCGTGCTCGCGCTCCTGCTCAACGAGGTGCGCAAGAAGGCCTTCAAGCGCACCATCCAGTCGATCTCCTACCTGCCGCACTTCCTGTCGCTGGTGATCGTGGCGGGCATGGTCATGCAGTTGCTGTCGCTGCAGGGCACCGTCAACCAGATCATCGAGGGCCTCGGCGGCGAGGCCATCCCGTTCCTGCAGCGGGCGGAGTGGTTCCGCACGATCTACGTGGGGTCGGAGGTCTGGCAGACCGTCGGCTGGGGCACGATCCTCTACCTCGCCGCCCTCACCACCGTGGACGCGTCCCTGTACGAGGCGGCGCGCATCGACGGCGCGAACCGGTGGCAGCAGACGTGGCACGTGACGATCCCCGGGATCCGGCCCACGATGATCACGCTGCTGATCCTCAACATCGGCACGTTCCTCAACGTCGGGTTCGAGAAGGTCCTGCTGCTCTACAACCCGCTCACCTACTCCACGGCGGACGTCATCTCGACGTACCTCTACCGGGTCGGCCTGGTGTCCAACAACCTCAGCTACGCGGCCGCCATCGGGCTCTTCCAGGCGTGCATCGGGCTGGTCATGGTGCTGAGCGCCAACTTCATCTCGCGACGAGTGGTGGGAGCAAGCCTGTGGTGATGCAGCGCGCGACGTCGTCCCCGAGCGTGCGGTCCGCCGGCACGCCCGTCGGGGCGCGGGACACCCGGGGGTACCGGGCGTTCACGGTGTTCAACACGGTGGCGCTGGTGGTGGTGTCCCTGTTCATGCTCTACCCGTTCGTCACCGTGCTCGCGCAGTCGTTCAGCAGCCCCGGCGCGATCAAGGCCGGGATGGTGAGCTTCTGGCCGGTCGGGTTCAACCTGGACACCTACCGCGCCATGGCGCAGGACGGGCTGTTCTGGAGCAGCTACCGCAACACCCTCGTCTACACGCTCGTCGGCACCACCATCGCGATGGTCCTGACCACGACGTTCGCGTTCGTCATCTCCAAGCGGCACCTGCGCGGTCGCGGGGCCCTCATCGGCGTCGCGGTGTTCACGATGTTCTTCAACGGCGGGCTGGTGCCCAACTACGTGCTGATCTCGTCGCTCGGGCTGAAGAACACGATGTGGGCGGTGGTGCTCCCGGGCGCTGTCTCCGTCTTCAACCTGCTGGTCATGAAGTCGTTCTTCGAGAACCTCCCGCAGGAGCTGGAGGAGGCGGCGCAGATCGACGGGCTGGGGTGGTTCGGGATCTTCGGCCGCATCGTGCTGCCGCTGTCGAAGGCCGTGCTCGCCACGATGGTGCTGTTCTACTCGGTCGCGTACTGGAACGACTGGTTCTCGGCCTTCCTGTACCTCGACAAGAACGAGCTCTTCCCCGTCACGCTCTTCCTGCGGAACCTCATCGCGGGGGCGTCGTCGTCGGCGTCCGAGGGGGCCGCCGCCGTCGGCGCGACCACCCAGGCCGTCTCGGCGAACATCCAGGCGGTCACGATGATCCTCACGATCATCCCCATCGTGTGCGTCTACCCGTTCGTGCAGCGGTTCTTCGTGTCCGGCGTGATGCTGGGCTCGGTCAAGGGCTGAGGGCGGCGGGCGCGTGCGCGGCCGATCGCGTGGACGACGACGAGGTGCTGCACCAGCAGCGAGAGCCCCAGCGCCAGCAGGATGCTCCCCTCCGTGACGCCCGGGGACGCGCCGACCCGGGCGCCCGCGTCGGCGAGCTCGAAGCGCAGCGCCACGGACACAGCCCAGAGCGCCACGGTCACCCCGGTGTAGCGGAACCGGACCGACCCGGTCGGGTCTGTGGTGACCTCGACGGTGGCCCCGCGGGCCACGCCGAGGCCCACCGTGAGGACGAGGTCGACGGCCAGGACCGCGATCGTGGCGATCGCGCCCCCGGGCGACGGCAGCGCGAGCCACGGCACCAGCAGGAACGCGCCGACGAGCATGACGACGACCGGGACGATCAGCAGGCGCCCGGTCCGCGCGGGTCGGGGGCGCAGGCGGAGGAGGACGATCACCGTCAGGGTCGCCAGGCCGACGAGGACCTGGGGCGGCACCGTGTCCAGCACGGGGTCCAGCGTGGTGTCCATCAGGCGGTCTCCTCGCCGACGAGGTACGCCGCCACCGCGGCCGAGAGTGCGGCCCGGAACGCGGTGGCGCGCTCGGGGTCGCCCGGGTCGTGGCCGAGCGCCGACTGCCAGGACCGCCCGCCCAGCGCGTAGCCGTACGCGCCGGACATCCCGACGAGCAGCACCGCCTCGATCCGGTCGCGCGACGGGACCCGGTCGGCGGGCAGCGCCGCGCGCAGGCCTGCCTCCATCACGTCCGCGACGCCGGCGAGCCCGTCGGTCGCGAGCGTGCCGTGCTCGGGGTGCAGGGCGGACCAGGCCCACAGCCGCAGGTACCGCTCGTCGTCGAGGGTCGCGAACACGACGTCGAGCATCCGGGCGGCGTACGGGACGCCCGCGTCGTCCGCGACCCGGGCGCGGACGCGCTCGCGGTGGTGCGTGTCCTCCTCCCGCAGCACCGCCCGCACGAGGCCCGCGTAGGTGCCGAAGTAGTGGCTCACCAGCCCTCTCGTCACGCCGGCCGCCCGGGCCACCTTCGCGAGGGTGACGCCGTCCGGTCCGTGCTCGGCGACGAGCGTCGTGGCGGCGTCGAGGATCTCCTGCCGCGCCTGCTCGGGGGAGCGGCGTCGTCGCGGGGGACGACCGGGCGCCCGGCCGTTATTGGCGGTCATGCCAATAACGTACCGGACGCCCGTCGTCGAGGGGTCAGCTCGCGGGGGAGAGGCTCATCTCGCCCGCGGGCCCCTGCCGGTAGACGGTGAAGTACCCGTCGGTGGCGAGCGGGTTGCCGGCCGCGTCGTCGAGGTAGCTCCACACCGGCTCGCCGTCCACGCGCAGCACCACGCGGGTGCCGCCCTCGACGTCGACGGCGCCGAACGTGACCTCGTGGGTCGAGTTCGGCTCGATCACCGTGTTGGGGAACGTGTCGACCATGAAGACGGCGGGGCTCCACTTCTGCATCTCGATGACGTCCTCCTTGATGACCACGAGGTAGCCCGAGCTGCTGTTGGTCCACACCGGGTCGCCGGCGGTCTTCGACCGGACGGAGAACCCGAACCAACCGCCGTTGAAGGCGCCGACCGAGGTGTCGAACCGGAGCAGCTCGTCCCCGAACTGCCGGGGCTTGAAGCTCCACGCGCCGCGCGGCGCCAGGTGGGCCGCGCCGTCGGCCACCGTGATCCCCTCACCCGGCGTCCAGGCCGCGGGGTCGAGGATCTCGGCGCCGAGCGGCGTCACGGGGTGGTCGGCCGCCTGCACCGTCACGGTGGACGACGCCGCGAGGCCTGCCACCACGGTCGACGTCGCCGTGATCGTGGCCGTGCCGGCGGCGACGCCGCGGACGACGCCCTTCGCGTCCACGGTCGCGACGGACGCGTCGCTCGAGGTCCACTCCAGCCCGGTGCGCGTGGCGTCCGCGGGGGTGAACGACGGCGCGAGCGGGTGCGTCTCGCCCGGCTCGATCGTCGCCTCGGACGGCGCCAGGGTGAGCCCGTCGGGGTCCACGCCCACGAGCGAGAACCGCACGTCGTCGAAGTCGAGCGACACGAAGCCCTGCACGTAGAAGCCGACCTTGCCGGCCCCGCCGGGTGCCGGGTTGGCGCCCGCCACGACCTCCTCGCCGTCGAGCAGCACACGCACGCCGCCGGCCGTCACCACGACCCGCACGTCGTACTGGGTGGAGGGCTCGAGCCCCTCGCCCGCGGGCAGCGTCACCTCCTTCACCGTGCCCCACGCGGAGTCGAAGATCGTCCACGTCGGACCGGCCGCCGCGTGGCGGTAGCGGACGTACCCGCCCGGCGTGCTGCCGGTGCGGTCGTAGACGAGCATCTGGCCGCCCTCCGGCACCTCCGCCGGCGTCGTCACCGTGAAGTCGAGCGCGTACTCCGAGAAGGAGCGGTCGAGCTGGGAGTTGGCGCCGTTCTTGATCCGGTAGACGTGGTCGCCCGTGCCGTCGTCGACGATCGCGCGGTTCGGGTCGGTGGCCCAGCCGTTGCCGCCCGTCTCGAAGTCCGTGGAGTGCAGCACGCCGTCGCCGGCCGCCACGGTCACGGTCATCTCGTCACGGATGCCCGCGTCGGCCTTCGCCTCCGCGGTCACCGTCACCTCGCCGGGCGCGACGGCGGTGAGGACCCCCGCGGCGCTGACGGTCGCGACCTCCGGGTCGCTCGAGGTGTAGGTGACGGCCTGCTGGGTGGCGTTCCACGGCACCGCCTGCGCGGCCACCGACACCTCGTCGCCGAGCGTCACCGCCAGCTGGTCCGCGGGCAGCTGGAGCGACTCCAGGGCCACGGTGTCCGGCGTCTGCGACTGGCCGACGTGCCCGTCCGTGCCGATCTCGTCGAACGGGATCGCCTCGAACCCGGGGATCTGGTCGAAGACGGCGGCGTCGTCGCGCAGCGTGTAGTCGCCGTTCGCCGCGTCGACGAAGCCCGGGTCGGCGTCCGCCACCCAGTTGGCGTCGTCGCCGGTCCCGTAGTTGAGGAGGTTCTTCGTGTCGAGCGCCCCCTCGGCGTTGACGTCGGGGTTGCGCGTGCGGTCCGGGTTCCACACGACGTTCTTCGCGAACGTGGAGTGGTTCGGGAAGTAGTGGTTGTCCTCGAAGAAGTGGCCCAGCTCCGGGTACTTCTCCAGGTACGGCGTGCCGACGAAGTCCTTGTTGTCGGCGAACACCTTCTCCCACTTCGGCATGTACACGCGGTCGACGGTGTTGCCCTCCCCGTCGCCCATCCACTGCGTGTAGTTGTCGTAGGGCACGGTCGTGTCGACGAACACGTTGTTCGTGGCGTCGATGTAGTCGGCCGAGCCGGACTTGATCGCGTCGTTGCCCATGTCCACGAAGACGTTCTGGCTGATCTCCAGGTCCCACGTGAAGTTGTCGGCGTAGATGCCCTCGACGCCGTGCTTGGTGAGGCCGACGTCGTGGAAGTAGTTCTGCCGGAACACGTGCCCGCGCTGCTGCGGCGTCTCGCCGGAGTTCATGTAGATCGCGCCGAGGTCCTGGAACGTCTTGCAGACGTCGTAGACCTCGTTCTGCTCGAACAGGTGGTCGTTGCCGTGCACGATGACGCCCGGGTGGGGCGCGTCGTTGATCTCGTTGCCGCGCGCGACGTTCCCGACGCCGTCGAACATCACGCCCGGGTTGTACGCCTTGTGGTAGTACGCGAAGTCGTGGATGTGGGAGTCCTCGACGCGGTTGCGGCCGGGCTCCAGGGTGGTCTTGTCCCCGCCGGTCAGCACGACGCCGACCCCGCCCACGTGGCGGATGTCGCTGGAGACGACGGCGTGGTCGCGACCGCCCCGGTTCACCGGGATGCCGTCGTACGTGTACCGCCCCGGCGAGTTGATGGACACGCCGCCGTCGGAGAAGTTCTGCACGTCGCTGTTCGAGATCGTCACGTGGCTGCCGCCGAGGATGACGGCGCCCAGGGCCCGCCCGTACTCGAGGACCAGGTCGTCGAACGTCACGTACGACGCGCCGTCCGTGCGGATCATCGGCTCGTCCAGCGTCGTGACGACGGGCGCCCCGCGCTCGGCCAGGAACGACGCGTTCGGCACCAGGTAGAGCATCCCGGTGTCGCGGTCGATGTAGTACTCGCCCGGCGCGTCGAGCTCCTCGAGCAGGTTCTGCGCGAAGTGGAAGTCGGGGTACCAGGTCTTCATCAGCCCCGACATCTCGCCGTAGCGCAGCGTGATGGTGCGCGCGTCGGTGTCGATCTTCTCGATCTTGTTGTACGACCACTCCCAGCTCTGACCGAAGATGCCGTCCATCCAGACGCCCTTGGCCTCGCCCCAGTACTGCGGGCGGTCGTAGGAGTAGCTGAACGTGCCGCCGCGCTCCTGCAGGTCGGCGTCGTCCTTGGTGGGGCCGGGGTCGACGATCTTGTTCATCTGCACGGTGTCCTTCGCGGCGCCGGCGTTGGGCCAGCGCGCGAGGGTCATGTCCTCGCCGTCCACGTACAGCTCCATCGGCGGCGTCGTACTGACGTCGTTGGCCTTCCAGTAGCCGTGCCGGCTGAGCTGGCCGTAGTCGTCGATGCCGAGCTCGCTCAGGTCGATCTGGAGGACGTCGTCGTGCGCGGACGTCTCGATGATCCGGTCGAGCACGGCCTGGTCGGTGACGGGGGAGAAGCCGTCGTACGGCAGCTCCCTGCCGCCCGAGATCGTGGCCCGCTCGCCGGGGTAGGAGGCGTACGTGATGGGGGCGTCCTTGGTGCCCGAGTCCTCCGGCCCGAGGAGGAACGACTCAGAGCGCTCGTACGTGCCCTCGCGGAGGTACACGGTGACGCCCTTCTTGCGCTGTCCCTTCGACAGCTCGCGGATCGCGTCGCGCGCGCCCTCGAGGGTCGCCAGGGGGCGCTTCTGGGTCCCCTTCGCGCCGTCGTTCCCGTCGGGGGAGACGTAGAGGACGACGCCGGCCTTGTGGGCGCCGGCGGCCGCGGGCGGTTCCGCGTGCGCCGTGGTCTGTGTCCCTGCGAGGAGCAGGGACGTCAGCAGCAGTGCTGACAGTGGTCGCTTCATTGCGAGTGCTCCGACCTCTCGTGCGGTCACGGGGGTTCTCGGGGCGACGCGGGTGCGGCGCGCCCGGATCGACAAGCATCCGCAGGTTACATTAATCGATAATCGCTGACAATGCGGCGACGGGCGCTCCGACCCGCTACGGTCGGACCCGTCACTCGAAGGAGAGCTCATGACCAGCAGCGCAGCCCCCGATCGACTCGTGTTCGTCGGGGACTCCATCACCGACGCGGGCCGCGACCGCGCGGACGAGGCGTCGCTCGGCGACGGCTACGTCTCGCTCGTCGCGGCGGACCTGCCCGACGTCGTCGTGCTCAACCTCGGCATCGGCGGCAACCGCGCCGTCGACCTGGAGGAGCGGTGGGAGCGCGACGTCGCGGCGACCGCGCCTGACGTCCTCACCGTGTACGTGGGCGTCAACGACACCTGGCGCCGCTTCGACTCCGACGACGCGACGAGCGCCGAGGAGTTCGAGGCCACCTACCGGCGCCTGCTGGCGCGCGTGCCGGGCAGCCCGCGGCTCGTGCTGGTCGAGCCGTTCCTGCTGCCCGTGCGCGACGAGCAGCACGGCTGGCTGGAGGACCTCGACGGCAAGCGGGACGTCGTCGCGCGACTGGCCGCCGAGACCGGGGCCGCGCTGGTGCCCCTGCACTCCCTGCTGACCCACGCCGCCCAGGACGCCGGCGCCGCGGCTCTCGCCCCCGACGGCGTGCACCCGACGCCCCCGGCGTCCCGGATGATCGCGGACGCGTGGCTGGCGGCGTACGCTGACGACACACAAACGATTGTCGATAACGACCCGAGGAACGACGTGAGGCTGCACGGATGACGGACGCGCTCAGCTCGATCAGCGGCCTGGAGCGGGGGCTGCTGTCCGACCAGATCTACGACCTCGTGAAGTCGATGATCAAGACGTCGCAGCTCGCCCCGGGGGAGCAGCTCGTCGAGTCGCAGCTCGCCCGCCGCCTCCAGGTCAGCCAGGCGCCCGTGCGCGACGCGCTCAAGCGCCTCGCCCACGAGGGCCTCGTGACGCACGTGCGCCACCAGGGCAACTTCGTGGCGCAGTACTCCGACGAGGAGGCGCAGCAGGCCAAGCAGGCGCGTGTCGCCGTCGAGGCCCTGGCGGGCCGGCTCGCGTGCGGGCAGCTCGCGCCCGAGACGCGCTCCAGCCTGGAGAAGGTCATCGACGAGATGCACGGCGCCGTCGACGCGGCCGACCTGCCCGCCTTCCGCGAGCTCGACTTCGGCTTCCACCGCGCCGTCATCGAGGCCAGCGGCAACACCTACCTGCCGCGCATGTGGGACATCATCGAGCCCAGCCTCCGGTCCATGCACCTGCTCGGCGACCCCGAGTTCACGGGCGACTGGCACCAGGTGGCCGACTGGCACCGCAGCCTGCTCGACGTGCTCGACGACGGCGATGCCGACGCCGCGTCCGCGCTCTTCGAGGCGCACGCGGCGGGCACCCTGCTCGACGGCGAGGGCTAGAGACGCCAGCCCGTGGCGGCGGCCCACGCCTCCGCCCGGGCGGTGATCTCCGCGATCAGCCCGCCCTTGGCGTCGGCGTAGTGGTTCATGCTCGGCCAGTCCCGGGCCGCGAGCTCGCGCTTGAGGGCGGCGTAGGCGGCGCGGTCGTCGGCGTCGTGCCGCAGCCGGTCGCGGAACAGCAGGTGGCTTCGCTCCCAGTCGCCGCCCGCCGCGCAGACGTGGACGTGCACGTCGCGCTCCGGCGTGCGGACCAGTCGGTGGCCGGGCTCGCGCACGCGCAGCTCGTAGCCCGCGACGAGGAGCGCGGGCAGGTACGCGTCCTCGTCCTCGACGTCGGGCACGCTGACGTCGATGTCCACGATCGGCTTGGCCGCGAGGCCCGGCACCGACGTCGACCCCACGTGGTCCACCCGCACCGCTGTCGGGCCCAGGGCGGCGACGATGCGCTCGCGCTCCCGCGCGAACCGCGCCGGCCACGCCGGGTCCGGCTCGACGAGGACGATCTCGCGCTTCTCGATCCCGCCGACAAGCTCGACGCCGTCCAGCTCGACGCCGTCGTCGGTCATGCCCTGGCCTCCCACTCCGGCGCGAGCACCGACCAGACCTCGATGTCCTGCCGCACGCCGCGGTGCTCGTGGTGCTCGCGCAGCACGCCGTCGCGCCGCATCCCCAGCCTGCGGGCGACGGCGATGCTCGCCGTGTTGCCCGACGCCGCCCACCACTCGACGCGGTGGATGCCGCGCTCGCGGACGGCCCAGTCGATGATGGCGCGCGCCGCGCGGGTCACCAGGCCGCGCCCCGCGGCCGCCGGCTCCAACCAGCAGCCCGCCTCGGCCGTGCCCTGCGCGACGTCCATCGTGCGGAACAGGACGCCGCCCACCAGCGTGCCGTCCAGCCAGATGCCGTAGAGGCGCCCGGTGTCGGTCGCGGCCTTCTGCGCGTACGACTCGAGGAACGACCGGCTCGACGCGAGGTCCGTGATCCGGTCCGCCAGGCCGACGAACCGCCCGACGAACTCCCGGCCACGGTCGATCGTCGCCAGCAGCTCCTCCGCGTGCCACGGCTCCAGCGGCCGCAGCTCCGCGCCGTCGTCCCCGAGGGACCTCGCGAACATCGTGCCTCCCTGGTCATGGCCGGCGGAGCGCCGGCCCGTCGAGATCCTCGCACGCCGGTCCCGTGGCGTGCAGGCTTCCTCCGGTGTGCCCGCGACTCGCCAGCAGGGAGCTCAGCGCCGCGGCACCACGACCGAGGCGCTCTGCGCCCGCGTCCCCGTCGCGTCGGCCTTGACCACCACGCGCCACCGGACGGCCGCCGCCCCTCGGGTGACGGTGAACCGTGCGGTGCCGATCGACGTCGCGCTGCCGGCCGGCGTCTTCTGCGCGGTCGTGCGCCACGCGCCGCGGGTGTACTTCTGGAGCACGAAGGTGCCCCGGGGGCCCGCCTTCGCGGTGAGGACCTTCGTCGTGCGTGGGCTCGTGGGCGAGGAGGTCATCGACAGGCTCACGGATCGGCGGGCCTTGATGACCTCGGTCCTCGCGCCGCTCGCGGCCTCGTACTGCGAGTCCGCCACGACGACAGCGCGGTACGACGCGCTCACCTGGTGCGTGACCGAGGTCTTCGCGACTCCGCCGGACGACGCGACCGTCGCGAGCGCGCGCCACGTCGTCGAACCGCTGGTGCGCGCCTGGAACTGGACGCGCGCTCCTTCCGACGGCGTCCAGGTGCCTTCGTCGGACAGGCGTGCGGTCAGGGTCAGCCGCTTCCCGTAGGCGAGCACGGGCGGGTCCCATCCCGGCAGCACCTTCTCGGACACGAGGCCGTCGGTCGAGAAGACGGGCTTCGAGCGTGCGAGGTTCGTCGTTGTCGAGGTGCTCGTCGGTGCGTAGTTGGTGTTGCCGGTGTAATCGAGCGTGACCGTGTGCCGGCCGGCGGGGATCGGCAGGTGCTCCCACTCGAGCCGCTGGGTGAACGCCGGTGCGGTCTGCTGGAAGGCGTCCGGCTCGAGGGGCAGGGTGGCGACCTGCCGGCCGTCGACCCGGAGGGCGACCGACCTGCCCGCCCCGGCGAACAGGGCATCACCCTGGGTGTGGACGGTGGCGGTGATGCCGGCGTCGGCGCGCGGGCCCCTCACCACGACGTTGGTGAGGGTCACGGCGCGCCGGCGGTCCGCGAAGGTGGCCACCCGGGTGGCCGGTCCGTAGTCGAAGCCCTCGGCGTAGGCCACGGTGAGGTCCTGCCCGGCGGCCACCGGCATCCGCTGGAGCACGAACTTCCCGTCGGCCGCCACCGGAGCCGAGCCCACGACGACGTCGCCACGCCGGAGGGTGACGGTGCCGGCCAGCGAGAGGACCGAGCCGAGGCCCGCCGAGGTCGACGGCGCCTCCGTCTTGAGCTGACCCGAGATCGTGACCCGCGACGGGTCCTCGCTCCAGTGGGCGACGGTGAGCGGCCCGAACGACGTCACGGCGTACCGCGAGGTGAACTCCTTGCTCGCCGTCGCGGCGTACGTCGCGCTGCCTGTCGGCCGGAACGCGGCGGTCAGCGTGTGCACGCCTTCGACCGCGGCGAAACTCTTCCCCCCGGACCAGTGGCCGGCCACGGTCCAGTAGGCGGCGGCCTCCGTGAACGGTCCGCCGTCAACGGAGAACAGGACGGTTCCGGCGTCGGGACCTAGCGGCTGCCCGCACGACGTGACGCTGACCTGTACCGCCGCCTTTCGCCCGACGCCCTGGGCCGACGGGTTCAGGACGAGCGGGCATTCCGCCGCGTCCCCGTCCGGCTCCGTGGTGGTCGCGCCGGCCGCACCCCCCGAGACGAGGAGCGCCGCGCAGACGAGGGCGGCCCAGAACGTCCTCGTGAGGTGCCGTACGTGCATGGGAGGGCCCTTTCGTCCGCCGGGAGTCGCGCGAAGTCTAGGGACGGTGGCCGGTCGCCAGCCGCGCCCGAGGGCCTGGCGGCGGGTGAAATCCTGGCGGCCTCAGGTGAGGCCCGTGCCGTAGAGCCGGGTCGCCGTGCCGGACCAGACGTCCGTCGCCGCGGCGTCGTCGAGCGGGGGGAGGGCGGCGGCTGTGCGCCCGACGACCTCCGCGTAGGGGGCGACGCGCGCGGACATCGGCCAGTCGCTGCCGAACAGCAGCCGCTCCGGGCCGAGCAGGTCGACGGCGGCGCGGGCGGCCGCGGCCGTGCGCAGGGCGTCGTCGGGAGCCGTGGTGTGGAGGCCCGACAGCTTCGCGTGCGCGCGGGGGCGGGTGGCGACGGCGGCGAGGGCGTCGCGCCACGACGCGTCGGGGTCGCCCGCGCCGAGGCCCAGGTGGCAGACGACGACGTCGAGGTCCGGGTGCCGCCCGGCGAGGGCGGCGAGGGCGGACAGCTGCTCCGGTCGCACGAGCGTCTCGAGCACGCGGCCCGACGCCGCGAGGCCCTCGCACAGCGCGTCGAGGCCCGCGACGTCGGACAGGTCCGCCGCGCCGCCCGGGACGGCGAGCCGCAGGCCCGCGACGGGGACGCCGTCGTCGATCGGTGCCTGCGCCATCCCGGCCCAGGCGTGCGGGTCGTCGGGGCGGGCGTCGTACTGGAGCACGACCGGTCCGGGCAGCGGCCCGTGGGCGGAGGCCTGCCGCGCGAGCCAGCGCGCCTCGCCCTCCGTGTCCGCGGCCTGCACGGCCACCGCGGCGCGCACGGGCACGGGTGACGTCGCGACGGCGCGGGCCAGGTCGTCGGGCCCGACCCGCGCGGGCAGGCCCAGGTCGTCCCGGAACCACGAGACCCGCACGGCCGCCGTGTCCCACAGGTGCACGTGCGCGTCCACGACCCCGTCCAGGCCCTCGCCGAACAGGCGGTTGACACCGTTATGCGGTGCCATGCGACCCGATAACGGTGTCAACCGCCTGTTCGGCGGAGCTCGCGATCGCGTCGAGCTCCGTCCACAGGCGGTCGGGGACGACGGCGTCGGCGGCGTCGGCGAAGACGTCCACCTCGGCGGGGGTGCGCGCCCCCACGACGACGGCCTCCACGCCCGGCACGCGCAGCGGCCAGCGGACGGCGGCGGTGGGCAGGTCGATCCCCTCGCGGTGGCACGCGGCCGCCATGCGCAGGGCCCGGTCGACCTGGTCCGGCGACGCGGGGTGGTAGTCGAAGAACGGCGCCGCGACCGGGTCGGCGAGCACGCCGGAGTTGTAGACCCCCGCCGCGACGACGCCGACGTCGCGCTCGCGGGCGGCGGGCAGCAGGTCGTCCAGGGCGGTGCGGTCGATCAGCGTCACCCGCCCGGCGGGCATGACGACGTCCAGCGCGCCGGCGGCCTCGCGGACCAGGCGCGCCACGGGAGCGTTGCGCCCCATCCCGACGCCCACGGCCCGCACCACGCCCTGGTCCCGCAGCTCCAGCATCGCGGGCAGGGCGCCCCGCAGCGCCTCGTCCACGTCCGCCGGGTCGTGCAGGTACAGCAGGTCGACGCGGTCGGTGCCGAGCCGCGCCAGGCTGCCCTCCAGCGACCGCAGCACGCCGTCGCGGCCGAGGTCGCCGACCGTCGTGCCCCCGGGGCCGCCGGTGCCGCCCGAGGGCACGGGCGCGCCGTCGGCGTCGACGATCACGCGGCCCACCTTGGTGGCGATGACGACGGAGTCGCGGTCGACGCCGGCCAGGGCGTGGCCGAGCCGCAGCTCGCTGACGCCCTCGCCGTAGTGCGGCGCCGTGTCGAAGAAGCGGATCCCGCGATCGAGCGCGCGGCCGACCGTCGCCTCGGCGTCGGCCTCCGCCACGGGGGTGAAGAGGTTGCCGATCGGCGCGCAGCCGAGGCCGAAGGACGACGCGGCGACGCCGGTCGGGTCGGGCGCGCCGTCGTCGGCCGGGGTCAGCGGGCGGAGCCCTGCGCGGAACGCCATGCCTCGAACTCCCCTCGGGTGTCGGGGGTCAGCGGGTAGTAGTCGCTGAGACGGGCGCCCTCGTCGAGCCGGCGCCGGCTGAAGACCTCCCACTCCTCGTGGTCCTGCGCGGACTCGACCACCTGGTCCGCCATCGCGCGCGGCACGATGACGGGGCCGTCGTCGTCCGCGACGACGAGGTCGCCCGGCATGCACAGCACGCCGCCGACGGCGACGGGCACGTCGTACGCCCAGGGGAACAGCTCCGACTGCGAGGCGTAGTGCGGGGTCACGCCCGTGGACCACACGGGCAGGCCGAGGTCGCGGATCTTCCCGGAGTCGCGGATGCGGCCGTCGACGATCATGCCCGCGCCACCCTTGCGCTGGAAGTACCGGGCGAGGATGTCGCCCACGCAGCCGGAGAACCGGCTGCCGTACGCCTGGACCACCAGCACGTCGCCGGGCTGGACCGCCTCGAGCACGTGCCACAGCGCCGTGTGCCGCTCCACGTACTCCTGCTCGTCGCCGGCGGCGAGGTCCTCGCGCTGGGGCATGAACTGCAGGGTGAGCGCGGAGCCCACGACGCGGTACCCGGGCTTGAGCGGCCGCGGGCCCTCGACGAACGAGTGCCGGATGCCGAGGCCGTGCAGCTTGGCGCAGGCCGTCGCCGCCGACACCTGGCCGAGCCGCTCCAGGGACTGCGCGTCCGCCCGCTCGTACGCGCCGCCGCGCACGGGCAGGGAGATCTCGGGCCGCACGAGGCCCGCGCCGGGGCCGGTGGTCAGGGTGTCGACGGGCAAGGTGTCGACGGGCGACCCGTCGGTGAGAGCGTCGGTCATGGTCGGGCTCCTTCGTGGTGCTGGTGACGTGGCGCGCTGCCGGCCGGTGCGGTGAGCAGCACGACGTCGGCGCGGTGGCTCGGCGGCAGCTCGACGAGCAGGTCGGGGGCGTCGAGCGGGACGGTCGCGGCGGTCCGCGTGCCGGCGCGGCCGGCGGACGC
Source organism: Isoptericola sp. NPDC056618 (assembly GCF_042792715.1). Classification (NCBI taxonomy): domain Bacteria; kingdom Bacillati; phylum Actinomycetota; class Actinomycetes; order Micrococcales; family Promicromonosporaceae; genus Isoptericola; species Isoptericola sp. NPDC056618. The sequence goes on along the minus strand of NZ_JBHTVZ010000006.1, from coordinate 124,458 downwards.
CGTGGACGGGCCGGGCCAGACGCCGCCGTCCTCGCCGCGCACGACGACGCCCGTCAGGCGCTCCTCGCCGAACCGCGAGGGCCGCACGCGCACGCGCCGGGCGTGGGTGGGGGAGAGGTTGACGAGGCTGAGCTCGACGCGGCCGGTGCCGTCGGCGTCGCGGTCGAGGCCGGAGACCAGGGCGGCGACGTCGGGCGGCAGGCCGGGGCGCCGCCGGTCGGCGTCGGTGTACGCGACGGCGGCGAACGGGAGCCCGCCGTTGTACAGGGTCTGCGGCGTGCCGGTGATCAGCTGCCCCAGCACCTCCGTGACGACCGGGTTGGCGCGCTGCCAGAAGTGCAGGTGCACGGTCTCGGGGTCCACGGGCTCGGCGTCCATCACGGCGACGCGGCGGGCGAGCTGGCCGAGCGCCATCGACAGCGCGCGCTCCGGGTAGTCCGGCAGCGAGCCGTCGAGGAACGCGAGCCACGGGCCCTCGTGCCCGGCCTCCACCTTGTCGCGGAACGGGCGGACCTCGTCGGAGCCGGGGACGCCGTCGAGCACCCGGTCCAGGCGCTTGCGGTCGGCGTCGTCGCGCGTCCACCACCACAGCCAGGTGGGCAGGTCGAGCTGGAGCGGGCCGTAGTCGAACCAGCCGTCGGCGCCGAACCTGTACGGCACGAGCGTCGCGGGCTCGGCGGCGTGCGGCCCGAGCCGCTCGAGCCAGCTGCCGCGCAGGCTGAACGGCGTCTCGGTGACGGGCGCGGTGATCGCGTGCTCCAGCGCCGTGTCGAGCATGGTGCGCACGAGGTCGAGCGGGCCGTCGTCGCGGGTGCCGGTCGTCCCGCCCGAGACGAACGACGCGTTGATCGCGCCGATCAGCGTGCTCATGCCCACCGAGTGCAGGCCGTGCGGCCACGTCCACCCGTAGTGGCCGCCGTACCAGGCGCCGTCGTGCAGGCCGCCGACGACGCCGTCGGGCGCCACGTTGTCGGGCATGAGGCCGCCCGCCGCGGCGGCGCGCTCGCGCCAGCCGTCGACGTACCGCGCCACCCACGCCGCGGACGCGGCGTCGCCGTCGTACAGCCACCGGTTGGTGACGAGGGACGTCGCGGCGAGGTTGACCGCCGTGTCGCCCGCCGCCCGGCGCTGGAGCTCGTCGCCCATGAGCTGGGCGTGGGCCGGGTCCTCCAGGTCGGACCACCGCGTGATGCCGGGCAGCCCGTGCAGCGGCAGGCCGTACGCCTCCATGTAGTCGAGCGACGCCGGATAGGTGAGCCACTCGGTGCCCAGACCTTCCAGAGGTCCCTGCGCGCCGTTGTGCGGCGCCGTGATCAGGTTCCGCCGGGGGTCGTAGTTGCCGTGCGCCGGGTCCGTGTACAGGGCGGCGAACCGGCGGGCGCGCTCGGCGAACCGCTCGTCGCCCGGGTCCGCCGCGCACAGGCCGTAGAAGAACAGCAGCGACTCGCCCTGGTGGAACCAGTCGTACCCGTTCTCGTACTCGTCGGTGAGCATGCCGCCCTCGGTGAGCTGCGCCGTCACGCCCTCGAAGTGGCGCTTCGCCGCGGCGAGGATCTCGTCGCTGCCGCCCAGGGCGTAGAACGCGGGCCAGTTGAAGAACGGCTCGTACAGGTCGTCGACGCCGTCGCGGTGCTCGAAGCCGCCCGCGTGCAGGATGCGGCCGTCGGGCCCGGTGTAGCGGTCGGAGAACAGCCGCCAGGCCTCCTCCGTCGCGTCGAACAGGCGGCGCTCCAGCACGGCCCAGGCCGGGACCTCGCGCAGCGGCGTCGTGGGGATGCAGGGCCGGGTCGTGCGGTCGGTCGTGCCGTCGGTCGTCTCGCTCATGGTCGGGCTCAGCCCTTCGTGGCGCCGGCGACGAGGCCGCCGATGATGTGCCGCTGCATGAGCACGAAGAACAGGATCGCCGGGCTCACCGCCAGCAGCAGGGTCGGGAAGACGGTCGTGTAGTCGGTGGAGAACTCGCCCACCGCCGCGTACACGCCGGTCGTCACGGTGTAGATGCCGGAGCTCGGGCCCAGGATGATCTGCGGGCTCACGAAGTCGTTCCAGACGCTGATCGAGTTCAGCACGACGATCGTCGCGACCACCGGCTTCATGATCGGGAAGATGCACGACCAGAACGCGCGGATCTTGCCCGCGCCGTCCAGCGCGGCGGCCTCGTCGATGTCGCGCGGCACGGTGCGCAGGTAGGCGGCGAACAGGAAGATCGTCACCGGCAGCGTCGCCGCCGTCTCGAACAGGATGAAGCCCGGGATCGTGTTGATGAGCCCCAGCACCCGCAGCACGAAGACGACGGGGATCAGCGTCACCTGGCCCGGGATGAACAGGCCGGACACGAAGAGCAGCAGCAGGCCCAGGTGCCACTTCGACCGGCCGCGCGCGATGACGTACGCGACCGGCGCGGCGAGCGCGATGCCGCACACGTTGACCAGCGCGACGAACAGCAGCGTGACGCCGTACGCGCGCACGACGTTGAACTTCTCGCTGGTGAGCGCGGCCTGCAGGTACTCCAGGCTGAACGTGTCCGGGGTGATCGCCAGCGGCGAGGAGATGATCGCGTCCTGCGGCTTGAAGGCGTTGATCACCATGATGTACAGCGGCACGAGCATGACCAGCGCGCCGAGGCCCAGCACCACCCACTTGAGGACGGTGCCCACGCCCGGGACGGGCCGTCGCCGGGCCTTCGACGACGGGCGTGCGGCGGGCGTGCGGGGTGCCACGGGCGGGGTCACGGGGGTCGTCGGGTGCGTCGTCGTCGCCATCAGTCGGCCACCTTCTTCTCCGCGCCGCGTCGGGCGAACGTCACCGCGAGTCCCAGCACGGCCGTGACGAGCAGCAGGACCACGGACTGCGCCGCGCCGAAGCCGAGCTCCGAGTTCGCGAACGAGTCCCGCAGGATCTGGTAGACGATCGTCTGGGTGGACCCGGCGGGCCCGCCGTCGGTCAGCGCCAGCACGATGTCGTAGACCTTGAGCAGCCCCACCAGCGTGAGCACGAGGTTCACGGTGAACACGGGGGCGATGAGCGGCAGCGTCACGTTGCGGAACTGCTGCCACTTCGAGGCGCCGTCGACCGTGGCGGCCTCGTAGTACTCGGTGGGCACCGACTTGATGCCTGCGAGGAACAGGATCATGTTGAAGCCGAAGTGCGACCACACGATCGTGAGGATCACGCTCGCCTTCGCGAACGCGACCTCGGTGAGGAACGGCACCGGCCCGAGGCCGAGGTGCCCCAGCAGGCCGTTCACCGCCCCCTCGGGGGAGAGCATCGCCGACCACAGGAACCCGATGATCAGCGCGCTGATGATGTACGGGTAGAAGAAGATCGTGCGGAGCAGGGTGTTCGCGCGGCTGTTGCCGGCGATGAGCGCGGCGATGAACAGCCCGACCGCGTTGCACAGCACCGTGCCGCAGAAGGCGACGACGGCGGTGAAGATCGCCGCGTCCACGGTGCGCGGGTTGCGGAACGCCTCCGCGTAGTTGTCGAAGCCGATGAACGTGAAGTTCAGGCTGTAGCCGTTCCAGTCGGTCAGGCTCAGGACGAACGCCAGGAACATCGGCACGATGAACATCGCCAGGAAGACCAGGACGGCGGGGCCGCCCATGACGATGCCGGGCAGGCGGTCGCGCCACACGCGCGCCGCCGGGCGGCGGCGCGCGCGGGCGAGGGGGACGGTGGTCGCCATCGTCAGCCGATCGTGGCGGCGAACCAGTCGTCCATCGCGGAGTCGACCTTGTCGGCCGAGGTGCCGCCGATGAGCGCCTGCGTCTGCGCGTTGATCTCGTCCGAGTAGCCGGTGGGCAGCGTGCGCTCGCCGTAGCCCTGGCCGGTCGGCGTGTACGACTCGGCGGGGGTGTCCGCGACGATCTGCAGCAGCTCCTTGCCCAGGTCGTCCATCTCGTACTCGTAGCCGTCGCGGAAGTTGCCGTCGACCTCGAGCTGGCTGGCCACCGCGTCCTGGTCGGTCACGAGGAACTCGACGAGCTTGGCGGCCGCGTCCTGGTCCTCGCTGGTCTTGAGGATCGAGTACGGGCTGGCGATGTTCGCGCCCATGGCAGGGCTGGCGACGCCGTCGACGGCGGGGGCGCGGAAGACGCCGATCTCGGCCTTCTCCTCCGCCTTCGCCTCGGTGCCGGCGAACCAGCTGCCCATCGGGTAGACCGCGCTCTTGCCGGAGAGGAACGCCTGCTCGGCGTCCGGGTACTTGATGCCCAGCGCGTCCTTGGGGACGTAGCCCTTCGCGACCCAGTCGGCGTAGGTGGCGACCGAGTCGCCGTACGTGTCGGAGAAGGTGGCCTCGCCCGAGCTCATGTGCGCGAACCACTCCGGGTCCTGGCCGACGATCGACGGGAGGCCGAGGGCCTGGAGCGAGTGGCTGGTCATCCAGTCGCCGCCGGTCTGCAGCGGCGTCCAGCCCGCGTCCTTGAGCTTGCCGAGGGCCGCGGTGAGCTCCTCCACCGTGGTCGGGGTCTCCGAGATCCCGGCCTCCTCGAACGCCGTCTTGTTGTAGAAGAAGAGGCTCTGCAGCTGGAACCCGATGCCGGCCATGTAGTACTTGCCGTCGATCGAGTACTGGTCGGCGAGCGGGCCGGACGTCGCCCAGTCGTACTGGGACAGGTCGACGAGCTCCGGGGCGAGGTCCGTGGTCGGGGGCAGCGACTGGACGACGTCGGGCGCGTCGCCCGCGGTGAGCAGACGGGGGAGGGCGGCGGCGACGCCCTCGGCACCCGGGTTCTGGACGACGACGTCGATGCCGGGGTTCGCGTCCTCGAACGGCTTGACCAGCTCGTTCCAGTACTCCTCGGTGAGGTTCGGCGTGACGTTGACGAGCATGCTCACCTCGGTGGTGCCGCCGGAGCCGCCGTCGTCGTCGGAGCCGGCGCAGCCGGTGAGCGCGAGGGCGGCGACCGTGAGCGTGCCCACGCTCGCCAGGGTGCGGTGCTTGATCATCGTTGATCCTCTCGGGTTGCCGCCCCGCCGGGACGCTGCTTCGCGTGCCCGGAGTTCGGCCTTGCGGCTGTGGATGACGTCCGGTGTGGAGGGACGACTGGGACACTAATCGATAATCGTTGGATTGGGAAGATGGTGCCCCACGGCAGGTGATCTCACACCCGGGACGTCCCGGCGCGCCGCCCGCCGCCCATAGGCTGGACGGGTGACCTCCGCAGCCCCCGCCGTGCAGCGGCCGGGCGGTACCCCGAGCGTGCCGCCGCGTCCCTGGTGGCTCGTCGCCGCCGGACCCGCAGCCGCCCTCGTCGCCGTCCTCGCCGTGCTGTGCGGCGGAGCCTACTCGGGCGCGTTCCAGGCCCTCAGCGGCTTCACCGACCCGGGCGCGATCGTGCGCTACGGCCTGCCCGTCACGACCGTGCTCACCGAGCTCAGCGTCTCGGTGACGGTTGGCGCGCTCCTCGTCGCGGCCTGCCTGGTGCCGCCCGGCCGCACCCAGACGCGGGTGCTCACGACCGCTGGCGCCGCCAGCGCCGTGTGGGCGGTGGCCGCCGTCCTCCAGCTCGTGCTCCGGTACGCGAACATCTCCGGGACCTCGCCGGCCTCGCCCGCGTTCGGGCAGGGCCTCGCGCAGTTCGTCACCGACCTCGACCTCGGCCGGCTCTACCTCGCGATCATCGTGGTCGCCGCGCTCACGTCCGCGCTCGCGATGGCGGTGCGCGGGCCGGTGGGCGCCCTGTGGGCGACGCTGCTGCCGCTCGCGGCCCTCGCCATGCAGTCGACCACCGGCCACGCGTCGGGCGCCGCGAACCACGAGCTCGCCGTCGGCGCGATGCTGCTGCACCTGGTCGGCGCCGCCGTGTGGGTGGGTGGCCTGGGCGCGCTGCTCGTCACCGTGCTCACGCGGGAGGAGGCCCGCGACGACGGCCGCACCGCCGCGGCCGCCGTCGCGCGCTTCTCCCCGGTCGCGGGGTGGTGCTTCGCCGCGGTGGGCGTCTCCGGCATCCTCAACGCGTGGCTCCGCATGGAGTCCTGGGGCGACCTGCTCACCCCGTACGGCGTGCTGCTGCTCGTCAAGGCGCTGCTCATGGTGGCGCTCGGCGGGTTCGGGTTCGCGCACCGGATGTGGGTCGTGGACCGGCTCGGCCGCGCCGGCTCCGCGGGCGCCGTCCGCCGCCTGTTCTGGCGGCTGCTCGCCGTCGAGCTGCTCGTCATCGGCGCCGTCTCCGGCGTCGCCGTGGCGCTCGGCTCCACCGCCCCGCCCGTGCCGGACGAGGTGCCGGTCGACGTCACGCCCGCCTTCCAGCTCACCGGCCAGGCACTGCCGCCCGAGCCGACCATGGGCCGCTGGTTCACCGAGTGGAGCCTCGACCCGCTGCTCGCGTTCGCGTGCGTGGCCGGGCTCGTGGTCTACCTGCGCTGGGTGCGGCGGCTCGCGCGCCGCGGCGACGCGTGGCCCGTGGGGCGCACCGTGTCGTGGTGCCTGGGCATGGTCGTGATGTTCTGGGTGACCAGCGGCGGCCCGGCCGTGTACGGGCACGTGATCTTCAGCGGCCACATGGTGCAGCACATGATCCTGGCGATGCTGGTGCCGCTGTTCCTCGTGCTGGCCGCCCCCGTCACGCTGCTGCTGCGCGCGATCCAGGCCCGCAAGGACGGCAGCCGCGGGCCGCGCGAGTGGGTGCTCGGCCTGGTGCACTCCCGGTTCGGCCAGTTCATCGCCCGTCCGGTGGTGGCCGCGGTGCTCTTCGCCGGCGGCATGATCGCGTTCTACTACACGCCCGCGTTCGAGTTCGCGCTGCGCAACCACGCCGGGCACGTGTGGATGATCGTGCACTTCACGCTCGTCGGGTACCTGTTCGCCAACGCGCTGGTGGGCATCGACCCGGGCCCGAAGCGGCCGCCGTACCCGCAGCGGCTGCTGCTGCTCTTCGCGACGATGGCGTTCCACGCGTTCTTCGGCGTCGTGCTCACGTCGGGCACCTCGCTGCTCGTCGCCGACTGGTTCGGCAACATGGGCCGGCCCTGGGGCCTGCCCGCCATCGAGGACCAGCAGCGCGGCGGCGGCGTCGCGTGGGGCATCGGCGAGCTGCCGACGCTCGCGCTCGCCATCGCCGTCGCGATCCAGTGGACGACGTCCGACGAGCGCGAGGCGCGCCGCCGCGACCGCAAGGCGGACCGCGACGGCGACGCCGAGCTCGAGGAGTACAACGCCATGCTCGCCAAGATGGCCGAGCGCGACGACGAGACCCCGCCGAGGTAGTACGGGCAGCGCGCCAGGTCAGGCGGGCTGCGGCACCGGGTGCCGGGACGGGCCGGCCAGCGCGGCGACGTGCGCCGGGACCGGCTCGCGCGTGTCGGCGTCGGGGACCGCGGCGCCCACGACGCGCTGCACCGGGACGTGCCCGCCCCAGCCGCCCGCGGCGACGTCGGCCGGGTCCTCGACGGGCGCGCCGGCGCGGGCCTTCATCGACGCCTCGCGCAGCGGCACGGCCAGCACCGCCGTCGCGGCGAGCTCCTTGCGGGTGGCGGGGCGCAGCGTCGCGGACCGGCCGGGCGCCATGTGGTCGACGACGGCGTCCAGCGCGCGGGCGCGCTCGGCGTCGTCCGTGACGAGGCGGGCCGTGCCGATCACGACCGCCGACCGGTAGTTCATCGAGTGGTGGAAGCCGGACCGCGCCAGCACCAGGCCGTCGAGCTCGGTGACCGTGACGCAGACGGTCGCGTCCGTGGCCCCGACCAGCCAGCGCGCCGCCACCGAGCCGTGCACGTACAGCGTGCCGCCGTCGTCGGGACCGTCGAGGTCGACGGCGTACGCACAGGGCAGCACGACCGGGTGCCGGTCGGCGCCCTCGCCGACGTCGACGCCGAGGTGGGCGACGAGCCCGTCGGCGAGCAGGGCGTGCAGCGCGTCCCGGTCGCCGACCGCGCGGTTCCGGCCGCGCCGCACGGTGGACCGAGAGGTGGGGGAGAGGGCGTCCATGCCACTACCGTGGACCCTGGTTGGCCTGTCGTCACGAGCCATTTCGCGGGAGGTCCGGCAGGCCACTCAGGTCGTGCCACCCCGACCGTCAAGGAGTCCCGATGCCCGCGCTCCCCGTCCGCCTCGACCGCGGCGCCCGCGACCCGCTCGGCGCGCAGCTGTCCGGCCAGGTCCGCGACCTGGTGTCCCGCGGCACGCTGCGCCGCGGCGACCGGCTCCCCAGCACGCGCGCGCTCGCCGCGGACCTCGGCGTCGCGCGCTCCGTGGCCGAGCAGGCGTACGACCAGCTCGTGGCCGAGGGGTGGCTGACCGCGCGTCGCGGGGCGGGCACGTACGTCGCGGCCGACGCCGTACCCCGCCCCGCGCCCGGGCCGCGCCGGGCCGCAGGCCCGGGCAGCGGCCTCGTACGGCTGAGCACCGGCGAGCCGTGGATCGACCCGCGCCACCGCGCGGGGTGGCGGCGGGCGTGGCGCGAGGTGTCGGCGACGACGCCCCCGCGGGGCTACGACGACCCGTGCGGCCTGCCCGCGCTGCGGGCGGCGCTCGCGGAGCGTCTCGCTCGCACGCGGGGCCTCGTCGTCGACGCCGACGAGGTGGTGGTCACCGCCGGGACGACCGCCGGGTTCCGTGACCTGCTCGTCGTGCTGCCCGCGGGGCCCGTGGGCATCGAGGACCCGGGCTACCGGGCCGCCGTCGCGACCGCGCACGCCGCGGGCCGCGCCGTCGTCGACCTGCCGGCGGAGGCACGTCACGACGAGGCGGCGCTGCGCGGGCTGGCCGCCGCGTACGTGACCCCCGCCCACCAGCACCCGCTCGGGCGGGTGATGCCGGCCGACGACCGGCGCGCGCTGCTCGCCGCGTCACGGGCCACGCGAGCCGTGGTGGTCGAGGACGACTACGACTCCGAGCTGCGCTACGACGTGGCGCCGGTGCCGGCCCTGGCGGCGCTCGGCCGGGACCGGGTGGCCTACCTCGGCTCGGCGTCGAAGTCCGCGCCGCCCGGGCTGCGGGTCGGGTGGCTGGTGCCGCCCCCGGAGCTGCTCGACGACGTGGTGCGGCAGCGCGCCGTCGTCCACGACGTCGCGGCGTGGCCCACGCAGCGGGCCCTGCTGACGCTGCTGCGGGACGGCTGGCTCGACGCCGTCCTGCGCACGGCGCGGCGCGTGTACGCCGAGCGGGCCGCCCGCGTCGCCGCGGTCCTGGCGCCGCACGCGGAGCCGGCCGCGACGTCCGCCGGCATGTACTCGACCTGGCTGCTGCCGCAGGAGGCCGCGCTGTCCGCGCGCGACGCCGCGCGGCGGGCGGGCTTCGACCTGCCGCTGCTGTCCGACCTGTGCCGCACCGCCGAGGACACGGGCGTCGTCGTCGGGTTCGGCGGCGTGGACGACGCCGAGCTCGACCGCGCGCTCGCCGCGATCCGGGCGGGGCTGGGCGGGTGACGTAGCCCTCGGTCGCTGTCGTTCGCGCGGACGACGACCGATCGCTCCGTGACGAGGGGACCGGCTACAGCAGACCGTCGACGACCTTCGCCGCGAGGCCCAGCGCCGTCGTCGTGCCCAGCCCGTCCGCGACGGTCACGGTGGTGACGCCGGGCGCCGGGTCGGCGACGACGAACGGCGTGCCCGCGAACGGCCCGCGGCGCGGGCGAGGCACCGCGACGTCGGGCACCGACCAGCGCCGCCGCACCTCGACCGGCCGCCCGAGCAGGGCCTCGGTCTCGCGCAGCAGCAGGGTGTCGGCGGCCTCGGAGCGCTCGGGGTCCCGGTCGAGTCCCCCGTCGTCGCGCCGGTCGGCGTCCGTGCGGCGGGCCTCGCCGAGGAGCAGCGTGTCGCCGTGCGGGGTGAACGCGAGGTGGACGCCGGCGTCGAGCAGTTCCGGGGCGCTGGTGCGGAGGCGCTCGCGCACGTCCGCCAGCGCGGGGGAGTGCGCCGTGGCGGCGTCGCGCAGCAGGCTCGTCCCGCCCAGCACGGCGGGGCCGGCGGCGTCGTGCCGGCGGCCCGGTGTCGCGACCCGCAGCACCTGCCGCACGTCGGGCCGCAGCCCGGCGCGCGCCGCCTCGTCGGGGAAGAACCGGTCCAGGTCGGGCCCGACGGCGACCAGCACGCGGCGCGCCACGACCTCGCCGCGCGACGTGCGCACCAGCGTGCGGCCCGTGCCGGCCTCGAAGGTGAGCGCCGTCGTCGACCAGGCGACGTCGGCCCGCGGCCGGGCGTCGAGCGCGGCCGCGAGCGCCCGGAGGGCGTCGCGCGGCTCGACGCGCAGGTCGAGCGGGAGGAACGCGCCGCCGACGACGTCCCCCGCGCTCGTCAGCCCGGCACGCTCGGCGGCCTGCGCGGCGTCGAGGAGCAGCGCGTCGCCGTCGCGGGCGGCCACGAGGTCGTCCAGCACGGCGAGCTCGTCGGCGGAGCGCGCCACGACGACCGCGCCCGTGTCCTTGACCCAGAAGCCCGCCTCCCGGCCGAGCTTCAGCCAGCGTTCGCGCGACGCCAGCGCGCAGGACAGGGTCGCGGCGTCCTGCGTGGTGACGGCGACGTGCCCGCTGCGCCGGGCGGACGCGCCGTCGGGCCGCGGGTCGCGCTCCACCACCAGCACCGAGTGCCCGCGGGCGTGCGCCTCCAGGGCGTGCGCGAGCCCGACGATGCCCGCCCCGACCACGACCAGGTCGGCGGTGGAGGGCAGCGGCGGCAGGTGGGCGGCGCGGGGGGACGACGGTCTCACGACCAGACCGTGCCCGATCGCGCGACGCCCGCTCAACCGCAGGGGACGCCGTCGCGAACAAGTTCAGCGAACGTTCATCCCGTGTTCCCCGGGCGCCCGTCTCCGCACGGGCTGTGGTAGACCGGGCGCGTGAGCCAGGACGACGACGCCCCCACGCCCTTCGACGACCTCGACCGCTACCTGGAGCTCCCGCGGCTGGGCGGGCTCGCGCTCAGCCCGGACGGTGCTCGCCTCGTCACGACCGTCCAGACCCTGGACGCGAAGCGCACCGGCTGGACGACCGCCGTCTGGGAGGTGGACCCCGCCGGCGTCGCCCCGGCGCGGCGGCTGACGCGCAGCCGCAAGGGCGAGTCGTCGGCGGTGTTCGCGGCGTCGGGCGACGTGCTCTTCACGTCGGCCCGCCCGGACCCGGACGCGGACAAGGACGACGAGGAGCCGAGGACGGCGCTGTGGCTGCTGCCCGCGGGCGGCGGGGAGGCACGCGTCGTCGCGACGGCGCCCGGCGGGGTCGACGGGGTGCTCGCGGCCCGGGACGCCGACGTCGTGTCCGTCTCCGCGCCGGTGCTCCCGGGCGCGGCGGGGCTCGTCGAGGACGAGGCGCTGCGCAAGGAGCGCACCGACCGCAAGCTCTCGGCGATCCTGCACGCCGGCTACCCGGTGCGGTACTGGGACCACGACCTCGGCCCCGACCAGGAGCGCCGGTTCGTCGGCTCCCTCGGCACGACCGACCCGGACGCGCGGCTCGAGCTGCGCCGGCTCACGGGGCCGGGGCGCCAGCTCGACGAGCACGAGGCGGACCTGGCGCCCGACGGCGCCACGCTCGTCACCACCTGGGCGGTTCCCGACCCGGGCGCGGCACGCCGGGTCGTGCTGGTGGCGGTCGACACCGCGACGGGGGAGCGCCGCACGCTGGTCGACGACCCGGACGCCGACGTCTTCGCCCCGGCGGTGTCGCCGGACGGGCGGTGGGTCGCGTTCGGCTCCGAGACGATCACGACGCCGGAGCAGGCGCCGGTCGTGCGGCTGGGCCTCGTCCCGCTCGGCGTGGACGACGCGGGACCGGAGATCCTCGCGGACGACTGGGACCGCTGGCCGTCGTCGGTCGCATGGCTGCCCGACGGCTCGGGGCTGGTCGTCACGGCCGACGAGGACGGCCGCGGCCCGGTGTTCCTGCTGACGTTCGGCGCCGGCGGGCCGGGTGCGGGCGAGCCGGTCACGGTGGAGCGCGTGACGAGCGACGACGCGACCTTCAGCGACGTCCGCGTGGCCCCCGACGGCTCGGCGCTGTACGCGCTGCGCAGCAGCTACGCCGCCCCGGCGGAGCCGGTGCGGATCGACCTCGCCGCCTTCGCCGCGACGGGCGCGGCGGGCGAGCGCGCGCCCGTCGCCGCCGACGCGCTGCGCGGGCCGGTGCCCGCCCCGGCGCTGCCCGGCACGCTCACCGAGGTGGAGACGACGGCGGCGGACGGCGCGCGCGTGCGCGCCTGGCTCGCGCTGCCCGAGGGGGCGTCGTCGGGCAGCCCGGCGCCGCTGCTGCTGTGGATCCACGGCGGCCCGCTGAGCACCTGGAGCGCGTGGAGCTGGCGCTGGAACCCGTGGCTGATGGTGGCGCGCGGCTACGCCGTCCTGCTGCCCGACCCGGCGCTGTCCACCGGGTACGGGCAGGACTTCGTGCAGCGCGGCTGGGGCGCGTGGGGCGGAGCGCCGTTCACCGACCTCATGGCGGTCACCGACGCCGTCGAGGCCCTGCCGGAGATCGACGCGACCCGCACCGCCGCGATGGGCGGGTCGTTCGGCGGGTACATGGCGAACTGGGTGGCCGGGCACACGGACCGGTTCCGCGCGATCGTCACGCACGCCAGCCTGTGGGCGCTCGACCAGTTCGGCCCCACCACCGACGCGGCCTACTACTGGCTGCGCGAGATGACGCCGGAGATGGCGGAGGCGAACAGCCCGCACCGCGCCGTCGCCGACATCCGCACCCCGATGCTCGTCGTGCACGGCGACAAGGACTACCGCGTGCCCATCGGGGAGGGCCTGCGGCTGTGGCGCGACCTGCTCACGGAGTCCGGCCTGCCCGCGGACGACGACGGCAGCACCGCGCACCGTTTCCTGTACTTCCCCGACGAGAACCACTGGGTGCTCGCGCCCCAGCACGCGAAGGTCTGGTACCAGACGGTGCTGGCCTTCCTCGGCGAGCACGTGCGGGGCGACGAGCCGGAACTGCCCGCGTACCTCTGAGCGTCGACCGCCTGTGCGGCAGGGGCGGAGGTCAGGCGGGCGCGACGATGAGGTCCACGAGGACCTCGAGCATGGCGCTGGCGTCCTTGCGGGAGGTCTCGGCGGGGAGCATCGCCGCGCGCTGGCCGGCCTCGTGCGCGCCCAGCAGCAGGTCGATGGCGACGTGCTCGTCGACGGCGAAGCGGAGGCCGAGGGCGGACATGACGCGGTTCAGCGCGGCGATCATCTCCCCGCGGAGCACCTGCTGCTGGTCCACGTAGCGCTGGGCGATCTGCGGGTCGCGCAGCGCGAGCAGCTCGAACTCGAGCTCCATGACGCACCAGGAGGCCTTCGCGGCCTGGTCGGGCAGCACCGACGCGATGACCTCGCGCACCGTGGCGCGGAACCCCTCCGGGGTCTGCAGCGCGGCGGGGTCCACCGTGGTGACCGCCTTCTCGAGGGCGCCGAGGTGGCCGCGCGCCTCGCGCTCCGTGAGCGCCAGGAAGAGCTCCTCCTTGCTCGCGAAGTTCGAGTAGAACGCGCCCCGGGTGAAACCGGCGGCCTCGCACACGGCCTCGATCGACGCGGCCTGGACGCCCACCTGCGCGAACACCTCGAAGGCGGCGTCGAGCAGGCGCTCGCGGGTGCGCTCGCGCCGGGGCGAGCGCTCGGGGGCGACCGTAGCCTCGTCGGGAGTCGCGCTCTCGGTGGTCAGGGGGTCCTCCTCGGGATGCTGCCGGTACGGGCCCGGTGCGGGCGCCGCGCCCGGCCGGGCCCACTCTAGCCAATACAGCGGCGTATCGGATACGTTCGTGCATCGGATACAGTGCCGTATCGAACCCCTGCTCCGTCGTCCCGGGAGAGCCTGTGTCCTCCGTCCTGTACTCCCTCGGCCGCTGGGCCGCCCGGGCCCGGCGGCTCGTCGTCATCGGCTGGGTGCTGGTGCTCGCCGTCGTCGGCGGCGCGGCCGGCCTGCTCTACCAGGGCTTCGACAACTCCGTGACCATCCCGGGCACCGAGTCGCAGGACGCGCTCGACAGCCTGTCCGCCACGTTCCCGCAGGTCAGCGGGTCGTCCGCGCAGATCATCGTCGTCGCGCCCGACGGCTCCACGATCGACGACGACGCGATGCGCGGGCCCATCGAGGACACGGTCGACGACCTCGGTGAGCTCGACCAGGTCGCCGCCGTCACCTCCCCGTACGACGACCAGATGGCCGCGTCGGTCAACGACGACGACACGGCCACGCTGCTGACGATCCAGCTCGACGGCGACCAGTCCGTCATCACCGAGGACACCAAGGACGCGCTGCGCACCGCGAGCGACGACCTCGCCGCCGCGCTCCCGGCCGGGTCCCAGGCCAGCCTGGGTGGCGAGCTGTTCAGCGTCGAGTTCCCGGCCCTGAGCATCATCGAGGCGATCGGCGTCGTCGTCGCGCTCGTGGTCCTCATCATCACGCTCGGCTCGTTCGTGGCGGCGGGCCTGCCGCTGGTCAACGCGCTCATGGGCGTGGGCGTGTCGATGCTCCTGCTGCTCACGGCCACCGTGTTCGGCCCGATCAACTCCACGACGCCGATGCTGGGGCTGATGCTCGGCCTCGCGGTGGGCATCGACTACGCGCTGTTCATCGTGTCCCGGCACCGCGAGCAGCTCGCGGCCGGGCTCGGGGTGGACGAGTCGATCGCGCGCGCCACCGCGACGGCGGGCTCCGCGGTGATCTTCGCCGGCCTCACGGTGATGATCGCCCTCGTGGGCCTCGGCGTCGCGGGCATCCCGTTCCTCACCGTGATGGGCATCGCCGCCGCCGTCGCGGTCGGCATCGCCGTCCTCGTCTCGCTCACGCTGCTGCCCGCGCTGCTGTCGTTCTCGGGGGAGCGGCTGCGGCCGCGCGCCCCGCGCGCCGCCCGCAAGGCGAAGGGCAAGGCGAAGGGCAAGGCCAAGCGGGCCGCCGCGCCCGCCGACGGCGTCCACCGCAACCGGTTCTTCGACGGCTGGGTGCGCGGCGCCACCCGCTTCCCGGTCCTCACGATCGTGCTCGTCGTGGGCGCCATCGCCGCCCTCGCCTGGCCGGCCACGAACCTCCGCCTCGCCCTGCCGGACGCCGGCACGCTGCCGGAGGAGAACAGCGCCCGCGTCACCTACGACCTGGTGGGCGAGGAGTTCGGCGAGGGCTTCAACGGCCCGCTGATCGTCACCGGCTCGATCGTCACCAGCAACGACCCCGTGACGCTCATGGACGACCTCGGCGACGAGATCGCGGACCTGCCCGGCGTCGCCGACGTCCCGCTGTCCACGCCGAACCCGTCCGCCGACACCGGCATCATCCAGGTGGTCCCCGAGGGCGGCCCGACGTCGCAGGAGACCAAGGACCTCGTCAACGAGATCCGCGACCAGCACGACCACTACCTGGAGAAGTACGGCGTCGACCTGTCCGTCACCGGCTTCGCCGCGGTCGGCATCGACGTCTCCGACAAGCTCGGGGCCGCGCTGCTGCCGTTCGGCCTCGTCGTCGTGGGCCTGTCGCTCGTGCTGCTGACGATGGTGTTCCGCTCGATCTGGGTGCCGATCAAGGCCTCGCTCGGCTACCTGCTGTCCGTCGGCGCGGCCTTCGGCGTGGTGACCCTCGTGTTCGAGAACGGCGTCCTCGCGGAGGCCCTCAACGTCACCAAGCTGGGCCCCGTGATCAGCTTCATGCCGATCATCCTCATGGGCGTGCTGTTCGGCCTGGCGATGGACTACGAGGTCTTCCTCGTCTCCCGCATCCGGGAGGACTACGTGCACGGCGGCGACGCGCGCCGCGCCGTGCGCACCGGCTTCCTCGGCTCGGCCAAGGTCGTCACCGCCGCCGCGGTCATCATGTTCGCCGTCTTCGTCGCGTTCGTGCCCGAGGGCGACATGACCCTCAAACCCATCGCTCTCGGCCTCGCGGTCGGCGTGCTCGTGGACGCGTTCGTCGTGCGCATGACGCTCGTGCCCGCCGTGCTCCATCTCCTGGGCGACCGGGCCTGGCACATGCCGCGCTGGCTCGACCGCGTCCTGCCCACGTTCGACGTCGAGGGCGAGGGCCTCACGAAGGAGCTGCGGCTCGCGTCGTGGCCCGAGCCGGACGCGACGGACGCCGTCGCCGCGCGCGACCTCGAGGTCGCGGGGCCCGACGGCTCGCCGGCTCCGGTGGTCGGTCCCGTCAGCGTGCGCGTGCCCGACGGTGGCGCCCTGTGCGTGCACGGCGACGCCGCGGCCCCCGTGTCCGCGCTGCTGCTCGCCCTCGCCGGGCGGATGGCGCCCGACGCGGGCGCCGTGAAGGTCACCGGCCTGGTGCTGCCCGAGCGCGCGATGACGGTGCGCGGCCGCGTCGCCGTCGTCGACGCCCTCGCGGAGCACGGCCGACCCGCCGCGACGGTGGACGCCGCGGTGCGCGACGGCGCCCGGGTCGTGGTCGTGGACCGCACCGACGCCGTCGCCGACCGTCCGGCCCGCGAGGCGCTCGCCGCCGCGCTCGCCCGGGCGCAGCGCGGTGGGACGGCGGTGCTGCTGGGCGCCAGCGGCGTCGCGGCGACCGACCTGCTCGACGACGGCACGGGCCGCGAGGTCGCCGTGCTCGACGTCGGCGCCGGCTGGGGCGCGCCGAGCGCGCTCACCGGGGCGGACGTGCCACCCCCCGCGCCTGGCGACGCGCACGCCCCCGTGCCCGCGGAACCCGACCGCGCGGCCACGGACGAGATCGACAACCCCATCGAGGGTGACACCCACGTGCAGGAGGTGCGGGCATGACCGCCCCGACCATCGCCACCCGGGCGCGCCGCGACCCCTGGCGCATCGCCGCCGTCGCGCTGCTGCCGATCATGGTGCTCGGGCTGCTGCTCGCCGCGCTGTGGAACCCGCAGGACCGGCTCGACCAGGTGCCGGCGGCCATCGTCAACCTCGACGAGCCGGTCGAGGTCCAGGGGCAGACCGTGCCGCTGGGCCGCCAGCTCGCGTCCGGCCTGGTCAGCGGCGGCGAGACCGCCGAGGGCGCGAAGGCCGCGCAGCCCGCCGAGGACGCGACGAACTTCGACTGGACGATCACCGACGAGGAGTCGGCGGCGGACGGCCTCGCGAACGGCACCTACGCCGCCGTCGTGACCATCCCGGAGGACTTCTCCGCGGCCGCCACGTCGTACGGGAACGACGACCCGTCCGAGGCACGCCAGGCCACCATCGACGTCAGCACCCCGCCCGGTGGCCGCGTGGCCGACGACGCGCTCGCCCGCGTCGTCGCCGCCACCGCGACGTCCGTCATGTCGAGCACGCTCACCGAGACCTACGTCGACAACGTGCTCGTCGGCTTCAACGACCTCTCCGACGGCATCGGCCAGGCGCAGGACGGCGCCGTGCAGCTCGCCGACGGCGCGGGCCAGACGGAGGACGGCGCCGACCAGCTGGCCGACGGCGCGGGACAGGTGGCCGACGGCGCGGGCGACCTCGCCTCGGGCGTGGGCGAGCTCGGGACCGGGGCGGACCAGCTCGCCTCGGGCGCGGACGACCTGGCCGGAGGCGCGAGCCAGCTCGCGGGCGGCGTCTCGCAGAGCGCCTCGGGCGCGGACGGCATCGCGAGCGGGGTCGAGGACCTCGCCGCGGGGACGAAGGGACTCGCCGCGGGCGCGAGGGACCTCTCCGACGGCCTGGCGCTGCTGTACGAGGGCACCCCCGAGCAGCCCGGCGTCTCCGCCTTGCCGAAGCAGGCGCAGCAGCTGGCCGACGGCTCGGCCGGCGTCGCGGACGGCGTCGACGAGCTGGTCGGCAGCCTCACGGGTGCGGCCGGCACGGCGGGTGACGCGCTGACAGACCTGGCCGACCGGCTCGGCTGCGCCGGCACACCGGGGGAGCTGCTGCCGCCGGAGCTCCAGGACCTGCTGACGCCCGAACAGCTCGAGGAGCTCGGCAAGGCGCTCGCGGGCCAGAGCGCCGACGCGTGCGCGCAGATCGAGGACGCCCAGGCGGGCCTCGCCGAGCAGACAGGCCAGCTCGGGCAGCTGCAGGATGGCGCCCGGCAGGTCGCGGACGGCAACCAGGCGATGGCGACCGGCCTCGGCATGCTCTCGGGCGGCGTCGGCGACCTGTCCGAGGGGGCCGACGGCCTGGCCGGCGGCATGGAGGAGACGGCGTCCGGCGCGGGCGACCTCGCGAAGGGCGCCCGCGGCCTCGCCGACGGCCTGGGCTCGCTGAGCACCGGGGCCTCCACCCTCGCGGGCGGGGCGGGCGAGCTCGCCACCGGCACGCAGGGGCTGGCCTCCGGCGTGGGCGAGCTCGGCGGCGGCGCGGACCAGCTCGCCACCGGCACCGAGGGCATCGCCTCCGGCGCCGGCGACCTGGCGGGCGGCGTGGGCCAGCTCGCGTCGGGCGCGGGCGACCTGGCCTCCGGCCTCGACGACGCGAAGAACCAGATCCCGACGTACACGGACGACGAGCGCAAGACGCTCGCGTCGGTGGTCGCGGAGCCGGTAGCGGCGCCGTCGGCCTCGGGCATCAGCACGGGGGCGTCGGGCCCGCTGTTCGCGGTGGTCGCGCTGTGGCTCGGAGCGCTGGCCCTCATGACGGTGTTCCCGCCGGTCGCGGCGCGGGCCCTGGGCTCCACGCGCGACTCGGTGCGCCTCGCGCTGTCGGCGTTCTGGCTGCCGGCCGCGGTCGGCGCGGGGACGGGCGCGCTGATCGGCGTGATCCTCGCGGCGGTCGAGAAGCTCGACGCGGGGGGATGGGTCGGGTCGATCCTCGTGGGGGCGGTCGCGTCGGTGGCGTTCGTCGCCGTGCACCAGGGCTTCCTCGGCTGGCTCGGCAACCTGGGGCGCGGCATCAGCCTGCTGATCGCCGTCCTGCTCATCGCGACGGGCGTCGTCGCGACCGTGCCCGCCGTGCTGCAGGGGCTGGTCGACGCGCTGCCGATCGGGGCCGCGCGCGACGCCCTGACGGCGGTGGTGGTGCCTGCGGCCGGCGGCCTCGGGATGGGGGTGACCCTGCTGGTGCTGTGGGGGCTGGGCGGTCTGGCGCTGGCGGCGCTCGTCACCGCCCGGGGTCGACGGCTCGGCGTCGGGCGCCTGCTGCGCGCCTGACCGGCCGCGCAGGACCGCCGGGCGACGGTCAGCCCAGCAGCCCCGGGCAGCGGGCGGCGGCGCGCTGCCAGCGCAGCACGAGGAGGGTGTCGGCGCGCCGCCGGGCGGCCTTGCCGAGGTGGGCGACCTGGCGGTGCTCGAGGAGCGCGTGCAGGTCGTGGTCGAGCGCCCAGGAGAGGGCGCGTCGGACGTCGTCGAAGTCGGGCGAGAGCAGGGTTGGTGCGGGTCTCACGTCAGGGAGAGATGTCCGACTCGCCGGTTTGTGACATCGGGTGTGTCACAGGTCTGCACCAGACTCGCCGCATGGACCTCACCCAGGCGCGCGAGACCAAGGCACAGCTCACCGACTTCGCCCGTGACCTGGCCGAACGGCACGGCGTGCCCGCCAGTCCGTACGCGGTCGGCGACGACGCGACCCCAGCGGACGTGGTGCGCGCGCCCACCCTGTCGCTGGGTCTCGCGCCCCAGGGCGACGGCGCGTACGGCATCGCGGTCCGCTACCGGCTCGGGGTCCCGACGGCGCGGTCGTTCGTGCGCAAGCTGGCCGCCGAGGCGGGCGACGCCGTCGACGTCCGGCGTACCGGACGCATCCGGACGCTCGGCGCGCAGGCCCGCCCGCCCGTCGCCACGGCGCGCGCCCTCGGGGAGACGGACAGGGTGCGGCCCCTGCGGCCCGGGGTCTCGGTCGCGCACGTCGACGTCACCGCGGGCACGCTCGGCGCGTTCGTGGTCAAGTCCGGCGAGGAGGGCGCGCGCTACGTGCTGTCCAACTTCCACGTGCTCGCGGGATCGCCGTCCGCGCAGGTCGGCGACGTCGTCGTGCAGCCCGGCCCGGCCGACGGCGGCCGCGCTCCCGGGGACCGGGTCGGCACCCTCGCGCAGGTGGTGCCGCTGACGCCCGGCGCGCCGGCCACCGTGGACGCGGCGCTCGCCCTCGTGGACGACGGGATCGAGATCGACCCGACGTACCCGGTGGGCGCGGTGACCACCACCGCCGTGGCGGCGGGCGACGAGGTGGTCGCGAAGATCGGGCGCACCACGGCGCACACGCAGGGCAGGGTCACGGCCATCGAGATGGACGACGTCGTCGTCGGGTACGGCGACGAGCTCGGCGCGCTGTCCTTCGACAACCAGATCGAGGTGGAGGGCACCGGTGGCACGTTCTCGCGCGGCGGCGACTCCGGCTCGCTCGTCTACCGCGAGGACGGCGTCGCGCTCGGCCTGCTGTTCGCCGGCTCCGAGACCGGCGGTGCCGACGGCTCGGGGCTGACCTACTGCAACCCGGTCGGCGCCGTCCTCGAGGCGCTGGGCGTCACCCTCGTGCCGAGGTAGCCCTGGATTCGTCGAGCTACCCCGGCCGGTGGCTCAGCCCCAGGTGAGCAGGTCCTCGCCGTGCTCGACCATCGTGCCGACCTGCGCGAGGTGGTCGACGGCGTCGGGCGTGGCCTCGAGCGCGACGACGGGGCAGACGGCGGACTTGCCGCCCGCGCGCACCGCCGCCGGGTCCCAGGTGACCAGCACCGTGCCGCGCTGCACGACGTCGCCCTCGGACGCGTGGGTGGTGAAGCCCTCGCCGCCGAGCTTGACGGTGTCGATGCCGAGGTGCACGAGCACGGCGCGGCCGTCGTCGTGCTGGACGACGAACGCGTGCGGGTGCAGCTTGACGATCGTCCCGGTGATGGGTGCGACCGCCTCGGCCCCGCGGACGCCGTCGGGCTCGATCGCGAGGCCGGGGCCGACGAGGCCGGCGGCGAACACCGGGTCGTCCACCTCGGACACGTCGACGACGGTGCCGGTGACGGGCGCGAGGACGGTCAGCGCCGTCATCAGCGCAGGTCCTCGATGTCGGAGGCGAGGGTGTCGGCCTCGGGGCCGACGATGACCTGGATGGCGACTCCTGAGCGCACGACCGCGATGGCGCCCGCCTTCGTGAGGTCGGCGTCGATCACCTTGGCGGGGTCCTCGACCTCGACACGGAGCCGGGTGATGCACGGCTCGAGGTCGATGATGTTGTCGTCGCCGCCGAGCGCGTCGAGGATCTGCTGTGCCTTGCTCATGATGCTCCTTGGTGGGTCCGGGTGGAGATTCCGGGGGTCGGTGGGTACGGGGCCTGGCTCACATGAGCTCGGCGAGGTCGGACGCGATCGTGTCGACGC
Source organism: Isoptericola sp. NPDC056618 (assembly GCF_042792715.1). NCBI lineage: Bacteria > Bacillati > Actinomycetota > Actinomycetes > Micrococcales > Promicromonosporaceae > Isoptericola > Isoptericola sp. NPDC056618. The sequence continues at coordinate 103,348 of NZ_JBHTVZ010000006.1, read as the reverse complement.
GGGGGCCGACGACCACCTGCACGACCCGCCCGTTGATCATCACGCCGAAGGCCCCGGCGCGCTTGAGCAGCGCGGCGTCGACGAGCGCCGGGTCCTTGACGAGGGACCGCAGCCGGGTCGTGCACGGGTCGATCTCCTCGATGTTCTCCACCCCGCCGAGACCGGCGAGGATCGAGGCGGCGAGCTGCGCGTCGGGGTCGGGCGTGCTCATCGGGGGCTCCCTTCGGGGATGCGTCCGGGGGGTGCGGAAGGCTGGACGGCGCGGCCGGCGTCGGTGCCGGGGTCGGTGGACCGGGTGCGGGGGACGAGCGTGGGCCGCGCCTCGCGCAGGGGCACGAACACGCTGTACCGGTCGCCGCGGTAGCAGGCGCGGGAGTACATGACGGCGGCGTCCCCGCCGAAGGTGCGGCGGGCGGTGCGCATGACGGCGCGGGAGCCCTGCATCTGCAGGGCCTCCAGCTCCTCGGGGGTGGCGTCGGCGGCGGTGATGACCTCCTCGCCCCAGGTCGGGTCGAGGCCGCGCTCGCGCAGGGCGGCGTAGATGCTCTCGGGCACGCCGTCGTCGAGCAGGTCGGGGGCGAGGTCGACGGGGATCCAGGACTCCTCGACGCTCATCGGGTTGCCGTCGGCGGTGCGCAGCCGCACCACGTGGTGCACCGGGGTGCCGACCTCGCGGTCCAGCGCCTCGGCGACAGCGGCGGGTGAGGGGCGCTGCTCGCACCGCAGCACCGTGGCGCCGGGCGTGAGGCCGCGGCGTCGCGCCTCCTCGCCGAACGTCGTCAGGCGCATCTCGAAGTCGGCGCGGGGCGGCGCGACGAACGTGCCGCGGCCCTGGGCGCGCTCGAGCACGCCCTCCGTGACGAGCGCGTCGATCGCCTGGCGCACCGTCATCCGCGAGACGCCGAACTTCTCGGTGAGGCTGCGCTCGGACGGGATCGCGTCGCCGACGGAGAGCTCGGTCGTGACCAGGTCGGCGAGGTACGCGCGCACCGCGACGTACTTGTGCTCGCCGGGGCGAGCGCCGTCCCTGACCATCCTCGTGTCCTGTCCTGCCCTGTGATCGGCATCGATCTGCGTGCTGTGCGACATCGGGACCAGTATCGGGGTTCGGCCGTCACCGGTGCGCTGTCTCCCCGGCGGGAGCGCGGGGTTGACACATCATGAGGTCTAGACCACTCTTCCTGCAAGTGGTCCAGACAACCTGCCGGTGGCAGCGTGTGGATCACCGGCAATGACGCCCCGACGTCGCGACACTGCCGCCGGACGACGCAGGCACGGCCTGCAGGACATGCCCGCCCCCCGGGCCATCCATCGGAGGAGAACCATGACCACGGTCGCAGAGACCAAGCAGAAGCGGGGATTCCCCGGCCTGGCGCAGCTACAGCGCGTCGGTCGTTCGCTGATGCTGCCCATCGCCTCGCTGCCCGCCGCCGCGCTGCTGCTGCGTCTGGGGCAGCCCGACATGCTGGGTGCCGGCGGCGTGGCCGGCACGCTCCCGTGGATGCAGCCCGTCGCCGACGTCCTCGGAGCCGCCGGCAACGCGCTCTTCGCGAACCTGGCGATGATCTTTGCCCTCGGCGTGGCCATCGGGTATGCCCGCAAGGCGGACGGCTCCACCGGTCTCGCCGCGCTCATCGGCTACCTGGTCTTCAAGGGCGTCACGGACGCGTTGTCGCCCACCATCCTGGGCCTCCCGGCCGAGGGTGAGGAGCAGGAGCTCATCAACTACGGCGTGCTCGGCGGCATCGTCATCGGCCTCACGGCCGCGCTGCTGTACCAGAAGTACTACCGGATCAAGCTGCCCGCCTACCTCGCGTTCTTCGGCGGCCGTCGCTTCGTCCCGATCGTCACCGCCGGCGTCTCCGTGATCATCGGCGTGGTCTTCTCGCTCATCTACCCCGCCTTCGACTGGCTGTTCAACGACCAGATCGGCGGCTTCGTCACCGGCTCCACCGTGATCGGCGCGTTCGTGTACGGCACGCTCAACCGCCTGCTCGTGCCGATCGGCCTCCACCATCTGCTCAACTCGCTGCCCTGGTACCAGTTCGGCTCCTACACCGACAGCGCGGGGAACGTCGCGCACGGCGACATCTTCCGCTTCCTCGCCGGCGACCCCACGGCCGGGACGTTCATGACCGGCTTCTTCCCGATCATGATGTTCGCGCTGCCCGCCGCCGCCCTCGCCATCGTGCACACCGCGAAGCCGAAGAACCGCAAGGTCATCGCGGGCGTCATGGGCTCCGCGGCGCTGGTCGCGTTCGTCACCGGCGTCACCGAGCCGCTCGAGTTCGCGTTCGTCTATGTCGCCTACCCGCTGTACGCGATCCACGCCGTGCTCACCGGCACCTCGATGGCGCTGGTCAACGCGATCGGCATCCGCGACGGGTTCGGCTTCTCCGCGGGCGTGATCGACTACCTGCTGAACTTCCGCATCGCCGAGATGCCGCTGCTGCTCATCCCGATCGGGCTCGGCTACGCGGTCATCTACTACTTCCTGTTCCGGTTCGTCATCACGAGGTGGAACCTCAAGACCCCGGGCCGCGAGGACGACCCCGAGGCGGCTGCCGCCGTCGTCGGCGACCAGGCCGTGAGCGACCAGAAGGAGGCCGTCGCGATCGGCACGGACGCTTCTCCGGCCGGGGACGGTTCCGCGAAGGGCAAGGACGCGGTCTGATGAGCACCACCCTCACCGGTGCCCCGGTGAGCCCCGGGCGGGCGGCCGGCGTCGTCGTGACGATGCCGGCCCCCGTCCCGGAGCCCTCGGAGGCGACCCTCGACACGTCCGACGCCTCCGGCGCCGACGACGCGGTGTCCCGCCTGGGCGCCGCGACGTCGGCCGTCCGGGACCGCCTCGCCGCCCAGGCGGCGCAGGCCACGGGGACCGCGGCGGACGTGCTCGCCGTGACGGCCGCGATGGCGGCCGACCCCACGCTCGCGTCCGACGCCGAGCGGCGCGTGCGCGAGTCCGCCGCGACCCCCGAGCGGGCCGTGTGGGACGCCGCGAACGCCCTCGCCGCCCAGCTCGAGCCGCTCGGCCCGCCGCTGAGCGAGCGGGCCCGCGACGTCCGCGACGTGCGGGACCGCATCGTCGCCGAGCTCAGCGGGGTGCGGCCTCCGGGCGTCCCCTCGCCGGGGCACCCGTTCGTGCTGGTCGCCGAGGACCTGGCCCCCGCCGACACGGCGACCCTCGACCCGGAGGCGGTCGTCGCGATCGTCACCAGCGGCGGCGGCCCCACCTCGCACACGGCGATCCTGGCGCGCGCGCTCGGCATCCCCGCCGTCGTGGCCGCCCGCGGGGCCGACGACCTCGCCGACGGCGAGACCGTCGTCGTCGACGGCGGCGCCGGCACCGTGCTGCGTGACCCGTCGGACGCCGAGGTCGAGGCCGCGCGGGACGCCGTGCGCGTGGAGCGCGAGTTCGACGGCCACGGCCGCACGGCCGACGGGCACCGGGTCGAGCTGCTCGCCAACGTGGCCGACCCGCAGGCGGCGCAGGCCGCCGTCGCCGCGCACGCCGAGGGCGTGGGGCTGTTCCGCACCGAGTTCTGCTTCCTCGGGCGCGACGTCGAGCCGACGGTCGAGGAGCAGGTCGCCGCCTATCGCGGCGTGCTGTCCGCGTTCGCCGGCCGCAAGGTCGTGGTGCGCACCCTCGACGCGGGGGCGGACAAGCCGCTGCCCTTCGTCACGGCCGACGACGAGCCCAACCCGGCGCTCGGCGTCCGGGGCCTGCGCACCGCCGTCGCGCACCCGGAGGTGCTGGACCGGCAGCTGCAGGCGATCGCCGCCGCCGCGGAGGCGGAGTCCGCCGACGTCTGGGTCATGGCGCCGATGGTCGCCACGACCGACGAGGCGCGGTCGTTCGTCGCAGCGTGCGAGCGGCACGGGCTGCGGCGGGCCGGCGCGATGATCGAGGTCCCCGCCGCCGCGCTGCGGTCGCGGTGGGTCTTCGAGCACGCCACCTTCGGCAGCATCGGCACCAACGACCTCACGCAGTACGCGATGGCCGCCGACCGGATGCTCGGCGACCTGGCCGCGCTGTCCACGTCGTGGCAGCCCGCGGTGCTCGAGCTGGTGCGCGCCACCTGCGAGGGCGCGCACGCCCACGGCAGGCCGGTCGGGGTGTGCGGGGAGGCGGCGGCCGACGCCGTCCTGGCCCCCGTGCTCGTGGGCCTGGGCGTGACGTCGCTCTCCATGACGCCGCGAGCGCTCGCGGACGTCGCGGCGGTGCTGGCCGAGGTGTCGTTCGCCCGGTGCCGCGACCTCGCCCGGGTGGCCCTGGAGCAGCCGGACGCCGACGCCGCCCGCGCCGCCGTCCGGCGTGAGCTGGCCGACGTCCTGGAGCCCCTCGGCCTCTGAGCGCGCCGGCCACCCACGACACGGGCGTGGGTCACGCGAAGAGGGCGTCCCCGTACTTCAGCAGGACGGCGGCCACGAGCAGCGCGAACCACGCGGCGGTGAGGATGCCGAACGCGCCGGAGCGCACCAGCGACATCGCCCACGACTGCAGCCGGGCGGGCCAGTAGAGGGCGTCCTCGAGGATGTTCCAGTGCAGCATCGACGCGAACACCAGCGTCGTGGAGACGGTGATCGTCAGGCACCACGGGCACAGCGCGCCGATGACGAACATCGACTGCCAGAGCAGCCAGTACGCGAAGAGGAAGCCGAGCAGGTAGACGGTCTGGGCGGCCGTCATGAACCAGCGCGGGAACCGCACCCCGGCCAGGCCGGCCACGGCCACGGTGATGACCACGGACTCGGCGATGAGTCCGAGGAACGCGTTGGGGAAGCCGAACAGGCTGGCCTGCCACGACGTGCCGACCGTGCCGCACGAGATGACCGCGTTGATGTCGCACGCCAGCGCGGCGTCCGGGTCGGCCGCCAGCTCGACGGCGTCGACCGAGAGCACGAAGGCGGCGACCAGCCCGACGAGCGCCCCGACGAGCATCTCGCCGAACAGCCAGCCGGCCGAGTGGAAGAACCCGCTCGGCCGGGCGGGCCGGTCCGTCAGGCCACCGCTTCCTGCGACAGGAACTCGACGAGGGCGTCGAGCGCGGTGGTGGCGTCGTCGCCGTCGGTCTCGGTGCGCAGCACCACCTCGTCGCCCACCGAGGCGCCGAGGGTCATGATCCCGAGGATGCTCGCGGCGTCCACGGCGTCGCCGCCGGCGGTCTTGGCGATCTTCACCGGCACCGGCTGCTGGCCGGCCTTCTGCGCGAAGAGCGCGGCCGGGCGGGCGTGCAGGCCCTCGGTGATGGCGACGACGACGGTGCGTTCCACGGTGTCCTCCGAGACGAGAGGTGGTCTGGACCAGTTCATCGTAGGGACGAGTCGCCGGGTTGGGAAGTCGCGCGCGCCCGGTCGATCGCCATCCCCACGGAGTCGAGCAGCCGCTCCAGCGACGCCTCGAACGGCGTGGCCTCGGCGTCGAAGCCGCCCGCGTCCCAGATCCGCAGCATGGTGGGGTAGCGCTGCGGGTCGAAGTGGTCCACCCAGAAGCTGCTCATCGACGTCCAGTACTCGTCGTTGCTCTGGCCCGAGGCGTCCTTCTCTGCGGACTCCGCGACGGTGGAGCGTGCCAGCCCGCGCACGAACGCGTCGAGGAGCCCGACGATCTCCACCACCTGGCGCTCCGGCAGCCCGGTGTCCACGAGGGTGCGCAGCCCGCACTCCTGCGCGTCGAGGACGGACGGGGTGAGCGGCAGGCGCCACATGTTGGTCTGCAGGATCCACGGGTGGCGCTGGAACAGCTCCCAGTGCGCCCGGGCGTACGCCGCCAGGCCGTCGCGCCACGTCGCCCTGGCGGGCGGCAGCGCGAGCTCGGCGAACGCGCGGTCGATCATGAGGTCCAGCAGCTCGGTGCGCCCCGGCACGTACGTGTAGAGCGACATCGCGCCGACGCCGAGCCGCCCCGCGACCTTCCGCATCGACAGCCCCTCGAGCCCCTCGGCGTCGGCGATCGCGGTGCCCGCGCCGATCACGTCGTCGAGGGTCAGCCGGGCCCGGCGGCCGCGGCCCGACGGCTGCGGCGGGTCCCACAGGAGGGCCAGCCGCCGCACGACCTCGGGCGGGCGGGGGACGCCGTCGTCCGGCGGTTGCGGCGAGGTGCTCGACGGCGAAGTGCTCGACATGGCTCGTCATCCTCCCATCCCTGTCGTCCGGTCTGCCCCTGGGTCTTGTCGGACCCCATGGCTAGAGTCGAGACTAGTTCCAGTACAGCGTACGAGAGAGGGAATCGCCATGATCCGAGCACGAGGGCTGACCAAGACGTTCAGCCGTCGCAAGGAGACCGTCGAGGCGGTCAAGGGGATCGACGTCGACGTCGCGGAGGGCGAGCTCGTCGCCTTCCTCGGGCCCAACGGGGCCGGCAAGTCCACGACGTTGCGGATGCTGACGTCGCTGCTGGAGCCGACGGCGGGGGAGGCGACCGTCGCCGGCTACGACGTCGTCAAGAGCCCGGCGCAGGTCCGCGCCCGGCTGGGCTTCATCGGGCAGGGCAACGGCGGCGGCTTCAGCTACAAGGTCGTCGACGAGCTCCACAACCAGGGCCGCTTCTACGGGCTGCCGCCCGAGGTGTACCGGGAGCGGGCCGCCGACCTCATGGCGGCGCTCGAGCTGGGCGGCCTCGAGAAGCGGTCCGTGCAGTCGCTGTCGGGCGGCCAGCGCCGCCGGCTCGACGTCGCGCTCGGGCTGATGAACCACCCGCCGCTGCTTTTCCTCGACGAGCCCACCACCGGTCTCGACCCGCACTCGCGGGCCAACCTCTGGGGGCACATCACCGCGATGCGCGAGCGGTACGGGATGACGGTCGTGCTCACCACGCACTACCTCGACGAGGCGGACAGCATGGCCGAGCGCGTCGTCGTCATCGACCACGGCGAGATCATCGCGGACGCCGCGCCCGACGCCCTCAAGCGCCGGTATGCGGACGACACCCTCACCGCCGTCGTCGCGACCGACGACGGCGCGGCGGTCCGGTCCGCGCTCCCCGACGGCCTGGGCGACGTCGAGGTCACGGCGCACGGCGCCGGGATGCAGGTGCGGGTCGGCACGGCGCAGGGGGCCGAGACGCTGCCCGTCGTCATCGAGGCGCTGCGGGTGGCCGGCATCGCCACGACGTCGGCGAGCGCCCGCCAGGCCAGCCTCGACGACGTGTTCCTCAACCTCACCGGCCGGAGCCTGCGCGAGGAGGCGGCAGCATGACCGAGCAGACCACCACCACCGCGACGACGGCGCAGCACGAGGCGCCGCGGATCGTCACGCGCACCGGGCCGGGCAAGTTCGTCACGGACACCGGGGCGGTGTTCACCCGCGAGATCCTGCTGGTGCTGCGCGACCCGTTCACGCTGATCTTCTCGCTGCTGCAGCCGCTGATCTTCCTCGGCCTGTTCGGGCCGCTGCTCACCGGCACGTTCGGCGGCGGGTTCGGGGGCGGGGGAGCGAGCACCGCGGACACGCTGCAGTGGTTCGTGCCCGGCGTGATCGTCATGATCTCGCTGTTCGGCACCTCGATGACCGGCTCGAACCTGCTGTACGAGATCATGACCGGCTCCTACGAGCGGGTGCTCGCGACGCCGCTCGACCGCTCGGCGATCCTCGTGGGCCGCGCGCTCAAGGAGTTCGCGCCGCTGCTGGTGCAGGGGCTCATCATCGCCGCGGTCTGCATCCCGTTCGGGTTCACGTTCCACGTGCTGCCCGCCCTCGCGGGCCTGGTGCTGCTCGGTGTCTTCGGCGTCGGGATCGGGGCGCTGTCGCACGCGCTGGCCCTCGCGTCGAAGAACCGCGAGTGGCTGTTCTGGGGCGTGCAGCAGTCGCTGCTGTTCCCGCTGCTCATCCTGTCCGGGATGATGCTGCCGCTCGAGGCCGGCCCGTCGTGGATGCAGACGGCGGCGAAGTTCAACCCGCTCACCTACATGGTCGACGCCGAGCGCGTGCTGTTCGGCGGCACGTTCGTCGACCCCGCCGTCCTGTGGGGCGCGGTCGCCGCGGCCGCCACGTGCGCCGTCGGCCTCGTCGTCGGCATCCGGGCGACCCGCAAGGCCGTCTGATCGAGGAGGGCGTCGTGGGTGTGATCGTGGCCCTGTCTCCCGCCGGAACAGGGCCAGGATCACACCCACGACGCTCTCGTCAGCGGCCGGTGTTGTTCATCTCGTCCGGGTGCGAGCCGATGCGCTCGCCGCGGTCGAGGCCGGTGATGGCGGCCATGTCGTCGCCGGAGAGCTCGAAGTCGAAGATCTCCAGGTTCTCGCGGATGCGCGACGGCGTCGCGGACTTGGGGAAGACGACGTCGCCGCGCTGCACGTGCCAGCGCAGCACCACCTGGGCGGGGGTGCGGCCGTGCTCGGCGGCGATGCGGGCGAGCGTCGGGTCCTCCAGCACGCGGCCGCGCCCGAGCGGGGACCAGGCCTCGGTGACGATGCCGTGCTCGGCGTCGAACGCGCGGACCTCCTCGTTGCCGAACCACGGGTGGATCTCCACCTGGTTGACGGCGGGCACCACGGTGCCCTCGGCCAGCACGCGACGCAGGTGGTGCGGCTGGAAGTTCGAGGTGCCGATCGCGCGGGCCCGGCCGGAGCGGTACAGCTCCTCCAGGGCGCCCCACGCCTCGACGAACCGGCCGACGGCGGGCAGCGGCCAGTGGATGAGGAACAGGTCGACGTGGTCGAGGCCGAGCTCCTCGAGGGAGCGGTCGAAGGCCTCCAGGGCGGCGTCGTGCTCGTGGAACGCGTTGTTCAGCTTGGTCGTGACGAAGAGCTCGTCGCGCGGCAGCCCGGCCGCGGCGATGGCCTCGCCGACCCCCCGTTCGTTGCGGTACATCTGCGCGGTGTCGATGTGCCGGTAGCCCGCCTCGAGGGCGGTCAGCACCAGCTCGCGCGTCTCCTCCGGCGGGACCTTGAAGACGCCGTAGCCGAGCTGCGGGATCGACGTGCCGTTGTTCAGGGGCAGGGACGGGATCTCGGTGCTCATGTCACCCATCTTGTCCCGGACGGCGTGGCGTCGCGCGGCCGTCCCGTCCGCCGGGGCAGTCCCCACCGTGCCGAGGTAGTACGGGTCGTGCCGAGGTGGTACGACATCCCGCGAGGTAGTCCCGCGGCGACTACCTCGCGGTTCCCCGTACCACCTCGCGGGTGCTGACGGCGCTGCGTGATCGATCCCATGGCGCCCGGGGTCGCCGTCGACGCGGTGTCGGGAGCAGGCTGGAGGCGTCGTCGCGGCGCTGCACGACCCGGCGGGGTGGCCGGCGGCGACGGCGCCGCCGCGTGGTCAGCGCGGACCGGCCGCCCCGCCGTCGTCCGGTGCGCAGCAGCCGTCGCCGCACCCGTCGCCGCAGGTGTCGCACCCGTCCTCGTCCGACGCGAGGAGCGCGCCGACGGGGGTGCAGCAGGCGTCGCCGCGCCAGGCCTCGACGCCCTCGCGCACCGCGAACCCGGCGATGACGAGCGCCGCGAGCGGGTCGGCCCACGACCAGCCGAGCGTCGCGTTGAGGACGAGCCCGACCAGCAGCACCGCCGACAGGTAGGTGCAGATCAGCGTCTGCTTCGAGTCGGCGACGGCGGACGCCGAGCCGAGCTCGCGGCCGGTGCGCCGTTCGGCCCACGACAGGAACGGCATGATCGCGAGGCTGACGGCGGCGAGCGCGATGCCGACGGGGGAGTGGTCCGGCTCGGCCGCGCCGAGCAGCGTGCGGGCGGCGTCGACGGTGACGAACAGGGCGAGGCCGAAGAACGACACCGCGATGAGGCGCAGCGCCGTGCGCTCGCGGCGGTGCGGGTCCGGCGCCGCGAACTGCCACGCGACCGCGGCCGCCGACAGCACCTCGACCACCGAGTCCAGACCGAAGCCGACCAGCGCCGCCGACGACGCCGCTCGCCCCGCTGCGATGGCCACGACCGCCTCGACGACGTTGTACGCGATCGTCGCGGCGACGGTCCAGCGCACCCGGCGCTCGAGCAGCGCGCGCCGGGCGGGCGGGACGGGGCGGAGCGGGAGGGCGGTCACGGTCCCGACCGTACACGGATGCCTGTACCGTCGGCCAGAGGTCTGGGGCGTCCCGGCGTCGCGCGGCAGGCATGCTGTACCCATGTCGAAGAGCCTTCCCCTGCCCCCCACGGTGATCGACGACGACCGCGAGGTGCGGTTCGTCGCGGGGACGAACCAGTTCGCGATGCGTCTCAAGGACGGTCACCTGCACGTGCGCGCAATCGTCGACGGCGAGGACGAGGCGCAGATCTCGGTCGCTCCGACGTCGAGGAGCACCCTCGACCTGCGCATCCAGCGCCGGTCGCCGCAGGGTCCCGTGGAGGTCGAGGGGCCGACCGTGCGGTAGGGGCTCCTCCGGGCGCAGGTCACGCCGCCCGGGCTGTGGTCCTGTCGGCGGGTGGCGCACAATGGAGGGGTCGGAGGTGTTCCATGGTCACGATCGACGAGGCGCGCGCCGCCAAGCCCGCCCTGCGTGAGGCGCTCCAGAGCGTCGAGGGGGTGCGCGGCGTCGGGCTCGCCCAGCGCGGAGACGAGACGGACTGGGTGCTGCAGGTGAACGTCGTCTCCCTCAGCGCGCGCAAGGACGTGCCGCCCCAGGTGGACGGCGTCCCCGTGCAGGTGACGGTGGTCGGCGCGGTCACCGCGTTCTGACGCGCTGAGGTCCTGACGTCAGGCGGCCAGCGCCGCCAGCGCGGCCACCTGCTCCAGCAGCTCGTCCGCCCCGACGGTGTCGTTCGGGTCGAGGAGCACCCGCGACACCGCTCCCAGCAGCAGCATCTGCACGAGCGCGCCCTGCGCGTCGGGGACGCCGAAGAGCTCGGCCAGCGCGGTGCGGGCGTGCGCGTTGTCGGCGGAGACGGCGGCGGCCCGCTCCGGGTCGCGCGCGGCGGCCGCGACGAGCTCGAGCTGCACGGCCCAGAGGGCACGGTCGTCGGCGACCGATGCCATGACGCGCTCCCACACCGCGCGGAACCGCTCGCCCGGCGACGCGCCCAGGTCCTCGGCGCCGATGGACTCCAGCACGTCGCCCCAGTCGCGCAGCGCGTCGACGAGGGCCGCGTCGAGCAGCGCCTCCTTGCTCCTGAAGTGGTACCCGATCGCCGCGAGGCTCACGCCTGCCGTGGTGGCGATGTCGCGTGCCGACGTGCGGGCGTACCCCTTGTCGCGGAGGCAGGTCCGGGCGGCGGCGAGGAGGGCGGCCCTGTTGTCGGTGGAGCGCATGGCCCCATGCTAGCTCGAACGTCTGATACGAACGTCTTGCACGATCGTCTCAATGAGGTCTAGCGTGGTGCGCGCCACCTTCCCCAGGGTCAGGAGAATTCCCATGAACCGCTCCGTCCTCGTCTCCGGCGGCGGCGTCGCCGGCCTCGCCCTCGCGCACCGGCTCGCCGCCCGTGGCGACGTCGTGACCGTCGTCGAGCACGCGTCCGCGCCCCGCGTCGGCGGCTACAAGGTCGACGTGCGGGGCGCCGCACTCCAGGTGCTGGACCGCATGGGCCTGCTCGTGGAGGCGCGGGGCCTGCGCACGGAGGTCCGCGCGGGCACGGTCGTCGACGCCCGCGGGCGCCGGGCCGCCAGCATGGACGGCGACACCTTCGGCGGGCGCGTGCACGACGACGTCGAGCTGCTGCGCGGCGACCTCCACCGCCTCCTGCGCGAGGGTGCTGCCGACGCCGAGCGCGTCTACGGCGACTCGATCCGGTCCCTGGTGGACACCGGCGACGGCGTGGAGGTCGAGCTCGCCTCGGGTCGCACCGGGCGCTACGACGTCGTCGTCGGGGCCGACGGACTCCGCTCCCGGACGCGGGACCTGGTACTCGGGCCGGACGAGCGGCACGTCGTCGACCTGGGGTACTACGTGGCCGTGGCGACCGTCCCCAACCGGCTGGGTCTCGACCGCGAGGAGGTCACGTACGTGGGGCCCGGCCGCACCGCGCTGGTCTACGCCACGGCGCGGGAGGAGGGCGCGCGGGCGATGTTCCTGTGGTCGTCGGCGCCGCTCGGCCACCGCGACCTCGGGCGCGAGGAGCGCGAGCGGCTGCTCGCCGACGCGTACGCCGGCGAGGGCTGGGAGGTGCCCGGCCTGCTGGCCGACGTGCCCGCCTCGCCCGACCTGCTGTTCGACTCCCTCAGCCAGGTGCGCGCCGAGCGGTGGTCGGCCGGTCGCACGGTGCTGCTCGGCGACGCCGCGTACTGCGCGTCGGCGGCGTCCGGCCAGGGCACGAGCCTCGCGCTCGTCGGCGCGTACGTGCTGGCCGCCGCCCTCGACGCGCACGACGAGCCGGCGGCGGCGTTCGCCGACTACGAGCGCCGGATGCGCCCGTTCGTGGCGGCGAACCAGGCGCTCGGACCCGCGAACGTCAAGCGGATGGTGGTGGGCACCCGCGGGCAGGTGCGCGCCTCGCTCGCGATGCTGCGGGTCATGGACAGGCTGCCCGGCAAGGACCGCATGATGGCCGCGATGACGGCGCCCATCCACCGCGCGGCGAACGGGATCGAGCTGCCCCCGCTGGTCAGCTGACCGGGCTCGTCGGGCGCGGCGCTCTCGCTCGTCGCGGGCCGCGCCCGCGAGACGCCAGGTGCCGCAGCAGCCGCTCGGCCGGGCCCTGGACGCCCCGGCGGTCCAGCGCGGCCGAGACGACGACCGTGGCCGCCCAGACCACGACGGCCAGCGCCGTCGCCGCCGCCGTGCCCAGGGAAGCGCCCAGTCCGGCGAAGGGCAGGGTCAGGAGGAGCACGAACACCACGGACTGGCTGAGGTACGCGCTCAGGGAGCGTCGGCCGGTGGCGGCGACCGCGCTGACGACGGTCCCGGGACGGGCGGGGGCGCGGTCCGCCAGCAGGGCGAACGCCGCCGCGAGCCCCAGGCCGCCCGCCACTCCGGTCAGCGCATGGACGACGGCGAGGGTCACGGAGCCGGTGGTGCCCGGCACGGGGAGGTAGCCGCCCACGACGAGCCCGCTGGGGGCACCGCCGACCACGGCCAGCACCAACCCGACCAGCGCCGTCCGGCGCAGCAGCCGTCGGTGGAGGAACGGCTGCTCGAGGACGCGGTGCCGGGCGGCGACGACGCCGACGAGGGCCGCGGCGACCACCGGGAGCAGCGCGAACGGCGCCATGACCCACTCCATCGGGCGGGAGGCGAGCGCGGCGAGCGGGTCGGCCATCTCGAACGACCAGAGGAAGCCGCGTTCCGGCCCCGTCGCCAGGCCGTAGACCAGGCCGGTGACGACGGCGGCGGGCACCATCCACAGCCCGGCGACCCACAGCAGCGCGCGGTCCGAGCGTCGCAGCAGCACCGCGAGCAGCAGGCCGACGACCCCGTACCAACCGAGGATGTCGCCCGGGAAGAGGAGCACCCCGTGGACCGCGCCGAACGCGATGAGGACGAGGCTGCGCCGCCGCTGGAGCCGCCGGACCTCCGCGTCGCCGGCGCCGTCGCTCCGCCGCCGCTCGGACAGCTGGACCATCCCGTACCCGAAGAGGAACGCGAACAGCGGGTAGGCGCGCCCGTCGACCAGCGTCACCACGGCGGCGGACACGGCGTGGTCCGCCGCGCCGTCCTCGACGACGTGCTGGCGAAAGCCGTACGGGCGACCGACCAGGTAGATCATCACGTTCGCCACGGCGATCAGCGCCAGCATCCAGCCGCGGGCCAGGTCCGGGGCCAGCGACCGTCCGAGGAGCGACGGCGCCGAGGGCGGTCTTTCGGGCGCGGTCGCGGGGCGAGGGCTCATGCCGTCACGCTAGGGAGCGGCAGGTCGGGCGCGGGTCCCCCGGTCGGCTGCCGTTCCCGCCTGCGCGGACGGACACCGCCGTCCACCGGACGGACGACGCGCCACCCGGCTGCGAGGTCACCCTCCGTGCGGAGGAGCCCCGATCGCCCGGTCGTAGACGACGTCGAGCTGCGTGGCGAGGCGCCAGCCCTCGGCGAGGACGACCAGCAGGCCGACCACGGCGGTGAGCAGGCCGAGGAAGTACGGCACGTCGTCGCTCGGCGGCATCTCGTCGTCCACGAGGAGCATCGCGTCGACGTTCATCTGCGTCGCACCGCCGTGACGCGGGTGAACCCGGGGGATCCCGCAGAATGGACCGGTGAGCACCTCCCGCCTGCCCCGTGTCCGCGCGTCCGAGCTGGTCGGCCGCGGCTGGCTCAACACCGGCGGCCGCGACGTCGCCCTATCCGACCTGCGCGGCAAGGTCGTTGTGCTCGATTTTTGGACCTTCTGCTGCATCAACTGCCTGCACGTGCTGGACGAGCTGCGCGAGCTGGAGGAGCGGCACCGCGACGAGCTGGTGATCGTGGGCGTGCACTCGCCCAAGTTCGCGCACGAGGCCGACCCGGACGCGCTGGCCGCCGCCGTCGAGCGGTACGAGGTGCGACACCCGGTGCTCGACGACCCGGAGCTGGTGACCTGGGGCGCGTACACCGCCCGCGCCTGGCCGACGCTCGTCGTCGTCGACCCGGAGGGGTACGTCGTGGCGCAGATGGCCGGGGAGGGGCACGCGTCGGCGATCGAGGCGATCGTCGACGAGCTGGTCGCCGAGCACGACGCGAAGGGCACCCTGCACCGCGGCGGCGGGCCGTACGTGCCGCCCGAGCCCACGTCGGGCACGCTGCGCTTCCCGGCCAAGGCGGTCGCGCTGCCGGGCGGGAACCTGCTCGTGGCCGACGCCGGGCACCACTCGCTGGCCGAGCTCGGGCCCGACGGCGAGACCCTTCTGCGGCGCATCGGCTCCGGCGAGCGCGGGCTCGCCGACTCCCGCGGCGACGCGGCCCCCGACGAGGCGCGGTTCAGCGAGCCGAACGGCCTGTGCCGGGTGCCGGACGAGCTGCGCCCCGCGCTCGGCTACGACGTGCTCGTCGCGGACACGGTGAACCACGCGCTCCGCGGCGTCGACCTCGCCACCGGGCGGGTGCGGACGGTGGCGGGCACGGGCGAGCAGTTCATGGTGGGCGGGCAGGAGAACGTCGTCGGGTCGACCGACGCGTTCGACCCCGCCACGGCCTACCCCGCCGCCTCCGTGCGCCTCAGCTCGCCGTGGGACGTCGCGTGGTCGCCGCGCCTGGGTGCGTTCGTCGTCGCGATGGCCGGGAACCACACGCTGTGGGCGTTCGAGCCGCTGGCGGGGACGGTCGCGCTGCTCGCCGGCACGATGAACGAGGGCCTGGAGGACGGCCCCGGCGCCGACGCCTGGTTCGCGCAGCCCTCCGGCCTGGCGCCGGCGACCGGTCCCGGCGCCGCCGACGCGATCTGGCTCGCCGACGCCGAGACGTCGGCCCTGCGCCGGGTGACGCCGGCCGACGACGGGTCGGTCGCCGTGACGACCGCCGTCGGGCAGGGGCTGTTCGACTTCGGCCACCGCGACGGCGCGGCGGGCGAGGCGCTGCTGCAGCACCCGCTGGGCGTGGCGACGCTGCCCGACGGGAGCGTCGTCGTCGCCGACACGTACAACGGCGCGCTGCGGCGGTACGACCCGGCCGCGGACGTCGTGACGACGCTCGCCACCGGCCTCGCCGAGCCGAGCGACGTGCTCGTCGAGGCCTCCGACGACGCGGTCCACCTGCTCGTCGTGGAGTCCGCGGCGCACCGGCTGACGCGGGTCGCGCTGCCGGCGGACGTCGCGGGCGAGGTGCTCGACGCCGGCGCGCACCGCGTGGCGCGCCCGGCGACGGAGGTCGCGCCCGGCGAGCTGCGCCTGGACGTGCCGTTCGTGCCCGCGCCGGGCCAGAAGCTCGACGACCGCTGGGGCCCCTCCACCGAGCTGCGCGTGAGTGCCACCCCGCCCGAGCTGCTGCTCGACGGCGCGGGCGACGGCGTCGACCTGGACCGCGTGCTGGTGCTCAACCCGGACGTCGCCGAGGGCGTGCTGCACGTGACGGCCAAGGCCGCGTCGTGCGACGTCGTCCCGCTCGGCCCGGACGGCGAGCCCGACCCGGACGTCTTCCCCGCCTGCCACCTGGCGCAGCAGGACTGGGGCGTGCCGGTGCGCGTCACGCCCGACGGCGACGCCTCGCTCAGCCTGCCGCTGCGCGGCTGACGCGCGGAGCCGAACTCGGGGCCTAGGGTTCCCGGGGTGACCACTCCGAGCACGGGCGACGTCCTCGTCGCCGGCCCCGCGTCCTGGAACCGCATCGTGCACCTGGACGCGCTGCCCGAGCCGACGCCCCACACCGTGTTCGCGCGCGGCGCGTACGACACGGTCGGCGGCACGTCCGCCGGCAAGGCGCTCAATCTCGCGAGCCTGGGCCGCGGCGTCGTGCTGCGCACCGTGCTCGGGGACGACGACGAGGGCGCGCGCGTGCGCGGCGTGCTCGACGACGCGGGCGTGCGGATCCTCGCCGAGCCGTCCCCGGACGGTCGCACGGAGAGCCACCTCAACCTCATGGACGCCGGCGGCGGTCGGCTGTCGGTCTACCTGCGCGCGCCCGGCGAGGTCCCCGCCGAGGGGCCCGCCTGGGACGCGACGCGCGCCGCGATCGCCGCCGCCGCGGCCGTCGTCGTCGACCTCGCGGCGCACTCCGTCCCCGTCCTGGTCGCGGCTGCCGAGCAGGGCCGCGACGTGTGGGTGGACCTGCACGACTACGACGGCACCACGGCGTTCCACCGCCCGTGGGCCGACGCGGGCACGCACGTGTTCCTCAGCTCCGACCGCCTGCCCGACCACCGGTCGTTCATGGCCGGGCGGCTCGACGCCGGGGCGCGGCTGGTCGTGTGCACGCACGGCGCCCGCGGCGCCACCGCCCTCACCGCCGAGGGCTTCGTGGACGTCCCCGCCGAGCCGGTGGACGACGTCCTGGACACCAACGGCGCGGGCGACGGGTTCTTCGCCGGCTTCCTCGACGCCCACCTTCGTGGGGCGGACCTCGCCGAGGCGCTCGCGGCGGCCGCGGCGCACGCCGCCCGCGTGGTGCGCAGCCAGGGCCTGGCGCCGGAGGACTAGGCCAGGCCCGTGTCCCGCGCGACGATCGCCGCCTGCATTCGGGAGACCACGCCCAGCTTGGCCAGCACCCGGGAGACGTGGGTCTTCGCGGTGGCCTCGGTGATCACCAGCTCGTCCGCGATCCCCTGGTTGGACAGGCCGCGCCCCAGCGCGCCGAGCACGTCGACCTCGCGCGGGGTGAGGTCGGCGAGGCGCGGGTCGGCGAGGCGGGGGTCGGCGCGGTGCGGCGGCGCACCGGGCGCGGGGCCGGGGGCGACGGCGGGCGCCGAGGCCCCCGAGAGCTGGGCGAGCACGCGGCGGGTCACCTCGGGCGCGAGGACGCCGTCCCCCGCCGCGACGCGGCGCACGGCGTCGAGCAGCGCGGCGGGCTCCGCCGTCTTGAGCAGGAACCCGGCGGCGCCCGCACGCAGCGCTCCGTCCACGTACTCGTCCAGGTCGAACGTGGTGAGCACGAGGACGTCCGCCAGGCCCTGGGCGGCGATGGCGCGGGTGGCGGCGATGCCGTCCGTGCCCGGCATGCGCAGGTCCATGAGCACGACGTCGGGCCGCAGCGCGCGGGCGTTCGTCACCGCCGCGTCGCCGTCGGCCGCCTCGCCCACCACCTCGACGTCGTCCGCCGCGTCCAGGAGCATCCGCAGGCCGGCGCGGATCGCGGCGTGGTCGTCCGCGATCAGCACGCGGACCTGGCCGGGGGAGGGGGCCGTCGTCATGGGGTCGGGCTCCGGTCGTCGGTGTCGGTGTCGGTGGGGGCGTCGGTGGGGGCGTCGTGCGCGCCCGCGGGGACGCGCGCCCGCACGACCCAGCCGCCGTCGTCGGTCGCCGCCGCGTCGAACGCGCCGCCGAGCGCCTCGGCGCGCTCTCGCATGGTCAGCATCCCCATGCCCGCGCTGACGGGGTGGGTCGCCGCGCGGGGGTCGCCGGTGAGCACCGCCCGTGGGGCCGAGTTCCGCACCTCCAGGGTGACCGGGCTGCCCGGCCCTGGCTCGCACGCCAGGCGCACGACGACGGCCGCCCCGGACGCGTGCTTGCGCGCGTTGGTCAGCGCCTCCTGCGCGATCCGGTAGAGCGCGTGCCCGACGGCGGCCGGCCTGTCTGCCGTCGCGACGCCGTCCGGGTCCTCGAACGTCACGACGGTGCCGTCCGCGCGGGCCGCGGCGAGCAGGTCGCCGAGGCGGTCGAGCCGCCCGGGCGCCGCGAGCGGGTCGCGCGGCGCGTCGGCGCGCAGCAGCTCGATCATGGACCGCATCTCCGTGAGGGACGCGACCGCGCTCGTGCGGACCTGCTCCAGCGCGCCGCGGTCGCGCGCGGCGTCCGGCGCGGTGCTGAGCGCCGCACCGGAGTGGATCGCGATGGTGGACAGGTGGGAGGCGATGACGTCGTGCAGGTCGCGCGCCATCGCCGCCCGCTCGGCGCGGACGGCCTCGTGCCGGTCGAGCTCGGCGATCCGTTCGAGGTCGGTGGCGCGCCTGCGCTCCAGCTCCGCGGTCCGCCGCGCCTCGTCCGCGCGGGACCGCTCCACGGCGGCCAGCTCGGACTTCTGCCGCACGTTGTCCGCCCACCACATCGGGACCAGCAGGATCGCGCCCAGGTTCAGGCCCGTCGTGATGAAGGCGCGCGCGTCGCGGGTCGCCTCGCCGGCGGCGACCGCGCCCGCGACGGTCAGCACGACGGCCGTGCCCCACAGCCACCGGCGCGCCGTCGGGCCCGACCACATCGCTGCCGCGAACAGCAGGTCCCACAGCACGAGCAGGATCGCGAGGCTGCCGCCCCACGTCAGGTCCACCAGGGTGACGGCGACGCCGCCGGCGAGCGCCAGCATCGGGTGAGAGCGCTTGACGAGCGTGAGGGCGCACCCGACGGCGAGGAGCGCGACCCGCCACCACGGCTCCGGCACCACCGCGCCGAGAGGGCCGCCCCGGAAGAGGTCGACGAGCCCGACCTCCAGCAGGAGCCAGCCCAGCGCGAACAGGGTCAGCGCGGTCGTGACGTCGCCGCGCCGGTCGTCGCCGCCCCACGCCCGCACGAGCCTCCCGAGGAGGGTGGGGGCGGGGCGGTCGGTCGTCACCGCACCATCCCAGCACAGGGCGCGCCGCGGGGGATCGGTCGAAGGGTGTACCCCCGGTCAGCGGTGCAGGATCAGTCGTTCGGGCGACGACGACGGCCGGGCCCGCCGCGAGGATCGTCGGCATGGACCTCATCGACCTCGGCGGGCTGGAAGGCGCGGGCCTCGGCGTGCTCGCGGGAGCGCTGGTCGTGCTGGCGCTGATCGACTCGACCAGCTTCGGCACCCTGCTCATCCCCGTGTGGCTGCTCATGGCGCCCGGCCGGCCGCGCCCGGCGCGGCTGCTCGCGTACCTCGGCACGGTCGCGGGCTTCTACCTCGCGGTGGGGATCGCGGTGATGCTCGGGGCGGGCGCGCTGCTGGACCGGTACGGCGACGCGCTGGACTCGCGGCCGGTGATGCTGCTGCAGCTCGCCCTCGGCGTCTTCCTGTTCGCGATCAGCTGGCGCTTCGACGGCAAGAAGGCCGAGGCGCGGGCCGCGCGCCAGGGCGCGAAGCCCGGGCGCCTGGTGCGCTGGCGGGCACGGGCCATGGGGATCGAGTCGGCCGCGGGAGCCGAGAGCGCCGCGAGCACGACGACGCCGGACGGCGCCGTGCCGGGCCTGCTGCCGGGGACCGTCCCGACGTCGACGGTCGCGGCGCCGAACGCGTCGCTGCTGCCGCTGTCGGGGCTGGCGCTCGGCGCGGTGGCGCTCGAGGTCGGGACGATGCTGCCGTACCTGGCGGCGATCGGCCTCATCACGACGTCGGACCTCGGCACGGGCACGAGCCTCGGCGTCCTCGCCGCGTACTGCGTGGTCATGGTGCTGCCGGCGCTGCTGCTGCTCGGCGGGCGGCTCGCCGCCGCCCGGTTCGTCGAGCCGCTGCTGGCCCGGCTGGAGAGGTGGCTGTCCAGGAACGCCGCCGACCTCACGGGCTGGGCGCTCGGCATCCTCGGCGTGCTGCTGACGCTCAACGCCCTCGGCCGGCTCGGCTGGACGGGCTGATCAGGCCTCCAGCTCGTCCAGCACCCGCTGCAGGTTGGCGCGCGCGGTGCGCTCGTACCCGGCCACCCAGTCCCCGGAGTACCCGCGGGGCACGATCTCCACGACCAGGAGGCAGGCGAAGTACGCCCGGTAGAGGCGCAGGCGCTGCCAGGCGTCCGGGTCGCCCGAATCCGGCGTGCCGTCGCCGACGCCGAGGTCCCCGCCGGCGTCCCGGTAGCCGGCCAGCAGGTCCGCGTCCACGGCGCCGGCGCCCAGCTGGTCCGCGCCGACGAGCTCGAACACCGGGTCGCCCCACAGCGCCCGCTCGGCGTCGAACGCCCCGACCACCGTGCGGTCGGCGGGGTCGAGCAGCAGATTGCCGGGCCACAGGTCGGCGTGCACGAGGCGCGGCGTCGTGACGGCGGCGAGCAGGTCGTGGTGCCGCTCGACGGCGGCCATGAGCCGGTCGGCGGGCAGGTCGACGTCCCAGCGTCCGGCGTCGTCGAGGGCGGCGCGCACCATGCGCGCGAACGCCTCCGGCCAGGTGGCGGCGGCGAGGCCGGCCTCGGGCGCCGGGTAGCCGAACGGCTCGGGGGCGTCGTCGGCGCGGTCGAGGCGGTGCAGACGGGCCATGAGGCCGCCCAGCGAGCGGCGGGCCCGGGCGGCGGTCGCCTGGTCCAGCTCGAGGGTGCTCCACAGGTCGCCGTCGAGGAAGGTCGTGACGAGCGCGTCGCCGTCCACGGAGGTGCGGGTCGTGTCGTGGTGCAGCACCCGCGGCAGGGGCAGGCCGGCGGCGTGGGCGACCCGGTCGACGGCCGCCTCCGTGCCGAGCACGCCGCGCTCGTAGCGCAGCAGGCGGGACGTGTCCGCGCCGGTCACCTTCACGACCACCGTCCGCCCGTCGGCGAGGTCGGCGCGCAGCACGCTCGCGAACAGGCCGCCGCTCAGCGGAGCCACGCGGCGCACGACGCCGAGCGGCGCGAGCAGCGCGAGGACCTGCTCGTCGGTGACCGCCGTCTTGGTGAGCACGCGCGTGAGCGTAGCGGCCGCACGCGAGGAGAGTCAGCCCGCGAGGAGCGCGGGCAGCTCGAGCAGCGAGTCGACGACGGTGGTGCGCGCCGCCTCGGGCCGCTCGGCGTGCAGGTATCCCCACGGGCCGCGGCGGACGAGGATCGGCATCATGCCGGCGTCGGCGGCAGGCAGGACGTCGTTGTCGAGCCGGTCGCCGACGTACGCGATCTCGGCGGCGGGCACGCCGGAGAGCTCGGCGACCTTCGCGAAGAACCCCGGGTCGGGCTTCTGCACGCCCCACTCGTCGGAGGTGCGGATGGCGTCGACGGGCAGGTCCATCGCCTCGAGCGCGGCGCGCGCCTGCGGCGGCTGGTTCCCGGCGACGACGACGGCGAGCCCCGCGGCGCGCAGCGCGGCCAGCGCCTCGCGCACGTCGGGGTAGAGGTCGTCGGCGTCGAAGTTCTCGCGCAAGCCGGCCGGGTCGTCCGCCGCCCACCGCTCGATCTCCGCGGGGACGTCGAGGTCCGGGCGCACCATCTCGAACGCGTGCCGGTGCGACAGGTCGAGGGCCGCGCACCCGCCGAGGACGCCCAGGAACGTCAGGGCCGGCACGCCCAGGCGGTCGGCCCAGCGGGTCCAGATCCGGGTCTCGTCGATGAGGGTCTCGCCGACGTCGAACACCACCGCACGCACCATGCCCGTGACCCTATCGGGCACGCGCCCTGGCATCCTGCGCGCTGCCGGAGGACAGCCCGTTGTCAGCGTCCGTTCAGATCCTGCCGCTATCGTGCGAAGCATGGCCGAACCGCGCGAAGCCCAGGCAGTCCCCGTGACGCTGTCGACCGCCTCGGTGTACCCGCGCCGCGCGGCGTTCGCGTTCGAGGTGGCGGCCGAGCTGGGGTACGACGGCGTCGAGGTCATGGTGTGGTCCGACCCCGCCACGCAGGACCCGGCCCAGCTGCAGCGGCTGTCCGACGAGCACGGGATGCCGATCCGGTCCGTGCACGCCCCGACGCTGCTGGTCAGCCAGCGGGTGTGGGGCCGGTCGCCGGCCGACAAGCTGCGCAGGGCCGTCGACATGGCGGGCGAGCTGGGCGCCCCGACCGTGGTGGTCCACCCGCCGTTCCGCTGGCAGTACAAGTACGCCCGGCAGTTCCAGGACCTGGTGCACGAGCTCAACGAGGCCAGCCTCCACCAGGACGGCGGCGTCACCGTCGCCGTGGAGAACATGTATCCCTGGAAGCCGCGCTCCCGCGGCGACCGCGAGCTCAAGGCCTACCTTCCCGGCTGGGACCCCGCCGACCACGACTACGACGCCGTGACTCTCGACCTCTCCCACGCGGCGATCGCCCACCAGGACGGGCTCGCGCTGGTGCACGGCTTCGGCGACAAGCTGCGGCACGTGCACCTCGCCGACGGGACGGCGTCCGGCCGCGACGAGCACATGGTGCCCGGCCGCGGGGACATGGCCTGCGACAAGGTGCTCGAGGAGCTGGCGCGGCGCGACTACGCGGGCGACGTCGTCGTCGAGATCTCCACGCGCAAGGCGCGCACCGCGAGCGAGCGGCACGCCGACCTGCAGGCGGCGCTGAAGTTCGCGCGGGCGCACCTCGCCCCGGTGCCGGAGCCGTACCAGCCGCCCCCGCCGGAGCACCACCACCTGCCCGCCGACGCCTGGTAGGCGCCGCCGGCCGTGGCGTCGCGGTGTCGTGGCGTCGCGGTCAGGCCACGGCGACGCGGGCGCCGACGGCGCGCAGCACGAAGGCCTCGGTGGCGCGGATCGCGCGCTCCCGCGCGGCGGGGTCGTCCGGGATGAGCCGTCCCGACAGGCACGCGTTGACGAGCTGCACGGTCGGCTCGATGTCCTGCTCGGGGAACTCGCCCTCCGCGATCCCCGCACGCAGGATGCGCTTGAGGATGGACTCGACGATCTCGGCGTGCTCACGCAGCCGCGCCTGCGTGGTGCGCGAGAGCACGGTGCGCAGGTCCGGGCCGGGCGCGAGGTGGAAGACGCGGGTGAGCTGGGCCTGCTGGCGGATGTAGGTCCGGAGCTGCTCGACGGGGTCGTCCACCTCGGCGAGGGCCCGCTCCAGGGTCTGCGCGTACTGCTCGGTCTCGTGGGTGATGAACCCCAGCAGCAGCGCTTCCTTGTCGGGGAAGTGGTTGTAGACCGCGGTGCGACCGACGCCGGCCGCCGTCGCGATGTCGGCCAGCGTCACGGAGTCGAACCCTCGCTCGGACATCAGCGTCGAGAGGGCGGTGAACAGCTTGTGCCGGGTCATCTGGCGGTGCTCGTGCAGGCTCTTCCCGATGATCTTGGGCATGCTGACATCATAGGCACCCGTTGTCAGCACCTCCGGACGCTAGGGTGCGGTTGTGACCGACCCCACCGCTCAGCCAGACGGCATCGTCCCCGACACCAAGGACTGGACCTGGGTGCTGGAGCGCCCCTGTCCGGAGTGCGGCTTCGCGGCCGCCGAGATCGCGCCGTCCGACGTCGGGCCGGCCGTCCGCGAGACGCTGCCGCGCTGGCGTGCGGCCCTCGCCCGCCCCGACGTGGCCGCGCGGCCCAGCCCCGAGGTCTGGTCGACGCTCGAGTACGCCGCCCACGTGCGCGACGTCTTCCGCATCTTCGACCAGCGCCTCGCGCTGATGCTCGCCGAGGACGACCCGGCGTTCGCGAACTGGGACCAGGACGTCGCCGCCCTCGAGGGCGACTACGCCCACCAGGACGTCGCGACCCTGGTCGCCGAGCTCGACGCCGACGGTGCCGCCGTCGCCGCGGCGTTCGACGCCGTCGCGCCGGGCGAGGCGGAGCGCACCGGGCGCCGGTCCAACGGCTCGGTCTTCACCGTCCGCACGCTGGGGCAGTACTTCCTGCACGACGTCGTGCACCACCTGCACGACGTGCGCGCCTGACGGCCTCGCCACGCGTCTGCGCAGGTCACACGTTCGCAACACGGTCGTGACACACAGGTGACGGCGGGGCCGGTACGGTCCGCGCCATGGCCAGGGTCCCGGCGCTCGTCCCCGCGGAGCACACCTCCGACCACGTCGTCGTCGTGCCGCGCACGGCCGGCGACGGCGGCGGGCCGGGCCACGACCTGCCCGGGCTGGCCGCGGCCTGGTTCGCCGACGTCGGCTGGCTGACCCCGCCGTCCGCGGCCGGACCGTCGCGGACCGGCGGCGGGGCGCGGTTCCACGGGGTGCGCGCCGCGGCCCGCCCGTCCGCGGGGGTGCTGCGGCTCGGCGAGGAGCACCGGGCCACGGGGCCTTTCCCGCTCGACGCCGACGCGGCCGCGGCGCTGGGGTGCGCGCACCCGGCCGAGGCCTGGGCGCTGGGCCGCTCGGACGGCGCGCTCGACGTCCGGGGCGGTCGGCCCACCGTGCACGACGACCGCGACGGGATCGTGCGGGCGTTCGCCGCGGCGCTGCCCGTGGGGGAGGAGCTGCGCGTCGTCGGCTGGGCGGTCGCGGTCGCCCGACGCACGTCGGGGCTGCTGCTCGCCGACGGCAGGCAGGTGCTGCGCCCCGACCCCGGCGCCGCCGTCGACCTGTCGGTCTGGCCGGCACGCCCGGTGCCCGCCGGGGAGCTGCTCGAGGTGGTGCGGGCCGTGGTCGCCACCTCGACTCTCGAGGCGGTGCCGGGCGGCCCCGGTCACCGGGTGCTCGCCCGCACGCCGTACGACGGCGACCTCCTGGTCACCCAGGAGACGGGCCGGCTGCCGCGCGCGCTCGCGGCCCGGTCGTGGCCCGACGGGGCCCCCGCCACGGTCGTCCGCCTGGCGTGGCGGCCCCAGGACCCGTACGAGCTGCGGGTCTCCGACCCGTCGGGGCTGCACGTGATCGCCCGGGACCGGGCGCGGGCCCTGCTGGCGCGGGCCGCGACGCTGCTGCACGGCCGGGCGGCGGGCGCCGTCGTCGACGACGCGGGTTTCGAGATCACGACGCAGGAGCTGGAGCTGCGGCGCGCGGCCCCGACGCCGGGCTCACGCGCCTGGGTGTGAGGCCGCGGTCGTCCACAGCCCCTGTCCACAGCCCTTGTCCACAGGGCGTGGGTGGACGGTGACGCGTTCTCCCGTGGTGCCTCACCTGCGACGTTCCAGGGTGGAACGGTGTGCGGGCGCTCGCCGGGCGGCGTGCGGAGGCGCGGGCCGGCGGGACCCGATGCCCGCGGAAACCGCGAGATCCTGCGGATCGCGCGGCGGCCCGGGTGGTGTGGGGCCGGGCTCGTGAGGGGCGGTGCGCGGTCCTCGCGGGCGGGCGGGGCGTGTCGCGCCCGGCGCGTCGTCCACAAATTTCTTCCACAGGCCTGTGGGTGACGTGGGGATTCCGCGGGTCGCCCTGTGGACGAGCCTGTGGCCGGAGGATCCACCCGGAAAACCTGCTCCACACCCCTTGCACCGCACCCGCAGCAGGTCTAGAAACGTGCGTACCGGTCTTGCGGAGATCGGGTCGGAGATCACCTGAGAAGGCGGTCGCCTGCCCGCTCCACGGGACACGGTCGACCGGAGAACGACGGGCCGTCCCGTACCGCGGTGCGGGTTGTGGGTGACGACACAGGTGCCTGTACGGGGCCGGAAGACCACCCGCGTCCGGCTGTTCGTGGAGAACGGGTTCTGCAGAGGCGACGACGCACCAGGCCTCGACGGGACACGGCGAGCGGTCGGGGTCGTGACGTCGCCACGGCACCCCTGGTCCCCGGGACCGTCGATCAGGGGTACGCGGTTCTCTCCGAGGCCCCCCGGCCGCCCCGGGGGGCCTCGGCACGTCCGGACCGCGTGCTCTCGCCGTCGCGCCGCGCGGCCTACGCTCGGGCCATGAGCAACCTCGAGACCCGCCCCGCCGAGCGCACCTGCACCGCCGGCGACCGCCCGGCCGGAGTCGAGCTGCTGACCGCCCGCGAGGTCCCGCTCGGCGGCCCTCGCGCGATGAACGTGCGCCGCACCATCCCGCAGCGGCAGCGCTCGCTGGTCGGCGCCTGGTGCTTCTGCGACCACTACGGGCCGGACGACGTCTCGGCGTCCGCGGGCATGCAGGTGCCGCCGCACCCGCACATCGGGCTGCAGACCGTCTCGTGGCTGTTCGCGGGCGAGATCCTGCACCGCGACTCGGTGGGCTCCCTGCAGACGGTGCGGCCCGGGGAGCTCAACCTCATGACCGCGGGCGTCGGCATCTCGCACTCGGAGGAGTCGCCCGCCGAGGGCCGCCCGCCCCTGCTGCACGGCGTGCAGCTGTGGACCGTGCTGCCCGAGGCCGACCGCACGTCCGCGCCGCACTTCGAGCACCACGGCGACCTCCCCGTCGCGACGACGGGCGGCGCACGCGTGCAGGTGTTCATGGGCGGGCTCGAGGTCGCGGGGGAGCGGCTCGTGTCCCCGGCCCGCACGTACACGCCGATCGTCGGCGCCCAGCTGGACCTGCCCGCGGGCGGGAGCGTCACGCTGGGGACGGACGCGGGCTTCGAGCACGCCCTGCTCGTCGACGCCGGCGACGCCACGCTCGAGGGCGAGACCGTGCCGCCCGCCGAGCTGGGCTACGTGGCCCCCGGCCGCGAGCGGCTGGTCGTGACGGCGGGCGCCACGCCCGTGCGCGCCGTCCTCATCGGCGGCGAGCCGTTCACCGAGGACGTCGTCATGTGGTGGAACTTCGTGGGGCGCACGCACGACGACGTCGCGCGGGCGCGCGCCGACTGGATGGCGCAGGTCGCCGACGACGGCGAGGGCACCCCCACCCGCTACGCCGACGGCGCCGCGGGCCGCCGGTTCGGCGAGGTGCACGGGTACGCGAGCGGTCCGCTGCGCGCGCCGGTGCTGCCCGACGTGCGGCTGCGGCCGCGCACCCGCCGCTGACGGGCCGACGGGCCGCGGTCAGGTCCGGGGGAACGTCACGCGCACCTTCGCGACACCGTCGGACGTGGAGCGCACGGTGAGCCGCATCGCGCCCGAGCGGGTGGTGAACGACGACCCCTCGCCCAGGTTCGAGCGCCGGGCGGACTCCTTGCCCATCGGCACGATCAGGTGCTCGCCGGGATAGGCCCAGGTCGATCCCCGCCACCCGAGACGGCTCACGGTGACGCCGTACGAGACCGTGTAGTCGCTCGCCACCCGCCACGGCATGCCGCCGAGGTATCGGTACGTGGCCCCGGACGGGCGGCGGAACTCCACGTAGTAGTACTGCCCGGTCTTCGGGTCGACGGCGCGCAGCAGCGTGGGCCGGCTGGTGCTGCGGTGCCGGGCGTCGAGCGTGACGGTGCGGGCGCCGCCCTCCTTCGTGACGGTCACGACGTCGGACGACGGGAGCACGCCCAGGCGCTTCCTCTGAGCGCCCGACAGCGGGGCGGTGCCGACGGCGGCGAAGTCGGCACCCATGAGGTCCATCGGGTCGAGGCCCTCGACCGCACCGCAGCGGGAGGACGTGAAGGTGCGGTCCGGGACGCTCCCCGTGCACCAGCCGACGCCCGAGTGCTCCAGGCCCATGTTGTGGCCGAGCTCGTGCGCCAGGGTGGACACCGCCGTCCGGTACTGCGGGTGCGTGAAGCGCGAGCTGCGGGCCGCGCCGCCCGGGCCGCCGAACAGCGAGAACGACCAGCCTCCGGGGTTGTCGCGGCTCGCCTTGCTCGGCAGCGAGCCGAGCCCGAGCGTGCCGCCGCACGTCTCCGCCTCGCGCGGACCGCCGGGGTAGTCGCCCCGCAGGTACGGGAAGAGGACCACGAGGTGCTCACGGGTGCCCGGGCCGCGGGTGCTGGAGTCCCACCAGCCGGCGCCGTAGTGCGCGCGCCCGCCCCGCTTCACCTCCGTGAGGATGCGGCCGGTCGTGGTGCACCGGCCGTCGCCCGTGTCGACGCGCTCGACCGCCGAGGAGCGCACGAACCTGACCCGGCCGCCCGACTGCTCCGACCAGTACGCCGACACCTTCGCGAGCAGCGCGTCGACGTCGGCGTCCCGCACCAGCCGCGCCGCCCGCGTCGTCGACATCCAGCGCGGTGTCGCGACCGCGACGTCCACCCGGTGCGCCGTGCGGTCCGTCCGGGCGCGGAGGGCGGTGCCCGCGAGGTCCGGCCGGGTGACGGCCGACTGCCAGCGCACCGTGTCGTCGACGACGTCGTCCGGCGCGGCGTCGTCGACGCCGGGGGCGTGCGCCACGGCGCTCGGGACCGCGGCGCCCGGGACGGCGGCCGCCGACGGTGGGGCGCCGACGGCCGCGAGCGGCTCCGCCAGCAGCGCGGCGGTGACGAGGGCGACGACGGTGATCGCGCGTGCCTGCATGGTTCCCCCCGGGGCTCCGGATGCGCGCCGGGCGGGCGCGATCGGCCCGAGCAGCGTAGGCACCGGCCCCGTGGTGCCGCCCGTGGGACCGGGGGTGAGGTGCGTCGTTCAGCGGGTGAAATCGTCGCCCCGGGCGCTCACCCGAGGCGCAGCTCGACCACCGGCACGACCCGCAGCCAGTCCGCCTCGCCCTGCTCGCGGGCGAGGGGCTCGGCCCACTCGGCGAGGACCGGGCCGAGCTGCGCCCACGGCCCGGGGTGCGCGTCGGTGTACGCGCGGAGGACGGCGGCGCCGTCGTCCGGGTCCAGCACGACGGCGCGGGACCGGACGTCGCGCCGCGTCCCGATCGACACGAGCACGCGCGGGTCGGCCTGCACGTTGCGGAACCACTGCGACCGCGGGCCGAGCCCGGCGACGACGACGGCGCGGTCCGGCGCCGGCCGCGCGACCACCTCGAGCACGACGTAGCGCCGCTCCCCGCTGCTGCGCCCACGGTGCTGGACCATCAGCAGCCGTCCGCCGGCGAGGAAGCCCAGTCCCGCCCGGAACAGGCCGATCGGCGCGCGCACGAACCAGCGGGTGTGCAGCATGCGGGACGCGAGGCTCATGCCCGCGAACGTATCGTCGCCGTCCGTCGTCGTCCCGTCGGCGCGGCAGTTCGTGCTCACGGCGGCAGCTCGAACTGCCGCCGTGAGCACGGAGTGCCGCGCCGAGCGTCCGGTCGGGGAACGACGAAGGCCCGGACCGAACGGTCCGGGCCTCGCGGTGGAGCGGGTGACGGGAATCGAACCCGCGCTGTCAGCTTGGGAAGCTGAAGTTCTACCATTGAACTACACCCGCGCAGCAGCACCCTGACGGTGTGCGCGCCCCGATCATACCCAACCGGGGGTGATGCTCCGAACCGGTGGCCGGCACGCCGCGGACGGCGTGCCGGCGGCGGCGTCAGAGCGGGCGGATGTTCGACGCCTGCATGCCCTTGGGGCCCTGCGTGACGTCGAACTCGACCTGCTGGCCCTCGTTGAGGGAGCGGAAGCCGTCCGCGACGATGGCGCTGTAGTGCGCGAACACGTCGGCGGTGCCGTCGGAGGGGGCGATGAAGCCGAAGCCCTTCTCCTCGTTGAACCACTTCACAGTTCCGGTGGTCATGGTGTCTTCTCTCGTTGATGCGACGGACCCGCGAACCGGGGTCCGGTCGTCGCACCCGGGCGGGTGCGGACGGTGTGGGCGCGGGCTCGGCGAGCACGCGGGGCGCCGCGGCGGGACGGGGCGCGGAGCCCCGTCGCCTCGGCGAGGGTGGGGACGACGGCGACGGGCCGCGAGAAGCGGTCGTGCAGGTGATAGCCGTCCGGGAGTCGGGTGATCATGCCCCCGTACTCGCCGTCGACCGTCGCGACCCACAGGTCGTCGTCGGCCCGGCGCCACACGGGGGTAGGTCGGGTGCTGCCCTCCGCCGCGGACGCGGACGTGGGCCTTGCGATGGTGGAAGAAGTGATGCTCTCTGCTCTGCTCTCGTTCCGCGCGACTCGGTGTTCGGTTCGTCGGGCGGAGATCGTCGTGGACGGCGGGTCGCCGTCTGCGCGCGGACCTGGCTTCGATGCGAGGTACCGAAGAGTGCCGGGGTCGGATCCCGCGGCGTGCGCGGCCTCCAGGGTACACGAGGCGCGGCCGGGCTCCGGCACCGGGACGACGGGGCGCCCGCCCGCCGACGCGACTACCGTGTCCCCGTGCTGCTCTCCGACCGCGACATCCGGGCCGAGCTCGACGCCGGGCGGGTCGTCCTCGACCCCTACGACCCGGCGATGCTCCAGCCCTCCAGCATCGACGTCCGCCTCGACCGGTACTTCCGGCTGTTCGACAACCACAAGTACCCGTTCATCGACCCGTCGCAGGAGCAGCCCGAGCTCACGCGCCTCGTCGAGGTGTCGCCGGACGAGCCGTTCGTGCTGCACCCCGGCGAGTTCGTGCTGGGCTCCACGTTCGAGTCGGTGACGCTGCCGGACGACGTCGCGGCGCGCCTCGAGGGCAAGTCGTCGCTCGGCCGGCTGGGACTGCTCACGCACAGCACGGCCGGGTTCATCGACCCCGGTTTCTCGGGGCACGTCACGCTCGAGCTGAGCAACGTCGCGACGCTGCCGATCACGCTGTGGCCGGGCATGAAGATCGGCCAGATGTGCTTCTTCCGCCTGTCGTCGCCGGCGGAGCACCCGTACGGCTCGGACGCGTACGGCTCGCGGTACCAGGGGCAGCGCGGCCCGACGGCGAGCCGGTCCTGGCAGTCGTTCCACCGGAGCGAGGTCTGAGCGCCGCGCGCGGCCGCGGCACCGGGGCGCCTGACGGGCCGTTCCGCGACGGGGCGGGACGTCGCTACGCTCGGTCCCGCCGCGCCGGCACCGGCGCGCCCCGGTCCCGGAAGGAGATCCGCCAAGTGGCCCAGAACCAGCCCGCACTGCCGCCGCTGCCCCAGGTGGCGGCGCAGGGTCATCAGGCGCGTCACCTGCTGGGGGTGCCGTCGGACGTCGTCGTCGACGAGATCGAGGTCCTCGCGATGTCGCGGTTCGTCGGCACGCGCTGGGACGTGGTCCCGGCGGACCTGCCCGGCGCGGACGTCCCCGTGGGTCGCATGGCGAACCCGGGGGAGCCCGGGGTGCTTCGGCTGTCGCGGCACAGCGTGGTCTCCGGCCCGTACGCGCCGTCGGGCAAGGGCGTGGACGCGGGCCTGCCCGGCGGCACCGCGATGGTGTTCGACGTCGTGTGCCCGCGCGAGCGCTGGGACGACGCGGCCCGCTTCGGCGGCGACCGCGACGGCCTCGGGCGGGCGTTCCCCGGGGCGCTGCCGAACCGCGAGGAGGAGCGGGTCGTCTCCTGGCTGCTCCAGGCGGCGCGCCGGCTGGGCGGCTCGGTGCGGCTCGACGTCGCGGGCCAGTGGGACGACGCGGACGGCGGCCGGCGCGCGGCCGGCCCGGGCGTCGTGCTGACCCCCGACCCCGATCGTGCGGTGGACCTCACGGTGTACTCGGACATCTGGCTGGACCCGCAGGCCGCGCACCGCGTGCTGCAGGCCACGCACCCGCGGGTGCGGCTCGCGACCGAGGGCAGGCCGTACGAGGGCCCGCCCGCGGGGATCGCGGACCGTCCCCTGTACCCGGGGGAGCCGCTCGACCCGGAGGTGCGCAAGGCGATCCACGAGCGCGCCGACGACGTCGACATCGAGGCCCTGCAGGCGCCGATGGTGCTCGACGCGTACGGCCTGACGACCGACCTCGGCCTCGACGGCTCCGTCACCGTCGAGGTGATCGGCGACGAGACACTGCCCCTCCTGGTGCGCGAGCTGCCGTGGGCTGCCGCGGGCGCCGTCTGCTACCACGTGCGCTGGGACCCGCCGGACCTGTACGAGGCGAACCAGGAGTTCCCGCAGGCGGCGCACGTCGTCGCCCGGCGGCGCGCCGCCGACCTCGTCGGGAAGATGGCGGTGGCGATCCACGCCGCCGTGGGCGGCGAGATCGCGGACGAGGCCGACTTCCTGCTGGCCGCTGAGGACCTGTAGGAACGGCGTCGAGCGACCCAGGTCACACCGACGTGTCATCTCGTCAGCGTCGGACCATCGCTCGATGCCGGTAAAGTAAAGCCGACGCCCCGCCCCTCGACCGGACGGAGTGCTGTGCTCTCAGTGCTGCTCTTCACCTTCCTGCTGGCCCTCGCGGCGCCGGCTCTGGTGGCGTGGGTGGGCAGGAGAGCCTTCTGGGTGCTGGCCCTCGGGCCCGCGTCGGCCGCCGCGTACGCGCTGGCGATGACCCCCCGGGTGACGGCGGGAGACTTCCCGACCACCGAGGTGCCCTGGGTGCCCGGCCTGCACCTGTCGATCACGCTGCAGCTCGACACGCTCGCGTGGTTCATGCTGCTCGTGGTGGGCGGCGTGGGTGCCCTGGTGCTGCTCTACTGCTCCGCCTACTTCGCCCGCGACGCCCTCGGCCTCGGCCGGTTCGCCGCCGTGCTCACGGCCTTCGCCGCCGCCATGGTCGGCCTCGTCGTCGCCGACGACCTGCTGCTCCTGTTCGTGTTCTGGGAGCTCACCACCGTCTTCTCCTACCTGCTGATCGGCCACTACGCCGACCGCAAGGCGTCGCGTCGCGCGGCCATGCAGGCGATCGTCGTCACGACGGCGGGCGGCCTCGCGATGCTGGTCGGGCTCATCATCCTCGGCGTCGTGGGCGACACCTGGCGCGTCTCGGAGCTGGTCGCGAACCCGCCGTCGGGCACCGCGGTCACGTGGGCGGCGGTCTGCCTGCTCGCGGGTGCCGCGACGAAGTCCGCGCTCATCCCGTTCCACTTCTGGCTCCCCGCGGCGATGGCGGCCCCGACGCCGGTGTCCGCGTACCTGCACGCGGCGGCCATGGTCAAGGCGGGCGTCTACCTCGTGGCCCGCTTCGCGCCGGCGTTCGCCGACCTGCCCGTCTGGCGCTGGCTGGTGCTGGTCCTGGGCGGCGGCACCCTGCTGCTGGGCGGCTACCAGGCGCTGCGCCAGCACGACCTCAAGCTCGTGCTCGCGTTCGGCACCGTCTCCCAGCTCGGCCTGATCGTGCTGCTCCTGGGGCTCGGGAGCAAGGCGCTGGCGCTGGCCGGCCTCGCGATGCTCGGGGCGCACGCCATGTTCAAGGCGGCGCTGTTCCTCGTCGTCGGCGCGGTCGACGTCGCCACCGGCACCCGCGACCTGCGCAAGCTGTCCGGGCTCTGGCGCACGATGCCGTTCACCGCCGTCGCAGGCGTGCTCGCCACGGCGTCGATGATCGGCTTCCCGCCGTTCGCCGGGTACGTCGCCAAGGAGGCCGCGCTCGAGGGCCTGTGGCACGACGTCATCCACGGCGCCGGGGCGGTCGAGTGGATCGCGCTCCTCGCGGTGGTCGTCGGCTCGGCGCTGACCGTGGCGTACGGCCTGCGGTTCGCGTGGGGCGCGTTCGGCACCAAGCGGCGCCCGGGCGCCACCGCGGCCGCCGCGCTGGGCGACACCCCCACGACGCGCGACGCCGCGGCGGAGCCGGCGCCCGCGACGCCGGTGCGCCGCCAGCCGTGGCTGCTCGTCACCCCGCCGCTCGTGCTCGCCGTCCTCGGCCTGGCGGTCGGGCTCGTCCCCTCGACGGGGGAGCGCCTGCTCGCCCCGTACGCGGACCGCTACCCGGGCGGCGAGCCGGGCCACCTCGTGCTGTGGGGCGGGTTCACGCCGGTCCTCGCGATCACCGTGCTGGTGCTGCTCGCCGGCTTCGTCCTCTTCTGGCAGCGCGCCCGCGTGGAGAAGGCCCAGGACTTCCTGTGGTCCCCGCGCTCCGCCGAGGTCACCTACCGGCGCACGATGCGCCGGCTGGACGACCTGGCGGCCGACGTCACCGCCGCCACCCAGCGCGGCTCGCTGCCCGTCTACCTCGGCATCATCCTGGTCGTCCTGGCCGTCGCGCCCGGCGCGGTCCTCGCGTCCGGGCTGGTCAGCGGCCACCCGCAGGTCGAGCTCGTCCTGTGGGACCGCCCCGCCGACGCCGCGGTCGTCGCCGTCGTCGTCGTCTCCTGCGTGCTCGCCGCCCGCGCCCGCCGACGCCTCAAGGCCGTCCTCCTGGTGGGCGTCGCCGGGTATGCCAACGCGACCCTGTTCATGCTGCACGGCGCCCCCGACCTCGCCCTCACCCAGGTGCTGACCGAGACGATCACGCTGGTCGTCATGGTGCTGGTGCTGCGCCGCATGCCCCCCTACTTCACCGACCGGCCGCTCGCCGCGAGCCGCTGGCTGCGGCTCGCGCTGGCCGTGGTGACCGGCGCCGTCATGATGGCGTTCACCGTCGCCGCGCCGCTGGTGCGCGTCTCCGAGCCGATCAGCACGCACTTCCCCGACGAGGCCTACACGTGGGGCGGCGGCAAGAACATCGTCAACGTGACCCTGGTCGACATCCGCGCCTGGGACACCGTCGGCGAGATCTCCGTGCTGCTCGTCGCGGCGACCGGCGTCGCGTCGCTCATCTTCCTGCGGCAGCGCAGCGGCGAGGTGCTGCGGCTGTCCCGCGTGGACGAGGTCAGCCGGTCCGACCCGCACACGCGCCGCGTGTGGCTCGCCGCGGGCAGCACGCTGGAGCCCGAGCGCCGGTCCGTGCTGTTCGAGGTCGTCACCCGCGTGATCTTCCACGCCATGATCGTCTTCGCGCTGTTCCTGCTGTTCAGCGGGCACAACGCGCCCGGCGGCGGCTTCGCGGCGGGGCTCGTGGTCGGCATCGCGTTCGCCGTGCGGTACCTCGCGGGCGGGCGGTACGAGCTGGGCGAGGCCGCGCCGGTCAACCCCGGCGTGCTGCTCGGCACCGGCCTGTTCCTCTCCGCCGGCGTGGGTCTCGCGACCCTCGTCGCCGGGCAGGAGGTGCTGCAGAGCACGATCGTCGACCTGCACTTCCCGGTCCTCGGCGAGGTGCACCTCGTGACCTCGCTGTTCTTCGACATCGGCGTGATGCTCGTCGTCGTCGGCCTGGTGCTCGACCTGCTGCGCACGCTCGGCGCCGAGATCGACCGCCAGGACCCGCGGCCCGCCCGCGAGGAGGTGTCCGCGTGATCGTCCTCGAGAACACGCCGCCGGCCATCCTCGTGCTGGCCATCGGCGTCCTGTTCGCCACCGGCGTCTACCTGCTGCTGGAGCGCCCGCTCACCCGGGTGCTGCTCGGCTTCGTCCTCATCGGCAACGGCGTCAACCTCATGCTGCTGGTCATGGGCGGGCGCTCCGGCGCGTCGCCGATCATCGGCAACGCGCCGGACGGCGTGCGGATGAGCGACCCGCTCGCCCAGGCGATGGTGCTCACCTCGATCGTCATCACGCTCGCGCTCACCGCGTTCGTGCTCGCCATGGCCTACCGGTCGTGGCAGCTGCACGGCCACGACGAGGTCGCGGACGACGTCGAGGACCGGCGCGTCGCCCGGCACGCGGCGCTCAACGCCCCCGCGTTCGAGGACGCGGACGACACCGAGCCGGACCGGACGCTCGACGAGGAGGCCGCCGACGTGTACGACGACGTCGACGACAGCGACGACGGGCCCGCCGAGGGCCACGCCGACCGTCACGCGGACCGTCACGCCGACCGTCACAAGGAGCGCCCGTGATGCCCTGGGACTCCGCCACGCTGGTGCCGCTGCCCGTCATGGTGCCGCTCTTCGCAGCCGGGCTGACGCTCGCCCTGCACCGGTACGCCCGCGTGCAGCGCATCATCAGCGTCACCGCGCTCGCCGCCGCGCTCGCGGCGTCCGTCGGCCTGCTGGTCGCCGCGGACGGCGGGCCGATCGTCGTCGAGGTCGGCAGCTGGGCCGTCCCCGTCGGCATCGACCTCGTGGCCGACCGCATCTCCGCGGTGATGCTCACCGTCTCGTTCGTGATGCTGCTCTGCGTGCTCCTGTACTCGCTGGGCCAGGGCGTGCCCGAGGGGGAGGACGACCCGGGCACGACGCGCGGCGACATGATCCCCGTCGCGATCTTCCACCCGACGTTCCTCATCCTGGCCGCGGGCGTGGCGAACGCGTTCCTCACCGGCGACCTGTTCAACCTCTACGTCGGGTTCGAGATCCTGCTCGCGTCGTCCGCGGTGCTGCTCACCCTGGGAGGCACGGCCGAGCGCATCCGCGCGGGGTCGGTGTACATCATCGTCACGCTGGTCTCGTCGACGCTGTTCCTCAGCGCCATCGCGCTCATCTACGGCGCCACGGGCACCGTGAACATGGCGCAGCTCGCGGAGCGGCTGCCGGAGATCGACCCGACCGTCCGCACGGCGCTGCAGCTCCTGCTGCTGCTCGCGTTCGGCATCAAGGCCGCCATCTTCCCGCTGTCCGCCTGGCTGCCGGACTCGTACCCGACGGCGCCCGCGCCGGTCACCGCCGTGTTCGCGGGCCTGCTCACCAAGGTGGGCGTGTACTCCATCCTGCGCACGCAGACGGTGCTGTTCCCGGACAACCCCACCGTGGACCAGGTGCTCATGGTGCTCGCGCTGCTCACCATGGTCATCGGGATCCTGGGCGCCGTGGCGCAGAACGACGTGAAACGTCTGCTGTCGTTCACCCTGGTCAGCCACATCGGCTACATGATCTTCGGCATCGCGCTCGCCACCGAGGCGGGCACGGCCGCGGCCATCTACTACGTGGTGCACCACATCTCCGTCCAGACGGCCCTGTTCCTCGTGGTGGGCCTCGTGGAGTGGCGGGGCGGGTCGACGTCGCTCGACCGGCTCGGCGGCCTCGCCAAGCTCGCCCCGGGGCTCGCGGTGCTGTTCTTCGTGCCCGCGCTCAACCTCGCCGGAATCCCGCCGCTGTCCGGGTTCCTCGGCAAGGTCGGGCTGCTCACGGAGGGCGCGACCGTGGGGACCGGGCTGGCGTGGGTGCTCGTCGTCGGGTCGGTCGTGACGTCGCTGCTCACCCTCTACGCGGTGGTCAAGGCGTGGAACAAGGCGTTCTGGCAGGCGCCGTCGGAGGAGATCGAGTCCGACGTGCCGCTGCCGCGCGGCATGGTCCTGCCTACCGGCGCGCTCGTCGCGTTCGGCCTGCTGCTCACCGTCGCCGCCGGCCCGCTCTACGGGTACGCCGAGCGCGCCGCCACCGCGTCGATGGACGGCCACACCTACGTGGACGCCGTCTTCCCCGACGGGGCGGACCGCGGCCGGGGCGAGTCCGTCGTCGTGGGCGGCGACGCCGACGACGCGCAGGGATCGGCGCAGGGAGGTGGGCACGGATGAGCCCGCAGTCGCGCCGACCCGCCTACCTGCTGCGGCGGCTGGGCTCGCAGTGGCACGCGCTCCTGCTGCTCACCGTCGTGTGGGTGCTGCTGTGGGGCGACCTGTCGTGGGCCAACGTCATCGCGGGCGCCGTCATCGCCGGGACGGTGGTCACGCTGTTCCCGCTGCCGAACGTCGACATGCACGGCACGGTGCGGCCGTGGCGTGCCGTCGTGCTCGTGGCGCGGTTCGTCTCCGACCTGTTCGTCGCGTCGTTCGAGGTGGCGTGGAAGGCGGTCCGGCCGGGCCAGACGCCGCACGGCGCCATCGTCGCCGTCCGGCTGCGCAACCCCGAGGACGCGTACCTCACCATCACGGCCGTGATGTCGTCGCTGGTGCCGGGGTCGCTGGTCGTCGAGGCACGCCGCAGCACCGGCGTCGTCTATCTGCACGTGCTCGACATCGACGCGTCCGGCGGTGCGGAGGCCGTGCGCCGCGACACGCTGGCGCTCGAGGAGCGGGTGCTGCGCGCGTTCGCGAGCGACGCCGTGCTGGCCCGGTGCGGGCTGGCGCCCGCGCGAGGGGAGGACGCATGATGCTCGCCGCCGTGATCGCGGCCGCCGTGCTGGTGGCGGTCGCCGCGCTGCTCGCGCTCGTGCGGGTGGAGCGGGGACCGTCGATGCTCGACCGGGCGGTCGCGCTGGACACCCTGACCGTCACCCTGGTGTGCGCCATCGCGATCGAGGCCATCTGGTCGCGACGCACGGAGACCATCCCGATCCTCGTCGCGCTGTCGATGGTGGGCTTCGTGGGCTCGGTGACGATGGCCCGCTTCGCCGCGAAGGAGCCCGTGGACGAGGGGCGCGTGCGCACGCCCGAGGAGGTCGCCGCGCAGGCGCGCGCCGCCGACGTGTCGCGCGGAGAGCAGCGGGACGGCGTGCGCGCCATCGATGCCGAGGACGACGCCGAGAGCGCGGGGGGTGCCCAGCGATGACCCACGTCGACCCGGGGGTGTGGACGACGGTCGCCGACGCCGTCGCGGCGGTCTGCCTGCTCGCCGGCGCGTTCCTGACGCTCGGCGCCGGGCTGGGCCTGGTGCGCTTCCCGTCCCTGCTGGCCCGCATGCACACCGTCACGAAGCCGCAGGTGCTGGGCCTCATCCTCCTGCTCACGGCGCTCGCGCTGCGGGTGCGCAGCTGGTCCGCCGTCGCGATGCTCGTGCTGGTCGTCGCGTTCCAGCTCGTCACGTCGCCCGTCGCCGCGCACATGGTGGGCCGCGCGGGGTTCCGCACGGGCAAGGTCGACCCCGACGACCTGCGCCCCAACGAGTTCGGCGAGCCCGACTGACCCGCGGCTGATAGACCGGGCGCATGGCACCAGCCGAGCCCGACCACGCCGCCGCGCCCGACCCGTTCGCCGCTCTCGCGCACCCCGCGGAGACCGATCCCGCCGCCGCGCCGCCGGAACCCCTCGCCAGCCCGCGCGTCGTGCAGGACGCGCACTCCGGCGGCGAGAGCACCCTCACCGTGA
Organism: Isoptericola sp. NPDC056618; assembly: GCF_042792715.1. Lineage (NCBI taxonomy): Bacteria > Bacillati > Actinomycetota > Actinomycetes > Micrococcales > Promicromonosporaceae > Isoptericola > Isoptericola sp. NPDC056618. The sequence continues at coordinate 64,875 of NZ_JBHTVZ010000006.1, read as the reverse complement.
TCGTCGCGTTCGCCGCGAACGCGTTCGTGGCCGTCGCGAAGTCGGTGGCGGCCGTCGTCACCGGGTCGGCGTCCATGCTCGCGGAGGCCGTGCACTCCTGGGCGGACACCGGGAACGAGGTGTTCCTCTTCGTCGCCGACCGCCGCTCACGCCGCCCCGCCGACCGCGAGCACCCGCTCGGCTTCGGCCGCGAGGCCTACGTGTGGTCGATGTTCGCCGCCATCGGGCTGTTCGCCGTCGGCGCCGGCGTGTCCATCACGCACGGCATCCAGGAGCTGGTGCACCCCGAGCCCGCGAGCGACTTCGGCGTCGCATACGCCGTGCTCGGCATCGCGTTCGTGCTCGAGGGGATCTCGTTCCTGCAGGCCAGCCGGCAGGCGCGGGCCGAGGCGAAGAAGGCCGAGCATGACGTCCTGCACCACGTGCTCGTCACGTCCGACCCCACGTTGCGCGCGGTCTACGCCGAGGACGCCGCCGCGCTCGTCGGCCTCGTCGTCGCGTTCGGGGGCGTGCTCGCGCACCAGCTCACCGGCTCGCCCGTGCCCGACGCCGTCGGCTCGATCGTCGTCGGCGTCGTGCTCGCCGTCGTCTCCCTGGTCCTCGTGGACCGCAACCGTCGCTTCCTCGTCGGCGAGGCCGCCCGGCCCGAGACCCGGGCCGCCGTGCTCGCGCACCTCGTCACGATGCCGCAGGTGGAGCGGGTCACCTACCTGCGGCTCGAGTACGTGGGGCCGCGGTCGCTGTACCTGGTGGCGAGCGTCGACCTCAGCGGCAACGAGCCGGAGGAGACCGTCGCGCGGCGTCTGGACGACCTCGAGCGGGCGGCGACGCGGGTGCCCGTCATCGCCGGCGCGGTGTTCACGGTGTCCACGCCGGAGGAGCCTTCGCTGTGAGGCCGCCGGCCGCCGGCCGCCGGCCGCCGGGATCAGCCGGCGTGGCGGGCCTCGTGGGCGAGCAGGCTGCGCTTGACGTCGAGGCCGTAGCGGAAGCCGCCGAGGCTGCCGTCGGTCCGCAGCACCCGGTGGCACGGGACGAACAGGGCGGCGGCGTTCATCGCGCACGCGCCGGCCGCCGCGCGGACGGCGGCGGGACGGCCGGACAGCTCCGCGTAGCGGGTGTACGTCACGGGGTCTCCGGCGTCGACGGTGCGCAGCACGTCCCACGCGTGCGCGCGGTACGGGCCGGAGACCTGGCGGACGGGGACGGCGTCGATCGCGCGCACGTCGCCCGCGTAGTAGGCGCGGACCGCGGCGACGGCGGAGGCGACCGCAGGGTCGTCGTCAGGCACGGGCGTCGTGGCCGTGGGCCGGACGTCGGGGTGGACGAGGCCGACCAGGGCGTCGGCGTCCGTCGTCCAGCCGGACGCGAGGACCGTGCCGTCCGGGTCGACGACGACGGTGAACGGACCGTCGGGGGTGCTGAGGGTGGTGGTGCGGGCGGACATGGTTCCTCCGTGAGGTCGGACATGAGGTCGGACATGAGGTCGGGCGCCGAGCAGCACGGGTGCTCGGGATGCCGGTTGAGGACGGCGTCACTGCCTGGTCGGCGGGAGGGCGGCGCGCCACAGGTGCAGGGCGGCGTACGAGCGCCACGGCGCCCAGCGCCCGGCGCGGGCGGCGAGCGCGCGCGACCGGGCCGAGCGCGGGGCGTCGTCCGGCAGGCCCAGGTCGACGCCGGCCGCGGCCGCGCCCGCGAGGAGCGCGACGTCGCCGTCGAGCCAGGCGTCCGGGTCGCGCAGCACGCGCATCGCCACGTAGGCGGCGGTCCACGGCCCGATGCCACGCCGCGCGACGAGCGCGGCGCGCAGCGCGTCGCCGTCGTCGCCCACCCCGACGGCGAGGGTGCCGTCGTCGAGCGCGCCGGCGGTGTCGACGACCGTCGCGACGGAGCGCGCCGGCAGGCGCAGGTGGTCCGCCGCCGCGGCCGCGACCTGTGCCGCCGTCGGGAACAGGTGCGTGAGCCCCGGGACCGCGGAGACGTACGGGGTGCCCGCGCCGGCGGCGAGCCGACCGAGGTGCGTGCGCGCGGCGGCCACGCTGATCTGCTGCCCGACGATGGCGCGCACCACGATCTCGTGCGGGTCCACCGTGCCGGGCAGGCGTAGGCCGGGCCTGCGGGCGACGAGCGGCGCCAGCGCCGGGTCGTCGGCGAGGGCCGTGTCGACGGCGGCCGGGTCGGCGTCCAGGTCGAGGAGCCGGCGCAGGCGGGTCACCGCGACCGAGACGTCGGCGGCGGACGCGAGCTCCAGGCGCACGGCGACCCGGCCGGGCCCCACGCCCGGCCCGGCCATGACCTCCGCCGCGCCGGGCCCGTGGGGGAGCAGCAGCGTCCGGGCGTACCGCACGTCGTCGCCGTCGAGGTCCGCGACCTCCACACCGTCGACGGCGCGCGCCGCGAGGAACGCGACGACGCCGCGGGCGTCGAACGGCTCGCGCACCGGCAGCTCCAGGTCGAGCCGGACGCGCGCGGCGTCGGCGCCG
>NZ_JBHTVZ010000006.1:0-62385 GCF_042792715.1 Isoptericola sp. NPDC056618 | reverse complement strand
CGGGGGGGCTGTTTTTTTTTAAAATCACACCCCCCCCGAGCGGTCGGGCCTCCGGCCCCCGGCCCGCGACGGATCGCTTGCTGGAACGCCGTGGGACGGCGGTGGGTGCGGGCACGCGCACGGAGCTCGCTCGGCACGACGGCGAAGACCTCGGTCATCGTGTCGTTGAACTGCCGGATGGAGCCGAACCCGGCCGCGAAGGCGACGTCCGCGAGCGGGAGGTCGGTGCCGACGACGAGACTCCGCGCGGTCTGGGCCCGCTGCGCGCGGGCCAGGGCGAGCGGGCCGGCGCCGAGCTCGGCGGTGAGCAGGCGGTGCACGTGCCGCGCGCTGTACCCGAGGTGGGCTGCGAGCCCGTCCGTGCCCTCGCGGTCCACGACGCCGTCGGCGATGAGGCGCATCGCCCGTCCGGCGAGGTCGTGCCGCAGGTCCCATGCCGGGGTGCCGGGCGCGGCCTCGGGCAGGCAGCGCTTGCAGGCGCGGTAGCCGGCCTCGTGCGCGGCCGCCGAGGTGAGGTAGAAGGTGACGTTCTCCGGCTTCGGCGTGCGCGCCGGGCAGGACGGGCGGCAGTAGATGCCCGTGGAGCTGACCGCCGTGAAGAACTGCCCGTCGAACCGGGTGTCCCGCGCGGCGATGGCGCGGTACCGCTCCTCGAACTCCCGCGCGTCGGGGTGGGCCGTCGTCGTCATGCCCCCATCCTCACGCGGTCCACCGACGGAGGGCTAGCGGGAATCGGACACGACCGTGGGTGCTAGGGGAGCGCCTCGACCCAGTCCAGCACGGTGGTGAGGTAGGTGTCGCGGGCGGGCTGCGGTGAGAGGGCGAGGTCGTGCGCGCCGCCGGCGACCGTCCGCACGGTGACGTCGCTGCCCAGGCGGGGCGCCCGGTCGCGGATGTGCGCGACGTCCAGCACGGAGTCCGTGGTGACCAGCTCGCCGTGCCACGACCGCGCCGGGCCGGACCGGTCGGACGCGAGCACGAGGACCGGGATCGTGAGGTCCAGCCCGCGGGCCACCCGGTGCTGCGCCCGGCGCACGGAGCGCAGCCACCCGGCGCGGGCGGGGAAGCCGGCGTGCGGCTTCCAGGCCAGGTCGTAGTCCCACTCTCCGCCGGTCTCGTGGTGCAGCGCGGCGCCGTAGTGCTCGCCGATGGCACCCACGACCACCCGCGGCGCGACGCGTCCGACGACGTCGATCGCCCAGGTCGCCGGGCCGCGCATCAGCCAGCTCTCGTTGAGCTCCAGCCACGGGCTGTTGAGCACCAGCGCGTCCGCGCGGGAGGGGCGGGCGTTCGCCCACAGGGGCGCGACCAGGCCGCCCGTGGAGTGCCCGAGCACCACCAGCCGCTCGTGTCCCGCGGCCCGCACGACGGCGGCCGTGGCGTCGAGGTCCTGGGCGTACAGGGCCAGGTCGTCCACGAGGTTCGGGTCGCGCCCGGCGGCGACGTGCGCGGCCAGCGCCCGTCCGTGGCCGCGCAGGTCGACGGCGTAGAACGCGTGCCCGCGGGCGGCGACGGTGCGGGCGACGTGCGGGTGGAAGAAGTAGTCGACGAACCCGTGCACGGACAGCACCGCCGTGCGCGCGACGCCGTGCGGGCCCGGCGCGCCGTCGTCGTCCGGCGTGGACGGCACGTGCCGCACCAGCACGGCCTCCGCGCCACCGGGCAGCGGCAGCGTGCGCGCCCGGAACTCCGGGCCGAGGACGTCCTCGCGCCACGCCCCGGGCCCGGGGCGCGGCGCGGTCTGCGCGTCAGGCACCCTGCGCGGGACCGGACGGGCGGTCCTCGTCGCCGGGGCGGTCGTCGGGCGTGCCCGTGACGTCGGGCTCGACGTCGGGACCCGGCGTCCCGGCGGGCTCCTGCCGGACGGTGTCCTCCTCGCCCGGGCGGCCGGGCTCGAGCGGCTCCGCGACGGGGCCGGTCGTGGGGCCGGCGGGCGGGGCGGCCTCGGGCGCGGGCTCCGGCTCGAGCGGCTCGGCGACCGGGCCGGTGCCGGGCTCCGCGGGCGGGGTCGCGGGCGCGCCGAAGACCTGCTCCTCCGGCGTCGGGCCGGCGGCGGGCACGGCCCCGGGGGCGGCCTGCGCGGCGAGGGCGGCGTCGCCCGTCGCGGTGCCCGTGACCGTGCCCGTCGACGTGGCGGGGCGGCGGTTGTTCCGCACGACGAACCACACGACGAGGCCGATGACGACCAGTCCGACGACGAGCCCGACGATCCACCACGGGAAGCTGCTGCCCGCGCTGGCGGCGCCGACGGCGTGGATCTCGGTGTTCTCGCCGACCTTCGGCGTCCAGGTGACGGTGTTGCCGTCGATGGTGCCGGTGGCGTCGCTGACCGGGCCGGGGAAGGTGATGGCGAGGCTGACGTCGAAGGCGTCCTGGACGTTCTGCGGCAGCGACTTCAGCTGGTCGGCGCCCTCGGAGAGGTTCATGGTGCCGTCGACGACGTAGTCGTCGCCGTCGCGGGTGATGGTGAGGTCCTCGCCGCCCTCCCCCGAGATCTGGCTGATCGGGGCCTCGGTGAACGTGTACCGGGTGCCGGTGTACTCGTCGTCGGAGTACGGCTCCTGGGACGTGCCCTCGGGGAGGTTCTGGGACAGCTCCCCGCCCGCCTGCTTCCACAGCTCGCCCGGCTCCATCCCCATGGTCTCGGCCAGGCTGTTGGAGACGGCCATGACGATCGAGCCGGAGACGGTGTCGTCCTCCGACAGCGTCATGTCCATGTCGACCTTCATGCACCCGGCGAGGGCGAGGAGGCCGACGGCGGCCAGGGCTGCCGCGATCGCGGTGCGGAGGCGGCGCACGGGGCCGCGGGCTGGAGTGGTCACCGGCCCAGCATCCCGCAGCGGCCGTCCGGGAGCCACCCGGCACCCCGGGCGGCTTGCGATCAAAGTTGAGCGGAATAGACTCAACTTTGGCGGCGTTCCCCCGACAGACGTTTTCCCGTGTCATCGCACGTCATCCCGGAGGTCCCATGGACATCAAGCTCACGACCATGTCGCAGCAGGCGCTCGGCGACGCCGTCCAGTCGGCGTCGGCCGCGGGCAACCCCCAGCTCGAGCCCGTGCACCTGCTGCAGGCGCTGCTCCAGCAGACGGGCGGCGTCGCCGTCGGCCTGCTCGACGCCGTCGGCGCGAACGCCCAGCAGATCGGCCAGCGTGCCCGCGCGGCCCTCGTCGCCCTGCCGCAGGCGAGCGGGTCCGCCGTCGCGCAGCCCGCGCCGTCGCGCGCGATGAGCGCGGTGCTGGAGAACGCGGCCAAGGAGGCCGAGGCGCTCGGCGACGAGTACGTGTCGACGGAGCACCTGCTCATCGCGCTCGCCGCCGGGCAGTCCGCCGCCGCCCAGGCGCTGGCCGAGGCGGGCGCGACCGCCGACGCCCTGCGCGCCGCGCTGCCCGCCGTCCGCGGCTCCTCCCGCGTCACCAGCCCCTACCCCGAGGGCACGTACAAGGCGCTGGAGCAGTACGGCAGCGACCTCACGCAGCGCGCCCGCGACGGCAAGCTCGACCCTGTCATCGGCCGCGACTCCGAGATCCGCCGCGTCGTGCAGGTGCTCAGCCGCCGCACCAAGAACAACCCCGTGCTCATCGGCGAGCCCGGCGTCGGCAAGACCGCCGTCGTCGAGGGCCTGGCCCAGCGCATCGTCGCGGGCGACGTCCCGACGTCCCTGCAGGGCAAGCGCCTCGTCGCGCTCGACCTGGCGGGCATGGTCGCGGGCGCCAAGTACCGCGGCGAGTTCGAGGAGCGGCTCAAGGCCGTGCTCGAGGAGATCACCGCGTCGGACGGCGAGGTCGTCACCTTCATCGACGAGCTGCACACGGTCGTCGGCGCGGGCGCCGGCGGCGAGGGCGCCATGGACGCGGGCAACATGCTCAAGCCGATGCTCGCCCGCGGCGAGCTGCGCCTGGTCGGCGCCACGACCCTCGACGAGTACCGCGAGCACATCGAGAAGGACCCGGCCCTCGAGCGCCGGTTCCAGCAGGTGTTCGTCGGCGAGCCGTCCGTGGAGGACACGGTCGCGATCCTGCGCGGGCTCAAGGAGCGGTACGAGGCGCACCACAAGGTGACGATCGCCGACTCCGCGCTCGTGGCCGCCGCCGCGCTGTCCGACCGGTACATCACCGGCCGGCAGCTGCCCGACAAGGCGATCGACCTCGTCGACGAGGCGGCGTCGCGCCTGCGCATGGAGATGGACTCCTCGCCGGTCGAGATCGACGAGCTGCAGCGCGCCGTCACGCGCCTCGAGATGGAGGAGGTCGTGCTCAAGGAGTCCGACGACGCCGCCTCCACCGAGCGACTCGAGCGGCTGCGGGCCGACCTCGCCGACACGCGCGAGAGGCTCGCCGCGCTCACGGCGCGGTGGGAGTCGGAGAAGGCCGGCCACAACCGGGTCGGCGACCTGCGCGCCCGCATCGACGAGCTGCGCACCGAGTCCGACCGGCTGCAGCGCGAGGGCGACCTCGAGTCCGCCGCGCGCCTCCTGTACGGCGAGATCCCGCAGGTCGAGCGCGAGCTCGCCGACGCCGAGCGGGCCGAGGCGTCGCAGGAGGCCGACGAGGCAGCCGTGCACGAGGCCCCGATGATCGCCGACAAGGTGGGCTCCGACGAGATCGCCGAGGTGGTCGCCGCCTGGACCGGCATCCCCGCCGGGCGCCTGCTGCAGGGCGAGTCAGAAAAGCTCCTGCACATGGAGGACGTCATCGGCGAGCGGCTCATCGGCCAGACGGCCGCGGTGCGCGCGGTGTCGGACGCCGTGCGGCGCTCGCGCGCCGGCGTGGCCGACCCCGACCGGCCGACCGGGTCGTTCCTGTTCCTCGGCCCGACCGGCGTCGGCAAGACCGAGCTGGCCAAGTCGCTCGCGGACTTCCTGTTCGACGACGAGCGCGCCATGGTGCGCATCGACATGTCCGAGTACTCGGAGAAGCACTCGGTGTCGCGGCTGGTCGGCGCGCCCCCCGGGTACGTCGGCTACGAGGAGGGCGGGCAGCTCACCGAGGCCGTGCGGCGGCGCCCGTACTCCGTCGTCCTGCTGGACGAGGTGGAGAAGGCGCACCCCGAGGTCTTCGACATCCTGCTGCAGGTGCTCGACGACGGCCGCCTCACCGACGGCCAGGGCCGCACGGTCGACTTCCGCAACGTCATCCTCGTGCTGACGTCGAACCTGGGCTCGCAGTTCCTCGTCGACCCGGCGCTCGACGACGCCGCCCGCCGCGAGGCGGTCATGGCGGCCGTGCGCGCGTCGTTCAAGCCGGAGTTCCTCAACCGGCTCGACGACGTGGTGATCTTCGACGCGCTCAACGTCGAGGAGCTCGGGGAGATCGTCGACCTCCAGGTCGCGACGTTCGCGAAGCGGCTGGCCGACCGGCGCATCACGGTGGACGTCACGCCCGCCGCGCGCGAGTGGCTGGCGCTGGAGGGCTTCGACCCCGCGTACGGCGCCCGCCCGCTGCGCCGGCTGGTGCAGCGCGAGATCGGCGACCGGCTCGCCAAGGAGCTGCTGTCCGGCGCCGTGTCCGACGGCGGCACCGTCGTCGTCGACCGGTCCCCGGACGCCGCGGGGCTGGTCGTGACGCCGAGGTAGTCCGGCCACCGCCGAGGTAGTACGAGACCTGCCGAGGTAGTACGAGACGTCGAGCCCCCGACCTCCATGACGGAGGCCGGGGGCTCGACGGGTGCTGCGAGAGGTCAGACCGCCTTGGCGCTGACCCGGATGAACGTCGGGTTCGACTGCCAGATGCTGCGCTTGACGACGCCGACGCGCGGGTTGCCGGCGTCGATCTGCTTGCCGTCGCCGATGTAGATGGCGACGTGGCCGGGCGACCAGATCAGGTCGCCGGGCTTGGCGTTCTTGCGCGAGACCTTCTTGCCGACGTGCTTCTGCGCGGACGACGTGCGCGGCAGCTTCTTGCCGATCGCCTTCTTGTACACGTAGGAGGTGAAGCCCGAGCAGTCGAACGAGCTCGGCCCGGTGGCGCCGGAGACGTAGCGGGCGCCGACCTTCGTCTTCGCGATCGCCACGACAGGCGAGCCGGGCTTCTTCGCGGTGGTCGTCACGGTGCGGCTGGACTTCGCGAGCAGCCTCGAGCTGCTCGGGTCCACCACCACGCGAACCTTGTTCTTGCCGACCTTGTGCATGGGCCAGCTCGGGTTGAACGTCGCCTTGCCGTGCCGGATCGTCTTGGTCGACTTGACCTTGCCGTTGATGACGAGCTTCGCCTTCCCGGCGATCGTCTTGCCGGCACGCTTGGCGGTGACGGTGTACACGGGGCGCTTGGACTTCCCCGAACCCTTGATCAGCGTCGTCTTGGTCGCCTTGAGGCTGACGGACGGCCGGGGCTTCGAGGACGTCGAGGCCGCCTGGACCGCCGTGGCGGCCGGGGCCGCCGAGGCGTGGGGGGCGACGGCGATGAGACCGCCGCCGGTGAGGGCGCCGGCGACGGCGAGGGCGATGATCGCCCGGCGGGGCCGGCGAGCGGCCACGGCGGCGGTGCCGGGGCGCGCGGGGGCAGGGGGCATGGACATGGGGCGTGACCTCCAGCCTGCGAGATGAGCTGTCGGGTGAGGCCGAGATCGTTGGCCCGCCACCAAGGTGGCTGAACCCCAAGGCCGGGAGCGTCCGGGCGGTGTGCCCGGGCGGCCGGCCGGAAGTGGGTCTCCCGCTGCTGCCGTGAGTTTCGTGGTCACCGGGACGCCGGCAGCACTCGGCTGCGTCCCGGTCGGCCGGCACCCGTTGCTAGGTGCGGTCGAGGGACGCTAACCCTGGGGACCCTTCGAGGTCACGTTCCGGTAACAGGTACGGCGTGTCGCTGGCGCGGGGGCCGACATGTATCGGCCCTGGACGAGTCCGGTCAACCCCGGCCGAACCGGACGTCGTCCCCTGATGCCGGATGTGACGAAGATCACTGTAGGAATCCACCGGTGGGGGGACGTCGAAGACGTCGACCGGTCCGCGCGTCCGACCACGGTCGCAGGCTCAGCGCAGCAGGTCGGACGTCGCCGGCGAGGCGGAGACCGCGACGCACAGCCCCGTGCGGTCGCCGGCCGCCCAACCGTCCTCGGACGGGGTGAGGACGACGAAGGTCGGCCCCACGTCCTCGCGGCCCGCGGCCCCCAACAGTCCGGGCCCGCAGTCCGCGGAGGCCTTGCGCACCAGCGCGTCGTGACCGGGCCACACCGCGCCGGCGGCCGAGTCCGTGCGCCCCACCACCTGCGCCCCGTGCTCGCTCGCGCACGGCACGACGGTCACCCGGCCGACGTCGCCGGGAGGCAGGTCCCGCAGGCACGACCCGAGCACGAGCTGCGTCGCGTTCACCTCGCGGGCTCCGGTCACCACGGCCGGCACCGGGGCGGTCGCCCGGTCCCGCGCCGCCGCGACCCCGATCGCGACGGCCCCGCCGACGACCGCGAGCGCCACCACCGCCACGGCCGCACGACCTGCGCCGCGGCGCGCCCGGGCCGTGCCGGCGCCCCCCGCCCGGGGTGCACGCGGCACGGCGTCGCCGGGCGGGGCCGCGCCGTCGTCGCCCGTGCCCGGCAGGCCCAGGCCGACGAGCCCGTCCGCCGGCAGCACGCCCGCAGGCGTCGGCGCGGCGAACACCGGCTCCGCGGGCGGCGGGGCGGAACCGGGTGCGGGCTCGTCCGCAGGGTGCCGCCGGTGCGGGGCGTCCTGGTCCGGCTGGTGCCGGTGCTGGTCCTCGGTCACGACGTGCTCCGCGCGTCAGGCCGGGTCGGCGAGGTCGAGGATCACGGGGACGTGGTCGCTGGCGCCCTTGCCCTTGCGCTCGTCACGGTCGATGACGACGCCGGTGACGCGCTCGCGCACGGCGGGGGAGGCGTAGGCGAAGTCGATGCGCAGGCCCTTGTTCCGGGGGAACGCGAGCTGCTGGTAGTCCCAGTAGGTGTAGGTGTGCTCGGCGGGCAGGTGCTCCCGCGTCACCTCGGTGTACCCGGCGGTCGCGAACGCCGTGAACGCCTCCCGCTCGGCGGGGGTCACGTGGGTGTGGCCCTCGAACGCGGCCGGGTCGTAGACGTCCGTGTCGAGCGGGATGACGTTCCAGTCGCCGACCAGCGCGACCTGGGTGCGCGGGTCGTCGGCGAGCCAGCCGGCCGCGGCGTCGCGCAGCGCACCCAGCCACGCCAGCTTGTACGCGTAGTGGGGGTCGCCGACCGCGCGGCCGTGCGGCACGTACAGCGACCACACGCGGACGCCGCCGCAGGTGGCCCCGAGGGCGCGCGCCTCGACCGGCGGCGGCACGTCGAGCAGCGTCGCCGGCGCCTCGACGGGCTCCACGTCGGGCGCCTCGGTCGGCGCGTCGTCGGGCACGGTGGCGGGAGCCTTGGCGAACCCGGGCTGCCCGGGGAACGACGTCTCGACGTCCGCGATCCCGACCCGCGACGCGATGGCGACGCCGTTCCACGCCGAGTGCCCGGTGTGCGCCACCTGGTACCCGGCGGCCTCGAACGCCGCGTGCGGGAACTGCTCGTCGCGGCACTTGGTCTCCTGGATGGCGAGCACATCGGTGCCCGAGCGCTCCAGGAAGGCGATCACCCGGTCGACGCGGGCACGGACGGAGTTGACGTTCCAGGTCGCGAGGCGCACGGGCGCCAGGCTACCGGCGGAGGCCGACGGCACCGGTCGGTCATCCCCACGTCGCGGTGTCGGGGTCGACGCCGGGCGTCGCGGGGCTGATGCTGAACGCGGGGAAGGTGGTGTCGGTCGTGCGGCCGGCGTGGAGCCTCACGTCGCGTGAGGGTCAACCCCACGGCGTCCGCCCTCTAGGCTGCCCTCATGGGTACCGCGCTCGTCACCGGCGCCACCGCCGGCCTCGGCCTGGAGTTCGTCTGGCAGCTCGCCACCGCGCGACACGACGTGGTCGTCGTCGCGCGCGACGCCGACCGCCTGGAGCAGGTCGCCGCGCAGGTGCGCGCGGCCGCCGGCGTGCGGGTGGAGGTGCTGCGCGCAGACCTGTCCGTGCCGGAGGACCTGGAGCGGGTCGCCGCCCGGCTCGCCGTCACCGGCGACGAGGAGGGCGACGACCGGCGCCCGGTGGGCCTGCTGGTCAACAACGCCGGGTTCGCCACGGCGCAGTCGTTCGTCGGCGGCGACCTCGCCGTCGAGGTGTCCGCCCTGGACGTCATGGTCCGGGCGGTGCTCGTGCTGTCGCACGCGGCCGCCGGGCAGATGACGGGCCGCGGGCGCGGCGCGATCCTCAACGTCGGGTCGATCGCCGCGCTGACCGCCGGCGGCACCTACGCCGCGGCGAAGGCCTACGTGCGGTCGTTCACGGAGGGGCTGGCCGTCGAGCTCAAGGGCACCGGCGTCACGGCCACGGTGCTGAGCCCCGGGTTCGTGCGCACCGAGTTCCACGACCGGGCGGGCGTGGACATGTCCACGATCCCGGACGCCGGCTGGCTCGACGCCCCGACCGTCGTCTCCGAGGCGCTCGCGGACGTGCGCCGCGGCGTCGTCCTCTCGACACCGTCCGTCCGCTACAAGGCGGCTGCGGCCCTGCTGCGCCTTGCCCCGAGGGTCGCCGTCCGCGCCGTGGGCAAGTACCGCTGACCTCCGCCTTCGCCGACACCGGGCGAGGACCGCTCGGCTGCCCCACGATGGTGGCGTGATCCGGGGGACGACGCCGGCGACGGACGCCGGGGGCGGCCGGAGCGCCGTCCCTGGTGGGGCCACGCTGGACTACCGCGACATCTTCGACGCGATGGCCGTGCCGAAGATCGTCCTGGACCCCGACCTCGTCGTGCTGGACGCCAACCGTTCGTACACCGAGCTGCTCGGGGTGCCGGCGGACGCCCTGGTCGGGCGCACCCTGGCCGACGCCGTGGCGCAGGTGCCGGGCGGACCTCCCCCTGTGCCCCGCGCCCTGGACGCGATCGACCGCTGCCTGCGCACGGGCATGCCCGAGGTCGTCGAGCCCACGCGATGGGACCTGCCGGACCGGCGCACGGGCGAGACGGGCCCGCGGTACTGGATGCTCCTCGCGCTGCCGGTGACGCGGCCGGGCGACCCGACCGTCCGCGCCGTCGTCGTGCGCGTGGAGGAGGTCGACGCGGCCGACGTGGAGGGCACGGACGGGCGCGCCACGCCCGAGCGCATGTCGTGGCACAGCACGGTCGCGCGGATGCGCGCGACGGCGGCCGCCGAGCGCGAGGCGGCCGTCACGCTGCAGTCCTCGGTGCTCGCCCGGCCCCCGCACGTCGCGGGGCTCGTCGTGGACGTCCGCTACCAGCCGGCGAACCGGATCACGCGGGTCGGCGGAGACTGGTACGACGTCGTGGTCCGGGAGTCGGGCCGGGCGGTGCTGGTCGTGGGCGACGTGGCGGGGCACGACGTCGACGCCGCGGCCACGATGACGCACCTCAAGGGCGTGCTGCGCACGGTCGCGGTCGAGGACGACGCCGGCCCCGCCGAGGTCCTCGACCGGGCCGAGCGTGCCGCCGCCGCGCTGCGGATCGAGGGGTTCGCCGCGGTCACGGCGGCCGTGGTGGACCCACCCGCGCCCGACGGGTCGCGGCGCGTCACCTGGGCACGTGCCGGGTCGCTGCCACCGCTGGTGCGGTGGGCCGAGCGCGGAGCCGAGCTCCTCGGCGAGCGCCCCGGCAGGCTGTTCGGCCTGCTGCTGCCCACGGACCGGCCGGAGTCGACCCTCGACCTCGACCCCGGCACGTCGTTGCTGCTCTTCACCGACGGCCTGGTCGAACGGCGGGGAGAGCTGTTGTCCGACTCCCTGGAGCTTCTGCGCCAGGACGTCGAGCAGGTCGTGGACCGCCGGCTCGCGCGGCTGGCCGACTGCGTGCTGGCGCGGAGCACGCCGATCCGGGGCGCCGACGACGTGGCGCTCGTCGCGCTCCAGGTCGACGCCGCCCCCGCGGACGGGCAGGAGGCCGTCGGTACGATGACCGGGTGACCTCCTCGGATACCACCTTCGGCCCCACGCCCCGCGAGCAGCTGCGCGACCTCATCACCGAGCTCGCCGTCGTGCACGGCAAGGTGACGTTGTCGTCCGGCAAGGAGGCCGACTACTACGTCGACCTGCGCCGGATCACGCTGCACCACCGCGCGGCCCCGCTGGTGGGGCACGTGCTGCTCGACCACCTGGAGGAGGTCGGCCTCGGCACGGCAGAGGTGGACGCCGTCGGCGGCCTCACCCTCGGCGCGGACCCGATCGCGGACGCGCTGCTGCACGCCGCGGCGTCGCGCGGGCAGGACCTCGACGCGTTCGTCGTCCGCAAGGCGGCCAAGGCGCACGGCATGCAGCGGCAGATCGAGGGCCCCGAGGTCGCGGGCCGCAAGGTCGTCGTCCTCGAGGACACGACGACGACGGGCGGGTCGCCCATCACGGCCATCGAGGCGCTGCGCGCCGCGGGCGCCGAGGTGCTCGGCTGCGCCACGATCGTCGACCGCGCCACCGGGGCCGGCGAGAAGATCGAGGCGCTCGGCGTGCCCTACCACTACCTCTACGACCTGGCGGACCTCGGCCTCGCCTGAGCGGTCAGTCGCGGCGGCGGCCCAGCAGGAAGCCGCCGCCGAGGCCGGCGAGCAGCGCCCCGACGCCGATCATGGCGGGCGGCACCCACCAGTTCGGGATCTGCGGGTGGAACGTCGTGTCCGACAGCGGGGCGTACGCGAACCAGCCGAGGGTGAAGGTCCAGGTCGAGGCCTGGTAGACCCCGAGCACCACCAGCACGGCGCCGACGACGAGCGCGGCCCGCACGAGGACCCGCTCCCGGCGCGTCATACCCGGCCGATCAGGTCCGCGATCGAGTCGACGACGTGCGACGGCCGGAACGGGTACGTGTCCACCTCGGCCGCCGTGGTGGAGCCGGTCATGACGAGGAAGGTCTCGAGCCCCGCCTCGATGCCGGCGACGACGTCGGTGTCCATGCGGTCGCCGATCATCGCCGTCACCTCGGAGTGGGCGTCGATCCGGTTGAGCGCGGAGCGGAACATCATCGGGTTCGGCTTGCCCACGTAGTACGGCGACCGGCCGGTGGCGGCCTGGATCATCGCGGCGACGGCGCCGGTGGCGGGCAGAGGCCCCTCGGCGGACGGGCCGGTGGTGTCCGGGTTGGTGGCGATGAAGCGGGCGCCGTCGCGCACCAGGCGGATCGCCTTGGTGATCGCGGTGAACGAGTAGGTGCGGGTCTCGCCCAGCACCACGTAGTCCGGGTTCGACTCGGTGAGCGTGTACCCCGCCTCGTAGAGGGCGGTGGTGAGGCCGGCCTCGCCGATCACGTACGCCGAGCCGTTGGGGATCTGGTCCGTGAGGAACTGCGCGGTGGCCAGCGCGGACGTCCAGATCGCCTCCTCCGGGACGTCGATGCCCGACGTCGCGAGGCGGGCGCGCAGGTCGCGCGGCGTGAAGATCGAGTTGTTCGTGAGGACGAGGAACGGGCGCTCCGCGTCGCGCAGGGCGCGGATGAACTCCGGCGCCCCGGGGATGGCCTGCCCCTCGTGCACGAGGACGCCGTCCATGTCGGTCAGCCAGCACTCGATCCGTCGTTCGCTCACGCCGCTCACCCTAGTGGGCGGGGCGGCCCCGCGCGTGCGCCAGGATGGGCGCATGACGACGATCGCGGTGGTGGGCGGCACCGGTCAGGCCGGGCGCGCCGTGGTGCGGGAGGCCGTGGCGCGGGGCCACGAGGTGCGGGTGGTATCGCGCCGGCGCGCGGACCACGAGCCCGGTGCGACGCACCACGCGGCGGACCTCCTCGACGAGGACGAGGCGCGGGTCGCGGGCGCGCTCGCCGCGGCGTTCGACGGCGTGGAGGCCGTGGTCGACACCAGCAACGGGATGACGCCCGCCGCCCAGGCCGTCTTCACGGCGGGTGCGCGGCGGGTCGCGGGCTCGGCCGGTCGTGCGGGCGTGGGGCGCGCCGTCGTCCTCTCGATCGCCGCGGTCGACCGCAGCGCGTACGGGTACTACCGGGCGCACGCCGAGCAGGAGCGCGTCTACGCCGCCGGGCCCGTGCCGGCGACGGTCGTGCGGGCCACCCAGTTCCACGGGTTCCTCGACCTCTTCTTCGGCCGCGACAGCCGCCTCGGGGCCTGGTCGCGGCTCGGGCTCCTGCCGTACCCGCGCGGCTGCCGCTTCCAGACGATCGACCTGCGCGACGTCGCCCGCGCGCTCGTCGACGCGGCCGAGGGCGCCGACCCGCTCGGGGTCGCGCCCGGCACGGGCCCGTCCGGTGCGCCGACCGCGACCGTCGGCGGGCCGCAGGTGCTCGACGCGCGGGCGATGGCCGGCGCCTGGCGGCGGGCGCGCGGCTCCCGCCGCCTCCCGGTGGCCGTGCCGCTGCCCGGCCCGCTCGGGGAGTTCTTCCGCGCCGGGCGCAACCTCGTGCCCGACGCCGCGGCGGGCACGATCACCTACGACGCGTGGCTGGCCGGGCGATGACCGACGCGGAGCAGGAGGCGCCCGGGCGCGAGGTCGGCGTCGGCCCGTGGCCCGGCGGCCCGGACGCGTGGCCCCGCCTGCCCGACGGCGCACCGGACCCCCGCTACGACCCCGAGCTGCTCGCGCACGGCGACCGCCGCAACGTCGTCGACCGGTACCGGTACTGGACCGTCGAGGCGGTCGTCGCCGACCTCGACGCCCGCCGCCCCGCCGGGCGGGAGCTGCACGTCGCCATCGAGAACTGGGCGCACGACCTCAACATCGGCTCCGTGGTGCGCACGGCCAACGCGTTCAACGCGGCCGGGGTGCACGTCGTCGGCCGACGGCGGTGGAACCGGCGCGGCGCGATGGTCACCGACCGCTACCTGCACACCCACCACCACCCGGACGCGGCGGCGCTCGCCGCCTGGGCGGCGTCGGCGGACGGCGGGGCCGGCCTGCCGGTGATCGGCATCGACAACCTGCCCGGGTCGGTGCCGCTGGAGGCCTACGACCTGCCCGCCCGCTGCGTGCTGCTGTTCGGCCAGGAGTCCACGGGCCTGACGCCGGAGGCGCAGGCGGTGTGCGCCGACGTCCTGCACATCACCCAGCACGGCTCCACGCGGTCCCTCAACGCGGGCGCCGCAGGTGCCGTCGCGATGCACGCCTGGGCGTCGCGCTGGCTCGCGCCGTCTCACGGAGCCGACGGCATGTGACTCTCATGACCCGGACGTGAGAAAATCCGGTTGCATGCGGGTCGCACGGCGCCCGTCGCGACGAAGCATCCCGCTGCATCCTCGTACGCCCCGTCATTGGAGTACCGCAGATGCCTATCGCAACCCCCGAGGTCTACGCCGAGATGATCGACCGGGCGAAGGCCGGCAAGTTCGCCTACCCCGCCGTCAACATCACCTCGTCGCAGACCGTGACCGCCGCTCTCCAGGGCTTCGCCGAGGCCGAGTCGGACGGCATCATCCAGGTCTCCGTGGGCGGCGCCGAGTACGCGTCGGGCTCCACCGTGAAGGACCGCGTCGTCGGCTCGCTGGCCCTCGCGGCCTACGCCACGGAGGTCGCGAAGAACTACTCGGTGAACATCGCGATCCACACCGACCACTGCGTCAAGAAGAACCTCGACTCCTGGGTGCGCCCGCTGCTCGCCCTCGAGGCGGAGCAGGTGAAGGCCGGCAAGAACCCGACCTTCCAGTCGCACATGTTCGACGGCTCGGACATCCCCCTGGACGAGAACCTCGTCATCGCCGCCGAGCTGCTCGAGCTCTCGCAGGCCGCGCGCACCATCCTCGAGATCGAGGTCGGCGTCGTGGGTGGCGAGGAGGACGGCCACGAGGCCGAGATCAACGAGAAGCTCTACACGACGGCCGAGGACGGCCTCGCCACCGTGCGCGCCCTCGGCGCCGGCGAGAAGGGCCGCTACCTCACGGCCCTCACCTTCGGCAACGTGCACGGCGTGTACAAGCCGGGCGCCGTCAAGCTGCGCCCGTCGATCCTCGCGGACATCCAGAAGGCCGTCGGCTCGGAGATCGGCAAGGAGAACCCGTTCGACCTCGTGTTCCACGGCGGTTCGGGCTCCACGGCCGAGGAGATCTCCGAGGCGGTCGACAACGGTGTCATCAAGATGAACATCGACACCGACACGCAGTACGCGTTCTCGCGCCCCGTCGCGGACCACTTCTTCCGCAACTACGACGGTGTCCTCAAGGTGGACGGCGAGGTCGGCAACAAGAAGGCCTACGACCCGCGCGCCTGGGGCAAGCAGGCCGAGGCCGGCATGGCCGCCCGCATCGTCGAGGCCGCGCAGCAGCTGCGCTCCGCCGGCCACAAGATGTGACCCTGCACCTCATGACGAGGTAGCTCGAAGGGGCGGTCCGCACACGGTGCGGGCCGCCCCTTCGTGCTCTCTCGGGAGATTCCGTACTACCTCGGCGTCAGCGGGGCGCGGGGGACTCCAGGTCGAAGCCGGGGTCGACGTCGACGATCTCCAGCAGCTCGCCGATCCGTGTGACCTCGAGGAGGAACCGGACGGTGGGCGGGGCGCGAAGCACCCGCACACGGTGCGGGCTGCGCGACGCGAGGCGTGCGAGGAACGCCACACCCGAGGAATCCATGAAGGTGACGTGATGGGCGTCGATCTCGACGGGAAGGCCGGAGCCCTCGGCGTCGGAGATGGCCTCGCCCAGCTCGGCTCCGATGTCGGCGTCGATCTCGCCGGACAGCACGACACGGGCGCGCGACGCGCCCACGATGACGTGCACGCTCGCGGGGTCTCCCAGCTCAGGCACCGCGTCTGCCTCCTTCACGTCCGCACGCCGCAGATCACGTGGGGTCGTGTTCGATCCGTCGTGCACGGTGCTCCTTCCACGCGCGGGGCGTTCACCTCGAGTCTCGGCGGACACCAATCTACGGTTGAATGACCAGCAAGAACACCAACCAGGGCGGGGAATCTCGGCAGTGGAGGCATTATGACCGAATCATCCGGTCCTGTGCCGCCCCTTCCGGACGGATTTCTCGACGGGGCGATCGCGGCCGCCGTCATCCCCGCGTTCGTCACCGGCGCCTGGGAGGACGGGATGCCCGTCCTGTGGATCAACGACGCCTTCGCGCGGGAGTCCGGGATCGGCGTCAACGACCTCGCCGTCCTGGGCAAGCACCCGCTCCTGGAGCTCGTGGACGACGACGCGGAGCGCGAGCGCAGCCAGGGCGACCTCCGTGCCGGGCTGCCCACCACGCGCATGGTGAGCGGGCGGCTCACGGACGGCCGCGCCACCTGGTGGCAGGTCACGATGTCGCCGGTGCCGGGCGACGGGGGGCCGGTGGAGCACTGGTTCGGCACGGCCACGGACGTGTCGACGCACGTCGAGCGGCAGGCCAACCAGCTCGCCTCCCTCGAGGTGGAGCGTCGCGAGCGCGCGGACCTCGACCTCATCGCCCAGACCACGGAGCTGCTCGGCGACCTCGAGTACCCGTACGCGCTGCGCGACATCGCCGACCTGCTGCGCGCGCTCGTCCCCTGGGCCGGCTTCTACGTCAACGACGACGGGCTCGTCTTCGCCGACGGCGTGGACGTCGCGTCGCCGCCGAGCGGTCGCGGTCGCCGGCACGCCCGGTACGTGCCCGAGCTGCCCGACGACGCCTCCGGGGAGCGGCCGGACCCGCCCGCCGACGGCGACGCCCGCGAGCCGGTGCGGGACGAGGTGCAGGACCTGCTCGAGGGAGTCGTCGAGGGACCGGTGATGCTCCGCCTGGGGGCGGGCTTCCCGGCCCACTCGGCGTCCGGCTGGCTGCGCCGCGACCTGCTGCGGCGCGTGGTGGAGGAGACCGGGGCGCTGCCGCGCGCCGTCGTCGTGCACGCGGTGGCCGGGCGCCGGCGCGTGCTGGGGCTCCTGGCCACCTGGCACGGCGTGGGGGTGGCGCCCGACGGCACCGTCACCGAGGAGGTCCGGCCCGGTCCGGGCGAGCCGCAGCACGTGCACACCGTGATCGAGGTGGTGGCGCGCCGGGCCGGCACCGCCATCGACAACGCGCGCCTGTACGCGCGCGAGCACCGGCTCGCCGAGGCGCTGCAGCGCGCCATGCTGCCCGAGCAGGCCGACGTGTCCGGGCTCGACGTGTGGACCTACTACGCGCCCAACGCCGAGCACGCCCAGGTGGGCGGCGACTGGTACGACGTGCTGCAGATCAACGAGGGCACCGTCGGGCTCGTGGTCGGCGACGTCGTCGGGCACGACGTCGAGGCCGCGGCGGCCATGGGACAGCTGCGGTCCGTGGTGCGGTCGTACGCGTTCGAGCTCGCCACGCCCGGGATCGTCGTGGACCGGGTGGACCAGCTCGTCACGGGGATGCGCATCCCGCGGTCGGCGTCGATGGTCTACGCCACGCTCAAGCACCAGCAGGACGGCGACGCGTGGACCGTGCAGTACACGCGCGCCGGCCACCTGCCGCCCCTGCTGCTGCGCGACGGCAAGGTGACCCAGCTGGCGGGCGGGGCCGGGTCGCTCATCGGGTTCGGGTCCAGGCCCCGCACCACCGGGCAGACCGAGCTGCGCCGCGGCGACGTGCTCCTCTTCTACACGGACGGGCTCATCGAGCGCCGCGACCGGTCGCTCAAGGTCGGGCTCGACGCCCTCGTCGAGACGTCGGGACGCATCACCGCCCGCGACGCCGCCGGGGTGGGGGAGGAGCTGCTGTCCCGGCTCGCCGACGCGCCCGAGGACGACGTCGCGCTCGTCGTCGTGCGCGTGCCCGACCCGGTCGCCGACGCGCAGGTCCAGCCGCTCAGCCCGAGGTCGCGGCGGTGGCTGCTGCCCAGCGAGCCGGCGTCCATCGGCCGGGCCCGGCACGCCGTGCTGCGCACCTGCCAGGCCTGGGGCCTGCCGGAGTCCGCGTCGGCGGAGCTGGTCGTCTCCGAGCTCGTCGCCAACGGCGTGCTGCACGGCTGGGGCAACATCGCGCTGCGCCTCTTCGACACCGGCGACGGGCTGCGGATCGAGGTGGAGGACTCCAACCCCGCGCCGCCCGTCACCACGGACGGCCACCCCAACCGCGTGGGCGGGTTCGGGATGCAGATCGTCGAGCGGCTCGCCGACTGGGGCTGGCGGCCCGCCGGCTCCGGCAAGCTCGTGTGGGCCAAGCTGCACGCGAACGCCGTCGCGCCCGGCTGACCGCGTCCGTCGGTCGAGCCTGTCGAGACCACGCGCGGGTCTCGACAGCTCAACCCACGAGCGCGCGGACCTCCTCCGGCGAGGTGCCGGAGTCGCGCAGGAACTGCGCGCAGCGCTCCGCCTCGTCGGCCTCGCCGATCTGCGCGGCCGCCGCGGACAGCGCGGCGAGCGCGCGCAGGAACCCCTGGTTGGGCTCGTGGTCGACGGGGATCGGGCCCTGGCCGCGCCAGCCCGCGCGACGCAGGGCGTCGAGGCCGCGGTGGTAGCCGGTGCGCGCGTACGCGTACGCCGTCACGGACCGGGCCGCGGTGGGCTCGTCGCCCGCGGCGTCCAGCGTGGCCTCGGCGAGCACGGCCCAGGCGAGCGACGACGAGGGGTGGTCGGCGGCCAGCCGTGCCGGGTCCTCCCCGGCGTCCAGGCCGTCGCGCACCTGGGGGTGATCGTCGGGCAGGCGGGTCGGGGGCGGTCCGGCGAGCAGGTCGTCCACAGGGGAGTTCATGGCGCCCATTCTGGCCCGACCCCCGCCCGCTCCACAGATCGACGCCTCGGGCGCCGCGCAGGGCCGGTCGCGGGTACGCTCGCTCCATGATCGAGATCGCGACGTCTTCGACGACGACGACGCTCGTGATCGCCGGTGACCTCGACCTCGCGGAACGTGACCAGTTCCCGGAGATCGCCACCCGGGTGGTCGGGCTGCGGCGCCAGCTGCTGGTGATCGACATGTGCCGCGTCACGTTCATGGACTCGACCGGGGCCGCCTTCCTCATCTCCCTCGCGGACGCCGGGCGCAAGCGCGGCGGCGCCACGGTGCTGCGGGGCGCGGACGAGCGCGACCTGTTCGTGCTGGAGGTGTGCGGGGCCCTCGACCTGTTCCGCATCGACCGCGACCACCGCTGCGAGTCGGCGCCCGCGCCGTCCACCCCCGCGACGCACCACCCGGCGGGCTGAGCGCGCCGGACCGACGGGCAGGTCACGGGCGGGTAAACTCGGGCCCGGCCCGGACCAGGAGGCCCGCCTCCTCAGGTGACGTGGGTGAACACGCCGGGCCTCGTCGACGCGAGGAGATTTCATGCCAGCCGTGGTGCTCGTCGGTGCCCAGTGGGGCGATGAGGGCAAGGGGAAGGCCACGGACCTGCTCGGGTCCCGGGTCGACTACGTCGTGAAGTTCAACGGCGGCAACAACGCGGGTCACACCGT
Organism: Isoptericola sp. NPDC056618; assembly: GCF_042792715.1. NCBI lineage: Bacteria > Bacillati > Actinomycetota > Actinomycetes > Micrococcales > Promicromonosporaceae > Isoptericola > Isoptericola sp. NPDC056618. Next base: position 43,130 of record NZ_JBHTVZ010000006.1, on the reverse strand, counting down.
CGTCATCGGCGACGAGAAGTACGCCCTGCACCTGCTGCCCTCCGGCATCCTGTCGCCCGGCGTCGTCCCCGTCATCGGCAACGGCGTGGTGGTCGACATCGACGTGCTGTTCGAGGAGCTGGACGACCTCATCGCGCGGGGTGTGGACGTCTCCCGCCTGCTGGTCTCGAGCCAGGCGCACGTCATCGCCGGCTACCACCGCACGCTCGACAAGGTCACCGAGCGCTTCCTGGGCAAGCGCCGCATCGGCACCACGGGCCGGGGCATCGGGCCGGCGTACGCCGACAAGATCAACCGCGTCGGCATCCGCATCGCCGACCTGTTCGACCCCAAGATCCTGCGGGAGAAGGTCGAGGGCTCCCTCGACCAGAAGAACCACCTGCTGGTGAAGGTCTACAACCGCCGCGCCGTCGACATCGACGAGACCGTCGACGAGCTGCTGGCGCACGCCGAGCGGCTGCAGCCGATGGTCGCGAACACGCCGCTGGTGCTCAACCAGGCGCTCGACGCCGGCAAGAACGTGCTGTTCGAGGCCGGTCAGGCCACCATGCTCGACATCGACCACGGCACGTACCCGTTCGTCACGTCGTCGAGCGCGACCGCCGGCGGCGCGGTGACCGGCTCGGGCATCGGGCCCACCCGCGTGGACTCCGTCATCGGCGTCATCAAGGCGTACACCACCCGCGTCGGCGAGGGCCCGTTCCCTACCGAGCTGTTCGACGACATGGGCGAGTACCTGCTCAAGACCGGCGGCGAGTACGGCGTCACGACCGGCCGCGCGCGCCGCTGCGGCTGGTACGACTCCGTCATCGCGCGCTACGCGTCGCGCATCAACGGCCTCACCGACCTCGTGGTGACGAAGCTGGACGTGCTCACGGGCCTGGAGAAGGTGCCGGTCTGCGTCGCCTACGACGTGGACGGCACCCGCTACGACGAGATGCCCGACGACCAGTCCGCGTTCCACCACGCGAAGCCGATCTACGAGGAGATGCCGGGCTGGTGGGAGGACATCTCGCACGCCCGCACCATCGAGGACCTGCCGGCCAACGCGCAGGCGTACCTCGCCCGGCTCGAGGAGCTGTCCGGCTGCCGCATCTCCGCGGTGGGCGTCGGCCCGCGGCGTGACGAGATCATCCCGGTGCACGACCTGATCCACGCCCGCTGACATGGGCGGCGCCGGGCTGGTTCCCGTCGACGTCGTCGACGCGCTCGCCCCCACGGGCGTGCTGCGCGCGGTGGTCAACCTCGGCAACCCGGTGCTGGCGCAGGGCACGCGCCGGCACCCGTCCGGGGTGACCGTCGACCTCGCCCGCGAGCTGGCCCGGCGCCTCGGCGTCGAGGGCGTGCTGGAGTGCGTCGACGCGGCGCGGCACTCGTTCGCGGCGGTCGCCGACGGCCGGGCCGACATCGGCTTCCTCGCCGTGGAGCCGGAGCGCGCCGAGCAGGTCGCGTTCACCGCGCCGTACGTGCTGATCGAGGGCGTGTTCGCCGTGCCGGAGGGCTCGCCCGTCCGCGCGGCCGAGGACGTCGACCGACCGGGCGTGCGCGTCGGGGTGAAGCAGGGCTCGGCGTACGACCTGTACCTCACGCGCACGCTCCGGTACGCGGAGGTGGTGCGCGGCGCCGACGGCACCGCCGCCTTCGAGGAGCACGGCCTGGAGGTGGCGGCCGGCATCCGGCAGCCGCTGACCCGGTACGTCGCCGAGCACCCGGGGCTGCGCGTGGTCGAGCCGCGGTTCACCGAGATCCGGCAGGCCGTCGCCACCGGCCGCGACCGCGACCCTGCCGCGGTCGCGTGGCTGCGCGACGCCGTCGCCGAGCTGACCGCCGGCGGCTTCGTCGCGGAGGCGCTCGCCCGGTCGGGGCAGGACGCCACCGTGCCCGGGGGAACAACGGCCTGACCTGGTCGGTTGTCCCGGCATGACGACATCGGGAACGGCCGAGACGGATGACCAGCGCGCCCTGCTCGCCCTGGTGGCGGACGGGAACAAGGGGGTCCTCACGACCCTGCGGCGCGCGGGCCGCCCCCAGCTGTCCAACGTGCTCTACGCGTGGGACGAGGAGACGCGGACGGCGCGCGTGTCCGTGACCGCGGACCGCGCCAAGACCCGTAACGCCGCGCGCGACCCGCGCGTCTCGCTGCACGTGAGCGCCCCGGACTTCTGGAGCTACGCCGTCCTCGACGGCACGGCGGAGCTGAGCGACGTGGCGACCGACGCCCACGACGCCGCCGCCGACGAGCTCGTCGAGACGTTCCGCGTGGCTGCCCGGCAGGAGCACCCCGACTGGGAGGAGTTCCGGCAGGCGATGGTGGCAGACCGTCGCCAGGTGCTGCGACTGCGCGTCGATCGCGTCTACGGGATGGCCCGCCTGCCGCAGCCCTGAGCGGCCCGGCGCGGCTCGCGGGCACGGCGTCCGCGGACGCCACGGCACCCCCGACGCGAGGGTCGTTAGCATGGTCGCCCGTGAAGATCCTTGTCGTCGGGACCGGCGCCCGCGAGCACGCCATCGTCCACGCCCTCGCGTCGGAGGAGCCCGCGCACGAGCTGCACGCCGCGCCGGGCAACCCCGGCATGGCCGCGCAGGCCGCGCTGCACCCGGTGGACGCGAACGACGGCCGAGCGGTCGCCGCCCTCGCCCGGACGCTCGGCGTCGACCTGGTCGTCGTCGGGCCCGAGGCTCCCCTCGTCGCCGGGGTGGCCGACGCGGTCCGCGAGGCCGGGATCCCCGTCTTCGGGCCGTCGGCCGAGGCGGCCCGGCTCGAGGGGTCGAAGGCGTTCGCGAAGGACGTCATGGCCGCCGCGAACGTGCCGACCGCGATGGCGCACGTGTGCACCACCGTCGAGCAGGTCGCCGACGCGCTCGACGCCTTCGGCGCCCCCTACGTCGTCAAGGACGACGGGCTCGCCGCCGGCAAGGGCGTCGTCGTGACGTCCGACCGCGACGCCGCCCTCGCGCACGCCCGCGAGGCGCTCGACGCGCGCGGCGACGACGGCCGCGTCGTGATCGAGGAGTACCTCGACGGCCCCGAGGTCTCGCTGTTCTGCCTGTGCGACGGCGCCACCGTCGTGCCGATGGTGCCCGCGCAGGACTTCAAGCGGGTGGGCGACGACGACGCCGGCCCCAACACGGGCGGCATGGGCGCGTACACGCCGCTCGACTGGGCGCCGTCCGGCCTCGTGGCCGAGGTGGTGGACCGGATCGCGCAGCCCACCGTGGACGAGATGGCCCGCCGGGGCACCCCGTTCTCCGGCGTCCTCTACGTGGGGCTGGCGCTGACCTCGCGCGGCACCCGCGTGGTGGAGTTCAACGCCCGCTTCGGCGACCCGGAGATCCAGGCCGTGCTCGCGCGGCTGCGCACCCCGCTGTCGGGCGTGCTGCTGGCCGCCGCCACCGGCCGCCTCGACGGCGTCGAGCCGCTGCGCTGGTCGGACGACGCCGTGGTGAACGTCGTCGTCGCCTCCCAGGGCTACCCCGAGTCGCCGCGCAAGGGCGACCCGATCTCCGGCATCGCCGACGCCGAGGCGCTGGACGACGTGCACGTGCTGCACGCCGGCACCGCCGTCGTCGACGGCGCGCTGGTGTCCGCCGGGGGGCGCGTGCTGTCCGTCGTCGGCCGGGGCGCGGACCTCGCGGCCGCGCGGGCGGCGTCCTACGCCGGGGTCGAGAAGATCGCGCTGGACGGCTCCCACCACCGCAGCGACATCGCGCTGAAGGCCGAGCGGGGCGAGGTCGCCGTCCCCTGACGCTGGTCTGTTCGGCAGGAGGTGGATCTCTTCGGCCCCGACCCGTGCCGAAGAGATCCGCGCCCTGCCGAACAGATCGGACGGGTGTGGTGGGTCGGCCGGTCAGCCGACGAGCAGCTCGTCCCGCACGTCGCGCGCCTCGCGAGCGCTGAGGCCGAGGCCCTGGTGGAGGTACCGGTCGAACGAGCGGTACTCGTCGTGCACCTCGTCGAACCCGGCGGCCAGGTACTCCGGCCGCACGTCGAGCAGCGGCCGGTAGATCGCGGCCTGCTCGGCGGGCATCGACGCGAGCGCGGCGGCGTTCGCCTCGGCGCGGTAGTCGTTGCTCAGCAGGTAGTCGTCCTCGACGACGTCGCGCGGCACGCCCGCCGTGGTGAGCAGGGCGGCCGCCGCCCAGCCCGTGCGGTCCTTGCCCGCGGTGCAGTGGAACAGCACCGCGCCGTCGTCCGCGACCGCGTCGAACAACGTCGCGTACGCGGCCCGGCCCGTGTCGCTGGAGACCATGGAGCGCTCCCCGTCGACCATCATCTGCGCGGCGGCGGCGGGTGACGACAGGTCCGGGATCGTCGCGGTGCCGCCGCCGAGCACGTCAGCCACCTCGTACCGGGCGCCGTCGGGCACGCGGTCGGGTGCAGTGGCGCGCTCCGACCCCGTGCGCAGGTCGACGACGGTGCGCACGTCGAGCCCCTCGAGGGCGTCGAGGTCCGCCTCGCTCAGCCGGTCGAGGGCGTCGGACCGGTAGGCCTCGCCCATGGCGACCCAGTCGCCGTCGGTGGTGCGGTAGCCGCCCAGGTCGCGGAGGTTCACCGTGCCGTCGAGCCGCACCAGGCGGTCGGCGATCGTCAGGCCCGCGCCGCGGTCGGGGACGAGCCGGAACCAGCGGCGGTCGGCGTCGGACAGGTCGGTGACCGTCACCGTCCCGGAGGACCCGCCGCGCGCCACGACGTGGCGGGTGTCGATGCGGTCCCGGTCGGTGCCCGTGTAGAGGCGCACGTCGCCGGCTCCGCGCGGCGCCGACCAGGTGACGGTGAACGAGCCGTCGTCGTGGGCCGTCACCGTCGCCGCGGTGAAGGGGGTGCGCCCCATGGCGGCGCCGTGCTGGGGGGCGGACGGGTGCCCGGCCGCCGCGTGGGGCGGGCGCGGGGCCGCGACGGACGCGGCGGCGGGAGCGGCGACGAGGGCCGCGACGAGCAGGGCGGCGGTGTGCCGGGTGCGGAGTCTCATGGGCTGCACGGTGGACGCCGCCGGCGAACGGGCGGTGAACGGACGGGGCTGTCCGGTAGGGGGCCCGATGAACTCCGCGCGGCGGGACCGCGGACGCGTGCGGCCCGGCCCGACGCCGGATGCGAGACTGAGCGTCGTGACCGAGACGCACGATGTCGACCAGCCCGGTGCCGACCAGAACGACGCCTTCGCCGGGGGACCGCTCGACCTGCCGGGGTGGCGTCACGTCTACTCCGGCAAGGTCCGCGACCTGTACGAGCCGGACCTGCCGGCCCTGGGCGGCGTGCACCCGCTGGGCGACGTCGTCCTCGTGGTCGCCTCCGACCGCCTCTCGGCGCACGACCACGTGCTCACCCCCGGCATCCCGGACAAGGGCGTGGTGCTCACGCAGCTCAGCCTGTGGTGGTTCGAGCAGCTCGCGGACGTCGTGGACAACCACGTCGTGTCCACCGAGGCGAGCGCCGAGCCGGGCGACGGCCTCGTGCCCGACGTCGTCGCCGGCCGCGCGATGATCTGCCGCCGGCTCGAGATGTTCCCCGTCGAGTGCGTCGCGCGCGGCTACCTCACCGGCTCCGGCCTGGCCGAGTACCGCGCGTCCGGCGAGGTCACGGGCATCCCGCTGCCGGGAGGCCTGGTCGACGGCTCGCGCCTGCCGGAGCCGATCTTCACCCCCGCCACCAAGGCCGAGGTGGGGGAGCACGACGAGAACGTGCCGTTCGAGGAGGTGGCGCGCCGGATCGGCGACGACGCCGCCACGCGCCTGCGGGACCTCACGCTCGCCGTCTACGCCCGCGCCGAGGAGATCGCGCGCGAGCGCGGCGTGATCCTTGCGGACACCAAGCTGGAGTTCGGCCTCGACCCGGCCACCGGGGAGACCGTGCTCGGCGACGAGGTGCTCACGCCCGACTCGTCGCGGTTCTGGCCCGCCGACGAGTGGGAGCCGGGCCGCTCCCAGCCGAGCTTCGACAAGCAGATCGTGCGCGACTGGCTGACGTCCCCCGCCTCCGGCTGGGACCGCGCGTCGGACGTGCCGCCGCCCGTGCTGCCGCCCGAGGTCGTCGAGCGCACCCGCGACCGCTACCTCGAGGCGTACGAGCGGCTGACGGGGGCGCCCCTGCGCTGAGGCGCCCCCGCGGGTCCGCTCGACCCGGTCCGCTCGACCGTCAGAGGCCGGAGCCCTGGACGCTGGCCTCCAGCGGCGAGCCGTCCGGGTTCTGCGCCCAGCACATGAGGCGCCGGTCGCCGAACGTCCACGACGCCTCGGTGGGGTAGAGGTACATCATGTCGAGGGCGGACGCGTCGTAACCCGTGCCGACGTAGTCGGCGAACTCCTCGAAGCAGAAGTCCTCGGTGGTGGCGACGACGGAGTCCTCGCCCGGGTACTCGGCGTCCGTCAGCTCGTCGACGCCCACCAGCTCCGCCCCGTGCGGCGTCGTGCAGTCGACCGCGACGACGCCGGTGAGGTCGGTGGCGTCGTCCGGCAGCTCGAAGCAGTCGCCCAGGTTCAGGTTCGCCCCGGTGCGGTCGGCGTACGACTCCTCGAAGCCCTGGCTGAACCCCTCCTGGAACTCGTCGTTCGTCGCCGCCAGGACGACCAGCCCGACGACCAGGAGCCAGCCGAGGATCCCGAGGGCGCCGAGCACGACGCCGGCGATCGCCAGGCCACGGCCGCTCTGTCCCGTACGCCGGGCGCGCCGCATCCCCGCGATGCCGAGGCCCAGTGCGACGGGGCTGATGCCGAGGATGCCGGTGATCAGCGCGGCGATCGAGAGCCCGTCCGTCCCCGGCGCGGGCTGCCCGTACGGGGACGGCGCGCCGTACGGCGCGGGCTGCGCGTACGGGGTCGGCCGGCCGCCGTACGGGCCCTGCTGGTCGTACGGCGATCCCGGGGCGGGCGAGCCGGGCTGGGCGTACGGCGCCGGCGGCTCGGTCGGGGCGTGGCCCGGCGGTGGCGTCGCGCCGGCGTCGGGCGTGGCGTACGGGTCGGGCGTGCCGCCGGAGGGCGGAGGGGTGGGTGCGGACATGCTTCCTCGGGGTCGGTGCGATGGTGGATGACGCGGCATCGACGGCGCCGTCGTCCGGCTGCGCCCCGCGGCGTCAGAAGGCTAGCGCGCGGGCGGTAGACTCGTCGCGGAATCCCGCCGTCGTGCTCCCGCCCCCACGCGCGCGCCTCCGCGGCGCCGCCCGTGCCGGGATCCCGGAGCGGCGGCCGCTGGACCACCCGGCCAGCTACCGGTCACGATCCAAGGAGCACCCGTGGGACGCGTCGTCGTCGAGGTCATGCCCAAGCCCGAGATCCTGGACCCCCAGGGCAAGGCCGTCGTGGGGGCGCTGCCCCGACTCGGCTTCACCCAGTTCAGCGGGGTGCGCCAGGGCAAGCGGTTCGAGCTCGAGGTGGACGGCGACGTCACGCCCGAGGTGCTCGCCGCCGCCCAGCAGGCCGCCGAGACGCTGCTGTCCAACCCCGTCATCGAGGACGTCGTGCGCGTGGCGGACGCCGCGACGGACGCCGCCGGGACGATCACGTCCGAGGGCGTGGCCTGATGTCGGCCGGCACCCTCGCCTCCGCGCGGATCGGCGTCATCACCTTCCCCGGCACGCTCGACGACCGGGACGCCTCCCGCGCGGTGCGGCTCGCGGGCGGGGAGCCCGTGTCGCTGTGGCACGCCGACGGCGACCTCCAGGGCGTCGACGCCGTCGTCCTGCCCGGCGGGTTCTCGTACGGCGACTACCTGCGCGCCGGCGCCATCTCGCGCTTCGCCCCCGCCATGGACGCACTGGTGGACGCTGCGAAGGGCGGCATGCCGGTGCTCGGCATCTGCAACGGCTTCCAGGTGCTGACCGAGGCGCACCTGCTGCCCGGCTCGATGGTCAAGAACGACCACCTGCACTTCGTGTGCCGCGAGCAGGTGCTGTCGGTCGAGAACACGTCGACGGCCTGGACCAACCAGTACCGGCCCGGTCAGCACATCACCATCCCGCTGAAGAACCAGGACGGCCAGTTCGTGGCCGACGACCGTACCCTCGACGAGCTCGAGGGCGAGGGCCGCGTCGTGTTCCGCTACCAGGGCTGGAACCCGAACGGCTCGCGTCGTGACATCGCCGGCATCGCCAACGCGCGCGGCAACGTGGTCGGGCTCATGCCGCACCCGGAGCACGCCGTCGAGGCCGGGTTCGGCCCGGACGGCGAGGCCGGCCCGCGCTCCGGCACGGACGGGCTCGGCTTCTTCACGTCGGTGCTGGCCTCGCTCGTCTCGGCATGACCGCCACCACCGTCCTCCCGTCGACCGTCGGGCCCGAGGGTCTGACGGTCGACGCCGTGGCGTGGGACGACCCCGCCGCCGCGGGGCTGCGCGCCGCGCAGGAGGCCGAGATGGCCGTGCGGTACGGCGGGGAGGACGAGGCGCCGGCGATCGACCCGCGGTCGATCGTCGTCACGCTCGTCGCCCGGCTGGACGGCCGCCCCGTCGGCACCGCCGCGGTGCGCGACGTCTCCGGCACGGACGACCGGCGCGGCCGCGGCACGGCGCACCCGGCCGCGACCGGCGAGGTCAAGCGCCTGTACGTGGACGGCGACGCCCGCGGGCGCGGCGTCGCGCGGCGGCTGATGGCCGAGCTGGAGCGCGCCGCCCGTCAGGTCGGCTTCCGCCGCTTCGTGCTCGAGACCGGTACCGCGCAGCCCGAGGCGATCGCGCTGTACGAGGCCATCGGCTACGAGCCGATCGAGTCGTTCGGCGACCACGCCGGGTTCGAGCAGCAGCGCTGCTACGGCAAGCGGCTCTGACTCAGCCTGCGTTCGCGGACCACGCCGGCAGCTGCTGCAGCGTCCAGGAGTTGCCGTCCGGGTCGGCGAACGTGACGAACCGGCCCCACGGCTGGTCGTCCACCCCCTGTGCCTCGATCCCGGCGCCGCGCAGGTGCGCCAGCGCCTCGTCCGCGTCGGGTACCACCACCTGGATCGCGTCCAGCTGGCCCGGCTGCAGCGTGCCGCCCAGCCCGGTGCCGAACGCGATGGAGCACGCCGAGCCGGGCGGCGTCATCTGCACGAACCGCAGGTCGTCGTTCACGACCTGGTCGTGGTCGGGGTGGAAGCCGACACGCTCGTAGAACTCCTTCGCCCGGTCCACGTCGCGCACGGGCACGTGGATCAGCTCGATCTTCCAGTCCATGGTCTGCTCCTCGGGTGGGTCCTGCCCTGGGTGGGTCATGCCTGGTCGAGCAGCGGCCGCACCTCGCGGCCGAGCAGCTCGACGAACCCGGCGAGGTCGGGCTCGTCGGCCGTGGGTTGCACGGCGACGGCGGAGGCGCCGGCGGCGGCCAGCCGGAGCACGGCGTCGGCGATGGTGCGGGCGTCGCCGGCAGCGCCGATGCCGCGCCCGGGCGCCGCGCCCCACAGCGGCAGCTCGGCGTCGAGCCGCTGCTGTGCGCCGTCGCCCGTCGCGGCGATCAGCGTCGCGTACACGCCCGGCGCGGGCCGGCCCGCGGCCTGCGCGGCGGCGCCGGCCGTGTCCGCGGCCGTGCGCACGTCGTCGGGGGTGAGGGCGTTGGCGAGGACGACGCCGTCGCCCAGCTCGCCCGCCAGGGCGAGGGAGCGGGGCCCGACGCCACCGAGCACCAGCGGGACCTCCGGCGCGGGCCAGTCGAGACGGACCCTGTCGAGGGTCACGTAGCGCCCCGACGTCGTCACCTCCTCGCCCGCGAGCAGGGCACGGAGCGCCTCGGCGTGCTCGCGCAGCAGGGTGAGGGGCGACTTGACCCGCACCCCGGACTGCTCCATCCACTCCTGGACGCCGTGGCCGACGGCCGGCACGAACCGGCCGGGGAACATGCGCGCGACGGTGGCGACCTCCATCGCCGTGACCGCCGTGCTGCGCAGCGGGGCCGGCATGAGGCCGATCCCGACCCGGACCCGCTCGGTCCAGGCGAGCGCTGCCGCGGCCGACGCGACGCCGCTCTGCTTGAAGCAGTCCTCCCACACCCAGAGGTCGTCGAGGCCGGCCGACTCGGCGGCGGTGGCGAGGGACCGCAGCGACTCGGGCGCCATCGTCGGGACGAAGGCGACGCCGAGGCGGACGGCGGGGCGGGCTTCGGGGGCAGGCGTGACCGTCATCACGCCATCGTGCCGCGGGACACCGACACCCGCTCGCGTCGGGTCAGGCCGGCTCGTCGGCCAGGTACGCGAGCTGCGCGACGACGGACTGCCGCGCCGCGCGCCGCACCGAGGGGTCGACGTCGGCGTAGACGTGCGCGACGACGGCGTCGGCCGCCGAGGGGTCGTCGGGAGCGTGGCGGAGCGCGGCCAGGGCCTCGCGGACCTGCGCCAGGCGCTCCAGGCGGTGGGCCCGGTAGGCGCGGACCGCGACGCCGAGGTCGTCGATCGCCGGGCCGTGCCCGGGCAGGCCGACCCGGCCGTCGGCCACGCGTCCCAGCAGGTCGAGGCTGGCGAGGTAGTCGCGCAGCGACCCGTCCGGCTCGGCGATGACGGTGGTGCCCTGCCCGAGCACCGTGTCGCCCGTGAGCACCACGGCCTCGCTCGGCCCGGACCGGCCCGGTGCCGTCGCGACGAACGACACCGAGTCGGCCGTGTGCCCCGGCGTCGCGAGGGCGTCGACCCGGAGCCCGGCGGCGTCGATCGCCTCGCCGCCGCGCAGCGGTTCGCCGCCGTGGCAGTGCTCCGGGTCCGCGGCGCGGACCGGGGCGCCGGTCAGCGCGCGCAAGCGCACCGAGCCGGCCGTGTGGTCGGCGTGCCGGTGCGTGACCAGCACCAGCTCCACCGGGCCCGACCCAGCCAGGGTGGCGAGGTGCCGCTCGTCGTCGGGGCCCGGGTCCACGACCACGCACGACGACGAGCCCGGCCCGCGCAGCACGTACGAGCGCGTGCCGTCCAGCGTCATCGGGCCGGGGTTGTCCGCGCGGACGACGGTGACATGGGGCATGCGGGCTCGCTCTCGTGGTCGGTCGACCCGGGAGCTCGTCCCCGGGTCGGCACACATGATCGCCGATTCGGGAACGGGCTGCCGCTCTGGGTGGGGCGGCGGTTCGGCGCAGGGTCAGGCGGCGAGCGCCTCGGCGAGCAGCTCTAGCGTGCGGACGCGGCCGGGCGTGGCGTCCAGCGGCTCGGGCCCGTAGGAGCCGGCCACCGGCACGACCATGACCTCGTCCACGCCGTGCCGGGTGGCGAGGTCGCGGAGCTGGGCGGCGGCCTGGTGGGGCTCGCCGACGACCCAGCGTGCGCGCATGTCGGCGATGATCTGCTCCGCCATCGGGTCCAGCGGGTCGGCGGCGGCCTGCTCGACCGTCTCCGCGCGGCCCATCGGCTTGCCGGTGCGCAGCCGGGCCATCGACCGCAGCTGCGGCAGGGCGCGCTCGTGCGCCTCGACGGCGGTGGGCGCGACGACGACGTTCGCCGTGAGGAACGTCTGCGGCTCCGGGTGGGCGGGGCTGGGGCGGTAGCCGTCGCGGTAGAGCGCGAGCACCTGGTCGACGCCCGCGCCCGAGAAGTGGTTCGCGAACACGTACGGCAGGCCGAGCTCCGCGGCGAGGCGGGCGGAGTAGTCGCTGGAGCCGAGCAGCCACACGGTCGGCGTGCCGTCGGCGGCGGGGGTGGCGTGCACGTCGTAGAGGTTTCCGTCGCCGAGGCGCAGGGCGGCGCCGTCAGGGCTCATGAGGGAGAGGATGTCGCGCACGTGCTGCGGGAACCGCTCGACGTCGGACGTCGGGCCGGACTGGCGCAGCAGCGCGGTGACCACCGGGTCGGAGCCGGGCGCGCGGCCGAGGCCGAGGTCCACCCGTCCGGGCGCCAGCGCCTCGAGCGCGGCGAACTGCTCGGCCACGACGAGCGGCGCGTGGTTCGGCAGCATGACGCCGCCCGAGCCGACGCGGATGCGCTCGGTGACGGCGGCGGCCGCCGCGATCATGACCGGCGGCGTCGAGGCCGCCACGGCGGGCATGTTGTGGTGCTCGGCGAACCAGTACCGCTCGAAGCCCAGCTCGTCCGCCCGGCGCACCAGCGCGAGCGAGGCGGCCAGCGCCTGCGGGCTGGACTGGCCGGTGCGGACCGGGACGAGGTCCAGCACGGACAGTCGGGGCGAGGTGGGCGCGGGTGCGGGGGCGTCGGCGTTCATCGCCTGGGACAACCCTCGGCGACGTCGTCCCTATTCCTCGCCACCGTCGTGGGAGGTGGCGTCGCCCGCGGAGGCGAGCGTGTCGGCGAGCCGGCGCCCGGGCCGCCAGTGGACGGCGCGCCACCCCGCCGCCCGGGCGGTCTCGACGTTTGCGAGGCGGTCGTCGACCAGGCAGTGCGCCGACGGTTCCAGCCCGGTGCGGGACTCGACGACGCGGTAGAACTCGGTGTCTCCCTTGCGGTGGCCGACGTCGGCCGCATAGTGGATCGCGGTGAAACGATCGCGGAGCGCCAGGTCGTGCCAGAGGTAGTGGGCCCGGTGGTGCTCCTGCACGGTGGCGAGCTGAAGGTCGGTCCCGCGTGATCGCAGCGCCGCGAGGTCGTCGAGGAGCTCGACGTCGAGCGTGGCGTCGTGCGCGAACCAGTAGTCGACGAGCTCCCGCGAGGTCACCGGCCCGAGCTCGGGCAGCACCAGGTCCAGCCGCTCGACGAGGTCCGCGCGGCCCGCGAGGACGTCGTCGAAGTGCACATGGAAGAACAGGTCCTGAAGATCTCCCGGGTCGATCCCCAGGTCGGCGTGCAGGTCCGCGTCCCACCGGCGTCCGTCCGGCCGGCGCACGAGGACGCCGTCGACGTCGATCATCAGGACCCGCACGGTCGTCACGTCGCGCCCCCGGGCAGGGGCTCGCGCAGGCCGCTCGCGCGGCGGACGGGGTGCGCGACCGCCGCGCGCACCGCGTCGGCGGTGCCGACGACGCGCACGAACTCCTGCGCTCGGGTGACCGCCGTGTACAGCAGCTCGCGGGTGAGCAGCGGCGACGTGGGCGGCGGCAGCACCAGGGAGACGCGGCGGAACTGGCTACCCTGCGCGCGGTGCACCGTCATGGCGTGCACGGTCTCGACGGGCGGCAGGCGGTGGGTGCGCACGCGCAGCGGGGCGCGCGGGTCGCCGAAGGCCGCGACCACCGCCCCGTCGGCCGGGTCGCCCTCGGCGACGAGCACGCCGGTGTCGCCGTTGTAGAGGCCGACGTCGGCGTCGTTGGTCGTGACGAGCAGGGGCCGGCCCACGACCCACGGCGAGCCGGGGACCGACGGCGGCAGGGTGCCGTCCGCCGTCGCGTCCTCGACCCAGGCCTCGACCTGCGCCGCCCAGCGGGCCACGCCCACCGGCCCGCGCCGGTGCGCCACCATGACCCGGTGCGCGTTGAGCGCCTCGAGGGCGCGCGCCGCGTCGCCGTCCCGCGCCGCGGCCACGAGCCGTCGGCCGGCGTCGACCGCGTCCTCGTGCAGCCCCTGCACGGCGGCCTCGTCGAGGCGTTCGGTGTCCGCCTCGACGAGCTCGACGCCGCCCGTCCCGGCGCGCAGGACGTCGAGCACCGCGTCGGCGTCACCGTCCCGGATGGCGGCAGCCAGGGGCAGGATCGCGGAGTCCTCGTCCTGGCGGTGCACGGTGACGAGCCGGACGACGCCGTTGGCGAGGGTCTCGTCCTCGACGGGCTCCACCACGGCCCGGGTGGTGGTGACGTGCTCGGCCAGGTTCTCGACGACCGCCGGCCGCGCGACGAGGTCGCCCAGCACGGCCCCCGCCTCGACCGACGCGAGCTGGTCCGGGTCGCCGACGAGGACGAGCCGCGCGTCCGGGCGCAGCGCCTCCAGCAGCCGCGCCATGAGGGACAGCGGCACCATCGACGTCTCGTCGACGACGACGACGTCGTGCGGCAGGTGGTGCCCGGCGTGGTGCCGGAACCGGGTGGCGCTGCGGTAGCCGAGCAGGCGGTGGACGGTCGTGGCCTCGGGCCGGCCGGTGCGCTCGCGGTCCTCAGGCGGCAGGGCGCCGACGACGTCGCGGACCGCCTCCTGCAGCCGGGCGGCCGCCTTGCCCGTCGGAGCGGCGAGCGCGACCCGCAGGGCGGGCTCGCCGGCGACGTCCTGCAGCACGGCCAGCAGTCGCGCGACCGTCGTCGTCTTGCCCGTGCCCGGCCCGCCGGTGAGCACCGTGAGCCTGCGGCCGGCGGCGTGCGCGGCCGCGAGCCGCTGCCGCACGTCGCCCGCCTCCGGGAACAGCCGCGCGAGCGCCGCCTCCAGCCGCCCGGCGCCCGCGGGCACCAGGGGAGGCGCCTGGAGCCGGGCGTCGACCAGTCGCCGCACCGTGAGCTCGTCCCGCCAGTACCGGTCGAGGTACAGCCGGCCGCCCACCCAGCGCGCGGGCCGGTCCTCGGGACCGCCCGCGCCGACGGCGACCAGGGGGCTGGCCTCGATGGCTCGGACCCACGCCGCGTGCTCGGGCCACGGGGGAGGAGCGGCCGCGCCGGGGCCGTCGGCGGCGTCGCCCCGGTCGGCGTCCTCGGGCAGCGCGAGGGCGGCGAGCTCGTCCGGGTCGTCGAGCCGCACGCAGACGGACCCCCCGCGCAGCGCCCGGACGGCGAGCGCGACGGCGAGCAGCACCGTCGCGTCGTCCTCGCCCGTCAGCCGACCGAGCCGCGTCGCGACGTGCACGTCCGTCGCGGCCACGAGGCCGGACGCGTTGAACTCCCGCAGCAGCAACGGCGCCGCGGCGGCGAAGCGGACGTCGCCGGAGGTCTCGACCGGACCGCCCGGGAGCGTGGTGGTGTCGGTCATGCGTCGCCTCCGTCGAGCAGCGCGGACAGCGCCGGCACCAGCCCGCGCGGCGGCACCCACGACACGACGCCGTACGGGGCGCCGTCGGGCCCGGTGGGGGTGCCCGGCCCGCACATGCCGCGCACGAACAGGTACAGCCCGCCGCCGAGGTGGACGTCCGGGTCGTAGCCCGGCAGCCGCCACGCCAGGTAGCGGTGCAGCGCCACGAGGTAGAGCACGAGCTGCAGCGGGTAGTGGGCGTGCAGCATCGCGTCGACGGTGGCCTCGGGCCGGTAGTCGTGCGCCGTGAGCGGGGCGTCGAACGCGCCGAGGCGGTTCGTCTTGTAGTCGACCACGAGGAAGCGGGGTTCGCCGTCCTCCCCGGGCGCCCGCAGCACCGCGTCGATCGACCCCGTGAGGTAGCCGCGCAGGGGGCGGGCGGTGGGGTCGGCGGCCGCGAGCTCGGCCAGTGCGGCGGGGTAGGCGGAGAACGCGTCGTCGTCGTCGAGGTAGCGGCCCAGCAGTGCGGCGATCCCGGCCAGGGTGGCGCCCTCGGGCCCGGGCCCGCCGGTGTCCGTGTCGCCCTCGCCGCCGGCGAGCGGGAGCTCGAACTCCAGCTCGGCGAGACGGTCGCGAGGGACGACGTCCGCGAGCGTGCGACCGCCCGCGAGCGGCCCGAGCGGGGTGCGCGCGACGACGCCGAGCGCGGCGGCGAGCTCGGCCGGGTCGGTACCCGGCACCCGCGTCGTCGCCGCGGCGGCGCACCGGGCGAGCAGCTCGGCGTCGAGGTCGGGGGCCGCGGTGTCCGCGTACTCCAGCACCTCGTGCACGAGGGTGCCGAACCCCGTCCCGGCCGGCAGCCCCGACATCGGTGACGGCAGGTCGGCGCCGGGCGCGTCGCCGATCTCGGCGGCGTCCGTTCCGCCCGGCCGGACCGCGGTCGGTGCGGCCTCGGCCGGCTCGTCCTGGAGGCCACCGCCCTCCGGCTCGGACTCGACACCGCCCGGGGCGGGCTCGGCCGCGCCGGGCGCGGGCGAGAGGCCGCCCGGGCGACCGGCGTGCGCCCCGGCGGTGAGCGCGGAGTACGACGCGCGCCGCCACGTCGGGTCCGGCACCCGGTCGAGGTGCGCGACATCCAGTGCGGGCTCGTCCTGGGCGGGCGGACGCCAGCGCTCGGCGGTCGGCGTGCCCGGCACCTCCTCGACGGCGATCGTGCCGCCGGAACCCTGGGCGAGCGTCCCGAGCGACGCACGGACGGCGTCGTCGCGCATGGCCTGCTGGGGCGCGTGCGGCGCGGGCTCGCCGCCGAGCGTGCGGTCCCCCAGGACGACGCGGGTCAGGCCCGCCTTCGCGGTGTTCGCCTTCGACGGCGCCCAGTGCGCGACCACCTGGTGCCGGGCACGGGTCAGCGCCACGTACAGCAGGCGCAGGTCCTCGCCGCCCTCCTCCCGGCGGTGGCGTTCCAGGGCGGCGTCGTACCCGAACGAGCCGGGGCCGCCCACGTGCAGGATGCGGCGCCCGTCGCCGGCGTGGAACCGCAGGACGTCGGGCTGGCGCGGCTCGAACCGGTCCCAGGCGAACGGCACGTACACGACGCCGAACTCCAGTCCCTTGCTGGCGTGCACCGTGACCACCTGCACCGCCGCGGCGTCCGTCTCCAGCCGCCGGCTGCGCTCCTCGTCGTAGTCCTGCGCGGCCTCGCGGATGCGCCGCCGCAGCCACGCCGTGAGCGCCGAGGCACCCAGGCCCTCCGTGACCGCCGCGGCGTGCAGCACCTCGCCCACGTGCCGCAGGTCGGTGAGGTGGCGCTCGCCGGTGCTGGTGCGCATCAGCCGTTCCGCCAGGCCGTCGCGGGTTACCGCCTCCTGGAGCGCGGCGACGCCGCGCGACCACAGCAGCCGGGACCAGCGCCGCACCGTGTCGGCGAGCGCGTCGTGCGCGGCGTCGTCCGCCGTGGCGAGCCGCTCCGCGTCCCAGCCGACGAACGGCGTCAGCGCCAGCGCCGCCGCGCGCCCGTGGGCGCCCGGCTGCTCCAGGGCGGCGAGCAGGGTGAGCCAGTCGCGGGCCGACGGCGTCGCGAACACGCTCGACAGCCCCGAGACGACGGCGGGCACCCCGCGCTTGGTGAGCTCCGAGCGGACCGCCTCGGCCTGCGCGTTCGTGCGGGTCAGCACCGCGACGTCGCGCGGCTCGAGCGGGCGCCACGCGCCCTCCGCGGCCCCGGCGTCCCCGTCCACCAGCCGGTCGCGGCCCAGGCGTGCGGCGATGTCGGCCGCGACGTCCGCGGCGACGAGCTGGCGCGGCGGACCGACCGGCGGCGTCTCGCCCGGCGACATTGCGAGCGCGGCACGCGTCACCTGTCGCAGCCGCAGCGGTGCGCCGCCGTCGAAGCGCGACCCGCGGTGCGCGGCGTCCACCGGCCGCACGACGATCCGCTCGTCGCCCAACGCCGCCCCGCCCAGCAGGGTGTCGAGGGCACGCAGGAGCGGCTCGTCGCTGCGCCAGCTGGTCCCCAGCGTGGCGACGGCGGTCGCGTCCTGCTGCGCGTCGAGGTAGGCGACCACGTCGGCGCCGCGGAAGGCGTAGATCGCCTGCTTGGGATCGCCGATGAGCACCAGGGTGCGGTGCCCGTGGAACGCGGTGCGCAGGATCTCCCACTGCACGGGGTCGGTGTCCTGGAACTCGTCCACCATCACCACGCGGAACCGGGAGCGCACGCGCTCGGCCGCGACGGGGCCGTGCACAGGGCCGGCGAGCGCGTCGCGCAGCATGACCAGGAGGTCGTCGTAGTCCAGGAGGTGCTGCGTCCGCTTGCGCCGCAGGGTCTCGTCGCGGGTCTCCTGGGCCACCGCCCGCCGCAGCGCGCCCGGGGTGGAGGGGGCACCCCCGCCCGGCTCGGCGGGCTCGACGACGGCCTGGTGGTCGCTCACGGCGGCGCGGCCCAGGTCGGCGGCCATCGACGGGGTCAGCGCGGGGTGCGCCTCGTCGGAGAAGCGGCGGACGTACAGGTCGTCGGACACCTCGCGCACGAGGTCGGCGACGTCGGCGACGAACGTCGCCGCGGGGTCGACGTCGGCCGCGATGCCGAGCGACGTGAGCATCTGCTGGCAGAAGCCGTGCGTCGTCGTGATGGTCGCGGCGTCGAGCTGCGACAGCGCGGCCGTGAGGCGGGCGCGGCGGCGGTCCAGCTCGGCGGCGCCGACGTCGGCGAGCAGCGCCACGACGGGGTCGTCGCTGGACGCCGGGTCCGGGCCGCGCAGCGCCCGCTCGGCGCTCACCAGCCGCTCGCGGACGCGGTCGCGCAGCTCGGACGTCGCGGCCCGGCCGAACGTCACGAGCATGAGCTCGCGCAGCTCGGCGCGGCCCTCGGCGACGAACCGCGTCGCGAGCGCCGCGATCGTGAACGTCTTGCCCGTGCCGGCGCTCGCCTCGAGCACCGTGGTGCCTTCCGGCAGCGGCCCGCACACGTCGAAGACCGGGCGCTCGGGGACTCCCGCCAGACCCCCGGTCGCGTCGGTGCCGAAGCCCGTCCCCGCCGTCATGAGGTGCCCTTCTGCTCGTGCGCCAGCAACGGGTCCCACACCCGCCGGGCGAGCGCGCCCAGACGCGAGGGCTCGTCGGGGAACCGGCGCCGGTCGTCCTCGTCCGGCACGCCGGCGATCGCGTCGAACGACGCCCCGTCCCCCCACACCATCAGGTGGTAGGCGTCGGACTTCTCGAAGCCGCCGTTCCAGGTGAAGCGGGCCTCGCTGGTCGCCTGTCCGGGATCGCCCGTGCCGCCGCCGCGGGAGACGGCGTACGCGTGCGACGCGTCCGGCGGCAGGGGGAGCGGCGCACGGGTGGCCTCGGCGCGCAGGGCGACGAGGTCGTCGAGCAGCCGGGCGGCGTCGTCCGGGTCGGGCGACTGGATCAGGCTCCACGCCGCCTTCGCGCCTCGGCCCGGTGCGCGCCCGACCGTCCCCGCGTGCCACTGCTGTCCCTCGGGCAGGCCGCCGTCGCCGCCGGACGCCGCGAGGGCGAGGGTCTGCACCCAGGCGCGCAGGCGGTGCTTCGGCCCGAGCTTCGAGTACTCCGCGCGCACGACGCGGCCGCCGTGCACGCCGGGGACGGTGCCGGTGACGAGGACGCCGGAGGGGAGCGTGGCGGACACGTCGACGGCGCGCGCCGCCTGGTCGGCCCGGACCTGCCGCGCCATCGTCTCCACCGGCTGCACCCGCTCGACGACGTCGCGCAGCGCGGTGCGGCCCAGCTCGCGCGGCGGGGCCTGGCCGCGTCGCCACTCCGCCTGGAACGCCCGGCCGGGGTCGGTGCCCCCGAGCACGGCGGTGAGGATGCGGTCGCCCGCGCCCCACGCCGCGAGCGGCGCCATCGTCAGGGGCAGGCGGTCGTCGACCTCGTCCTCGTCCTGCGCCACGCGCACGTCGAGCGTCGTCCGCAGGAACCATCGGACCGGGTGCTCGAGCATCGCGACGAGGTCGTCGAGGTCCACCTCCGCAGGGGCCGGCGCCTCGAGGGCGAGCGGCTGGGGCACGAGCAGCCCCGGCTCGACGCGCGCCCCGCGCCCGGCCTCCGCGCCCCGGAACGCCGCCGTGTCGAAGCTGAACGGGCCAGGGGCGCCGAGCGCGCCGGCCTCGAAGTTGCGCTCGCCCACCACCTGCAGCGGGTGCCGCACCACGACCTGCCGCCGCACCGACCCGCCGTCCGACGCCTCGCCGACCCGGTCGAGCGCGTCCAGCAGCTCGGCGACGGGCACGGCGGGCGGCCGGGCGGCGCCGGTGCGCTCGTCGGCGCCGGAGTGCAGCACCACCAGGTGCTCGCGCGCGGCGGTGAGCGCGTCGAGGAAGATCTGCCGGTCCTCGCTGCGCCGGTCGCGCTCGCCCAGCAGCGGGTCGCGCGCGAGGAGGTCGTCGCCGTCCGGCGTCGCGGACCGGGGGAACGCGCCGTCCTCCATGCCCAGCAGGCACACCACGCGGTGCGGGACGGCGCGCATCGGCTCGAGCGAGCACACGGTGAGCGCGCCGGTGCGGAAGCCCGCGCGCGTGGGGCGGCCGGCCAGCCGGTCGGCGAGCAGGGCGCGCACGTCCTCCAGCCGCAGCCCGTCGCCGGCGGTGGCCCGGCCCGCGCCCGCGGCCCGCACGTCGCCGAGCACCCGGTGCGCCTGCAGCGACTGCCACGCGTCGTCCGGCGCCGGGTCCGCGAGCAGCGTGACGGCCCGGTCCAGCGTGTCGAGCCAGTGCTCCAGCGGGTGGGTGCCGTCGAGGTCGGCGAGCAGCCCGGTCAGCCGCGAGACCAGCTCGGCGAACCGGCCGGCGACGTCCACGTCCGTCGAACCGACGTCGTCGAGCGGCAGCGCCGGGCCCACGAACCGCGAGTCCTCCTCGGCCATCGCGACGCCCAGCAGCACCCGGTCCAGGGCCGCGTCCCAGGTGCCCTGCCGCACCCGCGGGTCGATGCCGAAGCGGTCCCGCCGGGACCCGTCCTCGCCCCAGCGCACGCCCACCTCGACGGCCCAGTCGCGCCAGCGGTCGAGGTCGTCGTCGGAGAGGCGGAAGCGGCGGCGCACGGGCTCGGTCGTGGCGAGGTCGAGCACCTCCGAGGCCGTGACGCGCCCGTCGGCCAGTCGCAGCAGGCTCGCCAGCACGCCGAGCACGGGGTTGATCACGCCGGGCCCCCGGTCGGCGAGGCTGACCCGCAGCCGCTGGCCGGGGTGCACCTGGGCGACACCGTCGGGCGCGGCGCCGAACGTGGCCGTCACGAGCGGGGCGAACGACTCGACGTCGGGACACATGACGATGACGTCGCGCGCCTCCAGCGTGGGGTCGGCGGCGAACAGCCCGGTGAGCACCTCGCGCAGCACCTCGACCTGGCGCGCGCGGCCGTGGCAGGCGTGCACCTGCACGCTGTGGTCGTCGGGCGCGACGGGCACGGGTGCGGCGTCGGGGTCGTCGGCGCGCAGCGTCGTCTGCAGCGCGCCGAGCAGCGTGCCCGGGGGTGGCGGCGCCGGGTGGGAGGCGGCATGCACCTCGGGGGCTCCGTCGCCGGCGGGGTCAAGGGCACCGGAGAGCCGGAGCTGCAGCTCGACCGAGTCGCGCGCGGTCGAGGCCAGCAGCGGGTGGCGCGCGGCCGGGGGCATGTCGTCACGACGCGCCCCGACGACGGCGCCCTCGCCGACCAGGCCCTCGACCGACTGCCACAGCGCGGGCGACGGGTGCGGCAACCACAGGTGGACGTCGCGGTGCAGCGCGAGCGCGGCGAGCACCTGCCGCTGGTCCTCCGGCAGCCGGGTGGGTCCGAAGACGGACAGCCGGGCGGGGAGGTCCACCGCGCCCGGGTCGGTGCGCAGCACGCCGACCGCCTCCGTCAGCACCTCCGCGGGCCCGGGGGCGTCCACCCGCTCGCGCACCCGCCGCCACAGCCGCGGCTGCCACGCGAGGTCGTCGGGGACGGGCGCGCCCGCGCCGTCGTCGTCACGACCGTCGAGCCAGTCGGCGAGCAGGGCCGGCCGCTGCTGCGCGTACGCGGCGAACAGCTCCGCCACGCGCTGCGCGAGCGCGACGCGGCGCGAGCGCCGCACGCCGTCGCCGTCCTCGCCGACGTAGCGCGCGAGCGGCGCCGCCCAGCCCTCGTCGAGGGACGCGTCGATCGTCTCCAGCACCGGCCACACGAGCCGGGCGCGGCGCCACGGGTCGTCGTCGGGCTCGACGCCGGTCACCGCCGTCACCGCGGACGCGACCAGCCGCGACGGCGAGGAGAAGTCCACGTTGGCGCAGACGCCCGCGCCCGAGCCCCCGGGGACCCCGAGCCGGTGCGACAGCCGTTGCGCCAGCCAACGCTCGATTCCGCGCGTGGGCACGGCGACGACGTCGGGCGTGAACGGGTCGTCCGGCGGCACGGCGAGCACGTCGGCGAGGGGAGCGACCAGCGCGTCGGAGCGCTCGGACCGGTGGACGTGCAGCACGTCGGCCAGGTTACGGGCCCGCGCCGACACGGGCCGTCGTTCTTCCACAGGGCGTCACACGGACCCGGCGCACGCCCGACGACGGTCGCCGGGCCTAGGGCGCCGCCGTCAGCGAGAACGGCGTCGGCGAGCCCGTCGACGGGACCTATGGCGGTCCTCGGCCTCCGCCTCGGCCCGCGCCTGCTCGCGCGCCTGCGCGGCACGCGCCTCGCGGCGACCCGCCCAGGCGGCGACCGTCGCCTCGACGTCGCGCGGCATGGTGACCAGCGGCGGCCCGGCCGCCGGCTGGTAGCGGCCCCGCAGGACCCGTCGGTTGAACTCCTCGACCTCCTCGCGCACGTCGTCCTCGCTCCACAGCTCGTCGAGGAGCCCGTCCAGCGCGGCGTCGTCCTTGCGCAGCTGGATCGAGGGCGGCAGCACCACGAGCCTCTCGCGGCGCATGAAGGCCTTCAGCCACCAGTCCGGGTCGTGGAGGTCCTGCAGGTCGAGCGGCTTGCCGCTGCCGGGCAGGTCGTCGAAGTCGCCGCGGTCGATCGCCTTCCTGAGGTGCATCTCGGCGAGCAGCGCGATCGCCACCTCGTCGTCGACGGCGACCGCGTACGGGTCGAAGAACGCCGCCGGCGGCTGCTCGTCGCTCATCGTGGCTCCCCGTCGTGGCGGGTTTTCGGTCAACTGTATGATGTCGAGCGTACGACAACCCGGGGGCAGGATGCCGAAGCTGGTGGACCACCAGGAGCGCCGCGAGGAGATCGCGCACGCGCTGTGGCGCGTCGTCGACCAGCGCGGGTGGACCAGGGCGACCCTGCGGGAGGTCGCCCGCGAGGCCGGGGTCTCGCTGGGGCAGCTGCAGCACTACTTCGCGTCGCGCGCGGCGATGCTGACCTTCGCGATGGACTTCGCCGCCGAGCGCACCGCCGACCGGGTCGCGCGGGGGCTCGCCGCGCTCGAGGAACCGCCGCACCCCCGGGAGGTGCTGCGCCTGGTGCTCACCGAGATGCTGCCCCTGCACCCCGACGCCCGCGCGTCCAGCCGCATGAGCGCCGCCTACGTCCTCGAGGCGCTGCACGACCCGGCGCTGCGCGAGCAGGCGGGCCTCGGGCTCCGCGACGGCCGCGCGACGGTCGAGCGCCTCGTCCGCCAGGCGATCGCGCAGGGCCGGATCGCCCCGGACCGGGACCCCGACGTCGAGACGGACCTCCTCCTGGCGCTGACCGGGCTCACGCCCCTGCTCGAGCTCGGTGTCATCGAGCCGGAGGCCGCGCTGGCGGCCGTCGACCAGCACCTGGAGCGGCTCTTCGCCGCGGCGTGACGCCGATCCCTCTCCGGCGCCCGGTCGGGCGCCGGGACGCACGACCTCCCCCGAAAGGCGCAACCGAGGTTCCGCCCTCCGCCTCAAGACCCGGACCCCCGCCCCCGGGGAGGCTCGGGGGTACCGGCATGGCGAACGACGGCCGCCGGACGACGAGGGAGGGGACGGATGACCACCATCCGGATCGAGGGGCTGCACAAGTCCTACGGCGGCTTCGAGGCCGTGCACGACGTGGGTTTCACCGCCGAGCCGGGGCGGGTCGTGGGCCTGCTGGGTCCGAACGGCGCGGGCAAGAGCACGACCCTGCACGTGCTGCTCGGCCTGGCCCGGGCGGACGCCGGCACGGCGACGTTCGACGGCCGGCGCTACGGCGACCTGGAGCGCCCGGCGCAGGTGGTCGGGGCCCTCCTGGACGCGGGCGGCCTGCACCCCGGGCGCACCGGCCGCGACCACCTGCGGGTGCTCGCCGCGGCGTCGCGCCTCCCGGCCCGCCGGGTCGACGAGGTGCTGGCCGCCGTCGGCATGACTCCCGCCGCGGACCGCCGCGTGCGCACCTACTCGCTCGGCATGAAGCAGCGCCTCGGCATCGCCGCCGCGCTGCTCGGCCGCCCCGACGTCCTGGTGCTCGACGAGCCCGCCAACGGCCTCGACCCGGCCGGGATGCGGTGGCTGCGCGAGCTGCTGCGCACCTTCGCCGACGACGGCGGCACGGTGCTGCTGGCGAGCCACGTGCTGGGCGAGGTGGCGCAGGTCGCGGACGACCTGGTCGTCATCGGCCAGGGCCGCGTCGTGGCCGCGGGCACCCTGGGCGAGCTCGTCACCACCGACCGGAGCCTCGAGGACGTGTACCTCGATCTCACCGCCGCCACCGAAGGAGTCCGCTGATGTCTCTCGCCGTGTTCAGGGCCGAGCTGCTCAAGCTGCGCAGCACCCGGACGCCCTGGGTCATCGGGATCGTCGCCGTCGCGGGGATGCTGCTCGCGCAGACCCTCACTCTCGTGCTGCCGCGCACGCTGCGCACCCTCGAGGCGCTGGGAGGGTCGGACGCCGGGTTCCACGTCGGGCCGCAGATGTCCCCGGCGGACACCAGCGAGCTCCTGTCCGGTCTCGCCGCCGCCACGGATCTCGGGTCCGCCGCCGCCCAGCGGTCGCTGCTCGACCTCATGGGCACCGGGCCCGCCGGGTCCGGCTCCAGCGGCGTCACCGCGCTGTGCGTGCTGCTGCTCGGCGCGCTCGCGGCCACGACCGACTTCCGCACCGGCGGCATCGTGCCCACGGCGCTGGCCGTGCCGGACCGGCTGCGGATCCTCGCCGGCAAGGTGGGGGCGACGGCGACGGCGGCGCTCGCGATCGGGGTGGCGCTCGCGCTGGTCACGGCCGTCGGGCTGGTCCTCGCGGTCGCGACGACGCCCGGCGCGAGCCTGGCGATCGGGCCCGGCGAGGCGCTCGGCGTCTGGGCGCGGGGCCTCGCGGTGATGGTCCTGCTCTCGTGGCTGGGGCTCGCCGTCGGTACCCTCGTGCGGGGGCAGGTCGCGGCGATCGTCGTGGTCGTGGCGCTCGCCCTCGTGGAACCGATGATCCAGGCCGCCGCGCTCGTCCTCACGGGCGGCGCGACGACGGCGACGTCGTGGCTGCCGATCACCCTCGGGTCCCTCGCGTCGGCGGGTCAGGGCGCCGCCCAGCTCTTCGGGGCGACGACGGACGCCGGCCCGGCGCTCGGCGCCGCCGCGGCGCTGGCGGGGCTGGTCGCCTGGGCGGCCGTGCTGCTCGTCACCGCGGGCGCCGTGTTCCGTCGTCGTGACCTCGCCTGATATCAGATCGATACCCGCCTGACCAGCGACGACGGGTCGTGCCCGGCCCCGGACGGCGTACCGTGGGCCGGGCCCGACGGTCACCCCGAGACCGTCCAGAGAAGCATCCAGACAGCCATCCCGACACCGACGGAGGACCTGTGCTCGACGCGCTGCGACGGCGGCTCGACGCCCTCGGCGTCCGGACCCCCACGGGCCGCGACGCGCTGCTCGGCGCCGTCATCGCGGCGCTGTCGGTCGCGTTGCTCCTGACGCTGCTGCAGGTCGTGTCGTCGAGCCTCGGCGAGTCGTTCGGGGCCCGGGCGTCGGTGGACGGGATGAGCACGGGCGCGCTGGTGACGGCGTGCGTCGTCCTCGTCGGGCAGGCGATGGCGCTCACGCTGCGGCGCCGGTTCCCGATGCTGTGCCTCGCGCTCGTGCTGCTCGGGCAGCTCGCGCTGGCGCCGCTGCTGCCGCCGTTCGTGAACTTCCAGGCGCCGGCGACGCTGGTCGCCGCCTACTCGGTGGGCGTGCACGCCCCGCGACGGCCGGCCCTCGGCGCCGCGGCGGGCGCGGCCGTCGTGCAGGTGCTGCTCGGGTACGTGCTGGGCGGCCCCGCGACGGTGGCGGAGCTCGGCGTGACCGTCGGCACCCAGCTGTGGGGCGGGCTGGTGTCCGCGCTGGTGGTCTACCTCGGCGCCGTCCTGGTCGGCGCGTACGTCGGCACCCGGCGCGAGCTGCTCGCCCAGCTGCGGGCGCGCGTGGCGCAGGCCGAGCGCGAGCGCGAGGCGCTCGCCGCCCAGGCCGTCCTCGCGGAGCGTGGTCGCATGGCCCGCGAGCTGCACGACGTCGCGGCGCACCACCTGTCCGGCATCGTCGTGCAGGCGGCCGCCGCGGAGCGGCTCGTCGCGGGCGACCCCGAGCGGGCGAAGGAGTCGCTGCGCTGGATCCGCGGGCAGGGGCGGGAGACGCTCGACAACCTGCGGCTCGTCGTCGGCATCCTCCGCGACACCGGCGAGGGCGACGACGCGCCGTCGGCCCCGCAGCCGACCCTCGCCGACGTGCCCGCGCTGATCGACCTCGCCCGGAGCACGGGCACGCGGGTGCAGGAGACGCGGCGGGGCGAGCCCTACGACCTCCCGCCCACCGTGCAGCTCACGGTGTACCGGGTGCTGCAGGAGTCGCTCGCCAACGCCCGCCGGCACGCGCCGGGCAGCGCCGTCGACGTCGAGACCGTGTACGACGAGGACGAGGTGGCGGTCACCGTGCGCAACGGCCCCGCCGACCGGTCGGCGTCGATAGCGCCGCCGCAGGAGGCGGGCCCGGGGCACGGCGTCATCGGCATGACCGAGCGCGCGGAGCTCGTGGGCGGCCGGCTCACCGCGCGCCGCACGTCCGGCGGCGGCTGGCTGGTGCGCCTCGTCGTGCCACGCCCCGCAGGCGCCGAGGGTCGGTCGGTGCGTGCCGGGCAGGGCGCCCGATGACGCGGGTCGTGCTCGTGGACGACCAGGCGGTGGTGCGCGCCGGGTTCACCGTGATCCTGCAGAGCGAGGGCCTCGAGGTCGTGGGGGAGGCGTCGAACGGCGCCGACGCCGTCCGCGTCGCCCGCCGCGAGCGGCCCGACGTCGTGTGCATGGACGTGCGCATGCCCGGCGGCGACGGCATCACCGCGACGCGCGAGCTCGCCGGGCCGGGCGTCGTCGACCCGGTGCCCGTGCTCGTGGTCAGCACCTTCGACCTCGACGACTACGTGTTCGGCGCGCTGGAGGCCGGCGCGTCCGGCTTCCTGCTCAAGGACGCCGAGCCCGAGGTGCTCGTCGACGCCGTGCGCCGGGTGGCCGCCGGGGACGGGCTCGTGGACCAGACCCTCACGCGGCGCGTCATCGACGAGTTCGCACGGCGCCGCGGCCCCGTCGTGCCCGACCCGGCCGCGACCGGGCTGCTCACCGCGCGCGAGCAGGAGATCGTCGCGCTGCTGTGCCGGGGGTCGTCCAACGCGGAGATCGCCGCGGCGCTGTTCCTCGAGGCGAGCACGGTGAAGTCGCACCTGAGCCGGATCATGACCAAGACGGGTGCGCGCGACCGCGTGCAGCTCGTGGTGTGGGCGTACGACACCGGGCTCGTGGTCCCGGGCACCTGACCGCCGGGTCGGCGATTCCCGGCTGCCGCGACGTACCACCCGTCGACATGCCGGGCGGTCGGGGGCGGCGTCAGTGCTCGAGCACGTCGACGGCGGTGTCCAGGCAGTGCAGCGCGCTCGGCGGGTCCACGCGCACCAGGGTGAAGGCGCTGATGACGAGGGCCGTGCAGACGTCGGCGAGCCGGTCGGCGTCGGCCGGTGACGCGTCCGGTCGCCGCGCGACCACCCCGCGCCGGAGGGCGGCGCGCAGCTCGGCGCGGTAGTCGGCGACGGTGCGGCGCACGGCGTCGTCGGCCGCGATGGGGGAGCCCGACGTGTTGACGAGCAGGCAGCCCGAGGTGCCCTGGACCTCGTCCGCGCGGGCGAGCGCCGCGCGCAGGCCGGTGAGGTACTCGACGAGCGCGTCGGGGGCGACGTCGTCGGCCACGAGCGGGCGCAGGCGCGGCCGCACGACCTCGTCCAGGTAGCTCTGCACGGCGGCGTCGAAGAGGCCGCGCTTGGAGCCGAAGGCGTGGTAGATGCTCGACCGGTTCAGGCCGGTGGCGCGTTCGAGCGCGGGGACGGACGCTTCCGCGTACCCGTCGCGCCAGAACACCTCGCGCGCCGCCCGGACCGCCAGCTCGGTCTCGAACCCCTGCGCCCTGCCCATCGTGCCTCCAGTTGTGTAACGCTCGTTGCAGTATATACAGTGGACCGACCGTTACAGAATCGCCGGCGGGTGCGCCGGCAGGCAGCAGGGAGAACCGATGGTCGTCGCAGGGCTCGTCCTGGCCGGGATCGCCGCCGCGCTCCACGTGTTCATCTTCTGGCTCGAGTCGGTCGCGTGGACCACGCCCCGGGCGCGCGCCACGTTCGGCACGACCGAGCAGGAGGCCGCCGCCACGCGCGAGCTGGCCTTGAACCAGGGCTTCTACAACCTGTTCCTCGCCGTCGTGACCGCGATCGGCATCGTGCTCGTCGCACTCGGGAGCACGGTCGGCACCACCGGTGCCGGCGCGGCCCTCGTGCTGGCAGGCGCCGGCAGCATGCTCGCCGCCGCCCTCGTCCTGTTCCTCTCCTCGCCCGACAAGCGCCGCGCCGCCGTCACGCAGGGCGCCGCGCCGCTGCTCGCGGTCGTCGCGCTCGTCGTCGGCCTCGCGTCCTGATCATCGACCCCGGAAGTAGGCACCACACCCGCATGTCCTCCATCGTCAGCACGCAGGTCCAGCTCGCCGCCCGCCCCACCGGGTGGCCCGCTCCGGACGACTTCCGCACCGTCCAGGTCACCTACGGCGACCTCGAGCCGGGCCAGGTCCGCGTGGCCAACGAGTTCGTCTCCGTCGACCCGTACATGCGCGGGCGCATGAACGACGTGAAGAGCTACACCCCGCCCTTCGCGCTGGGGGAGACCATGACCGGCGGCGCGATCGGGCGCGTCCTCGAGTCGGCGTCCGACGACATCCCTGTGGGCGCCGTGGTGCTGCACCAGCACGGCTGGCGCGACGTCGCGCAGGAGGACGCGCGCGGCTTCCGCGTCGTGCCCGAGCTGCCGGGCGTGCCGCTGTCGCTCCACCTGGGCATCCTCGGCATGACGGGCCTCACGGCGTACGTCGGCCTCACCGCGATCGCGGGCATGAAGCCGGGCGACACCGTGTTCGTCTCGGGCGCGGCGGGCGCCGTCGGCACCGCGGCCGGCCAGATCGCGCGCCTGCTCGGCGCGGAGCGGGTCGTCGGGTCGGCCGGGTCGGCCGAGAAGGTCGAGCTGCTCACCTCGAAGTACGGCTACGACGCCGCCCTCGACTACAAGGACGCCCCCGTCCGCGAGCAGCTCCCCGCGCTGGTGCCGGGCGGCGTCGACGTCTTCTTCGACAACGTCGGCGGCGACCACCTCACCGCAGCGCTCGACGTGATGAACGACGGCGGCCGGGTCGCGCTGTGCGGGGCCATCGCCGGCTACAACGCCACCGATCGCCTGCCCGGCCCGGACAACATGGCGAACCTCATCACCAGGGGCCTCATGCTCAAGGGCTTCACGCTGGGCGGCTACCTCCACCACGGCGCCGAGTTCCGCGAGCTCATGACCGGCTGGTTCGCGGACGGGAAGATCGCCTACGACGAGACCGTCGTCGACGGCATCGAGAACGCCCCGCAGGCGTTCCTCGACATGATGGCCGGCGCCAACACCGGGAAGATGGTCGTCCGCACGGCGCGCTGAGGCCGCGTCAGCCCGGCGTCATCCGGGCCCGGCCGCCCGGGCGACGAAGACCCACTCCAGCCCGGGTCGGTCGGGCGCGTCGCGCACCTGCTCGACGACGTAGCCGGCCTCCTCGAGCGACGCCGCCAGCTCGTCGTGCTCCCGGAACCGGAGGGTCGAGTCCGAGCGCAGGACCCGTCCGTCGGCCAGGACGAAGGTGCCGCGGAACCTCACGAGCGGCAACGAGACGTCGACCAGGTCGGTCCACGTCTCGACGACGCCGAACCCCGGCACGTCGCTGCGGCGGTGCGTACGCTCGCGGGTCCAGCGCTCCCAGAACCGTCGCGCAGGGTCGCGGGTCTCGAACACGAGACGACCGCCCGGGAAGAGAGCGGCGTGCACGCCACGGAGGGTCGCCGCCCAGTCGTCGTCGGTGAGGAAGACCTGCGCGACGTTCCCGGTCATCGTGGCGAGGTCCACCTGCAACGGCGGCAGCGTCGTGGCGTCTCCGTGCAGCCAGCGCACGCGCCCGGCGCCCGGCTTGCCGCGGGCCACGTCGAGCGAGGCGCCCGCCGGGTCGACGCCGACGACGTCGACGCCCTCCGCCGCGAGCAGCACGGCGAGCGTGCCCGTCCCGCAGCCGACGTCGAGCACCTGGCGCGCGCCCAGCTCGCGGGCGAGCGCCAGGTACGGATCGAGGTCGCGGCGGTCCGGGTCGAGCGGGTCGTACAGCCGGGCGAGCGTGGGGTCGGCGAAGATCGCGTCGGGCACGGGTCGACCGTAGGCACGGCCGACCCGGGCGGCCCAGGGAATTCCTGGGATCCTCAGGCGCGCAGGGCCTGCTCCACGTCCTCGACGATGTCGCGCGGGTCCTCGAGACCGATCGACAGCCGCACGGTGGTCTCGGCGATGCCGACCTTGGCGCGGCCCTCCGGGCCGAGCTTGCGGTGCGTCGTCGTGGCGGGGTGCGTGATGATCGACTTCGCGTCGCCGAGGTTGTTGGAGATGTCGACGACCTGCAGGGCGTCGAGGAACGCGAACGTCCGCTTCTTCGCCTCCGCCGGCTCGGTGCCCTCGGGCACCGCGAGGTCGAACGTCACGACCGTGCCGCCGCCCGACTGCTGCGCCTTGGCGAGCTCGTGCTGCGGGTGCGAGGGCAGGAACGGGTAGCGCACGCCGGTCACGCCGTCGAGCTCCTCGAGCGCGGTCGCGACCTCCAGCGCCGCCGCATTCTGGGCGCGCACGCGCACGTCGAGCGTCTCCAGGCCCTTGAGCAGCACCCACGCGTTGAACGGGCTCAGCGACGGGCCGGTGTTGCGCACGAACGTCTGCACCGGCCCGGTGAGGAACTCCTCCGAGCCGAGGATCGCGCCGCCGAGCACACGGCCCTGGCCGTCGATGTGCTTGGTGGCCGAGTACACGACGACGTCGGCGCCGAGCTCGAGCGGCTTCTGCAGGACGGGCGTCGCGAACACGTTGTCCACCACGACGACGGCGCCCGCGGCGTGCGCGAGCTCCGCCACCCGCCGCACGTCGACGAGGTCCTGCATGGGGTTGGACGGCGACTCGAAGAACACGACGTCGGCCGGCGTGGCGAGGGCCTCCTCCCACTGGGAGGTCACGTGCCCGTCGACCAGGTCGACGCGCACCCCCCACTTGGCGAGGATCTCGTCGTAGATGACGTTCGTCGACCCGAACAGGGCCCGCGCCGACACGATGCGCGAACCGCTGGAGACCAGCGCGGCGAGGGTGTTGAACACCGCCGACATGCCCGACGCCGTGGCGTAGCAGGCCTCGGCGCCCTCGATGAGGCGCAGCCGCTCCTCGAACGTGTGCACCGTCGGGTTGCCGTACCTCGAGTACAGGAACTGGGACCGCTCGCCGGCGAACGCGGCCTCGGCGTCCGCTGCCGAGCCGTAGGTGTACCCCTGGGTGAGGAACAGGCCCTCGGACATCTCCTGGAAGTCCGAGCGACGGTGCCCGCCGCGCACGGCGAGCGTCGCGGGCCGCACCGTGGCGGGCAGCGGGCGCGAGCCGCCGAAGGTCGTGGGGTCGGCGCCCGGGCCGGTCGGGACCTGCGCGTCGCTCATCGCGCCTGCTCCGCGGCCTGCTGCGTCGCGGCGGCGTCGTACGCGCCCCAGGGCAGGCCGCGCACCTTCCAGCCCTCGCGGTCGCGCACGCCGTCGAAACCGGGACCGCCCTCGAAGCCCTCGAGCACGTTGTACGCCGGGCCCAGGCCCGACGACGTCGCGAGCCGCGCCGCCCCGATGGAGCGCTGGCCGGAGCGACAGAGGAAGACGAGCGGTCGGTCCGCGGTGACGCCCGCGGCGGCGAGCTCGGCGAGGAAGCCGGCGTTCGGGCGCCCGCCCGCCTGCACCCACTCGACGAAGAGCGGCTCCTTGCCGGCGGTCGCGGTGTCGGGCACGCCGATGGCGCGCCACTCGCCCTCGGTGCGCACGTCCACCAGGACGGCGTCCGGGTCGCCGGCGAGCAGGTCCCACGCCTGCTGCGGGGTGAGGTCGCCGGCGTAGCCCTCGGCGGGGCGGGGATCGATCTGGGTGCTCATCGCAGTCCTCCCATCGGTCGTGGCGGTAGCACCCTCGTCCGGTACGGCCGCCGTCGCCGGCGACCGGCCCGCGGGTTGCTGCGGCGTCGACGTGCCACGTCACTCGGCCGCTCGGGATGGTCCTGGCGATCGTACGACAGCCGTCCGCCTGCTGGTCACCCCGTCTCGGGAGGCGAACGTCGCGCGTCCCCGGTGGGCCCCGCCTTCCGTGAAAGGTAAAGTCACGGTCAGGTTCCGGAAATGACCGCGCCCACAGGAGGCGCGCCATGGCCATCCTCGCCACGATCAAGGGCTGGTTCCGGCGCGAGCGGGAGGAGCCGCTGGAACGCCCTCGCGACCTGCCGCCGCCGCGCCCCGAGGGCGGGCGCCCGTACGAGGCGCCCTTCCCCCAGGGCGCGGACAACGTGCTCGGCTGGCGCGACGGCCCCGGCATCTGACCCGCGGTCCGCCCGCGTCGGGTCGGCCGCCCTCGCCGACGTGGGCCTGCGGGGGCGCGCCGGAGGGCAGGACGGTGCCAGGGGGCGCGCGGCCGGCGTCCCACGCGCCCGCATCGTGAGAAGGGCCGGGGCTCCGCTTGACCGTGGGGTGCTGCGCACGCACGATGGGCGGCAGGTCAAGAGCGCCAGCGCGAAGCCCCGGCTCGCTGGCCGGCAACCCTCCTCTCGCGGCGGGGTGCCCCGGGTGACGACCTGGCCCCGCGCCGTCCGGCGTACGGGCAAGCGCGGGGAGCCACCTCCCCGGCACGACCGAGGAGGACCACGCATGACCACGCTCACCACTGCGCCTGCGGTGCCCGCCACGCGCGCCGCCGCCGTGCACGACGTCGCCCCCGTGCTGCCCGTCGTCGGCGGCGACACGCTCGTGCCGCTCGTCGACGGCCGCCAGGTGCCGTACGCCAACCTCGACGTCGCGGCATCGGCGCCCGCCCTGCAGGCCGTGGCGGACCGGGTCGCGCGCGTGCTGCCGCTGTACGCCAGCGTGCACCGCGGCGCCGGTTACCTGTCCCAGGTCTCGACCGCCCTGTACGAGACGGCGCGCCGCACGATCGGCGCGTTCGTCGGCGCCCGCGAGGACGACCTCACGATCGTCACCCGCAACACGACGGACTCGCTCAACCTGCTCGCGGGCTGCGTGCCCGCCGACCCGGCCACCGGCGAGCCGGGCCGCGTCCTCGTGCTCGACATCGAGCACCACGCCAACCTTCTGCCCTGGCAGCGCGTCACCGACGCGACCGTCGTCACCGGCGGGCCGTCCGTGTCGGCCACCCTCGCGGAGATCGAGGAGGAGCTGAGCTCCGCCGCCGCGGCGGGCCGTCCCTACGCCCTGCTGGCGCTCACCGGCGCGTCGAACGTGACCGGCGAGGCGCTGCCCGTGGCCGACGTCGTCGCCGCGGCGCACGGAGCGGGCGCGCGCGTCGTGCTCGACGGTGCCCAGCTGGTGCCGCACCGCCGCTTCTCGCTCGCGGGGACGGGCGTCGACTACGTCGCCTTCTCGGGCCACAAGACGTACGCGCCCTTCGGGGCGGGCGCCCTGGTCGGACGGCGCGACTGGCTCGACGCCGGCACCCCGTACCTCGCCGGCGGCGGGGCCGTGCGCCGGGTGCGCACCACCACCACCGAGTGGCACGAGGGCCCCGCCCGGCACGAGGCGGGCTCGCCCAACGTCGTGGGCGCGGTGGCGCTCGCGGCCGCGTGCGACGAGCTCGCCGCCCTCGATCCGTGGGTCGCCGGCGAGCACGAGGACGCCCTGCGGCGCCGGCTCGTGGACGGGCTGGGCGAGGTCG
This sequence comes from Isoptericola sp. NPDC056618, assembly GCF_042792715.1. NCBI lineage: Bacteria > Bacillati > Actinomycetota > Actinomycetes > Micrococcales > Promicromonosporaceae > Isoptericola > Isoptericola sp. NPDC056618. The sequence continues at coordinate 9,720 of NZ_JBHTVZ010000006.1, read as the reverse complement.
AGCGCGTCGAGGTCGTGCACGTGTGGGACGACGCCGTCGACCCGGTGGGGGTCGTCACGTTCACCGTCACCGGGTACGACCCGGGCCTCGTCGCCGCGTACCTGTCCGCCGAGCACGGCATCGGCGTGCGCGACGGGCGGTTCTGCGCCCACCCCCTGCTCGGCCGCCTCGGGTTCGACGCCGGCGCCGTGCGCGCGTCGGTGGGCCTCGGGACGGCGGGCGAGGAGGTCGAGCGGCTCGTCGCGGCCGTCCGCTCGCTCGTGACCGAGGGGCCGCAGGCGCGGTACGACGTCGTGGACGGGCTGTGGGTCGTCGTCGACGATCCCCGCCCCGTGCCCGACGGCTCCGGCCTCGAGGGGCTGCTCGCCACCGCCGCGCTGGGCGCCGACGAAGCCTTCGGCTGCCTGCCCGACGACCTCTGAGCAGTCGGTCCCGCCCCAGCGGGGCATGACGACGGGGCGCCACTGTGCGGTGGCGCCCCGTCGTGTCAGCGGGTCACTTCTTGAACGCGTCCTTGGTGTCGTCGCCCGCCTGCTTGAGGTTCGCGCTGGCCTGCTGGGCCTTGCCCTCGGCCTCCTTGCTCTCGTCGCCGGTGAGCTTGCCCGTGGCTTCCTTGACCTTGCCTTCGGCCTCTTCCGCGAGGTGCTTGGCCTTGTCTCCCAGTCCCATCGGGGCTCCTTCCGTCATACGAACGACCTCGAAGACCGACCGTAGGCGCGTGCCCGCCGGCTCGCACGCCGACGTCTCAGGTCGTGGGTCCTCCGGGTGGCGGCCGGCAGGTCAGGGCGCCGGGCGGCCGAACTCCTCGATCAGCACCGGGTACTGCTCGTGACCGTGGCCCGCGGCGACGCCACGGTCCGCCACGGCCTTGAGCAGTCTCGGCAGCTCGGTGCTCACGCCCAGCGCCTCGCTCTCCTCGACGAGGTGCGCCATCGCGCGCACGTCCGTCTCGAGGGCGGAGGCCTCGGCCGGGAAGCTGCCGCTGTCGACCTGCTCCGCGTAGCCGGGCAGCCAACCGGCCACGCCCTCCGCGATCTGCCGGGCGAACGGCGCGAAGGCGGCGGCGTCCACCCCGGCCGTGCGGAGCATGGCGGTGCCGTGCAGCCACGCGTCGAGGACGCTCCACATCATCGTGAGGCCGGCCGCGTCGTAGAGGGATGCCAGCCCGGGGTCCTCGCCGAGGTGGGTGACGGTGCCGAGCGCCGCGAGCGTGGCCGCGTGCGCGTCGAAGTCCGCCCGGGGCCCGCTGTGCAGGACGACCGCGTCCGCCGTCCCGATCGCGGAGGGCACGGCCATGATCGCGCCGTCGAGGTATCGCGCTCCGCGTCGGGCGGCCCACCGGGCGGTCTCCCTGGCCTGCGAGGAGCTGCTGGACGTGAGGTTGACCAGCGGGGCGCCGGTGACGTCGACGCCGTCCTGGCCGATCAGCTCGCGCACGGCGGCGTCGTCGGTGAGGCAGACGATCGTCAGGGCGCCGGGACGCACCGCCGCGGCCGCCGAGGGCGCCAGGCGCGCGCCGTCCGCCACCAGGGCGTCGGCCTTGGCGGCGGTGCGGTTCCACACGGTGGTGGGGTGCCCGGCCCGGAGGAACGCGCCGGCGAGCGCGCGACCCATGAGGCCGAGACCGACGACGGAGACGGGGGCGGGGGGCGACGGCTTGTGGGTTCTGGTGACCATGGCAGCATCGTCGACGTTCATACCGGTGTGAAGGTCAAGGGGGAGCGGGATGCGGATCGGGGAGCTGAGCCGCCGCACGGGCGTGCGGACGCACCAGCTGCGCTACTACGAGGCCCAGGGCCTGCTGGAGGTCGCCCGGCGCTCGAACGGCTACCGCGAGTTCGACGAGGGGGCCGTGCTGCGGGTGCGGCAGATCCGGCACCTGCTCGACGCCGGCCTGTCGTCCGAGGACATCGCCTACGTCCTGCCGTGCGCGGTCGGCGAGGAGCCGCAGCTGCCCGGCTGTGTCGAGCTCCTGACCGCGATGCGCTCCCGCCTGCGGCGCCTGGAGGACCAGATGGCGAGGCTCGCCCGCTCGCGCTCGGCCCTGGCCGGGTACATCGCGGCGGCGGAGCGGGTGGGTGGCGAGAGCTACCCGCCGCTCGACGGCGCGGCGGCGGAGAGGATCCCCGCCTGATCACCAGGCCGGCGGGTGCCGGTCCGCCCAGCGCAGCCGGTCCTCGAGCTGGGCGGCGAGGGCGAGGAGCGTCGTCTCCCCGCCCGGCCGCCCGATCAGCTGCACGCCCATCGGCAGCCCGTCGTCGGTCCACCGCGTGGGCACGGTGATCGCGGGCAGGCCGGCCACGTTGAGCATCGACGTCCACGGCGTGTACTGGCACTGCTGCTCGAAGTTGCGCTCCGGGTCCTCGGGGTCGAACCAGCCGAGCGGGCGGGGCGTCATCGCGAGGGCGGGGGTGACGACGGCGTCGAACCGCGACACCTGCGCGACCAGCCGGCGCTCGAAGGCGGTCAGGGCGCGCAGCGCCTCCGCGAGCTCGCGCGCGGGCACCTGGCGGCCACGGCCGATGAGCCATCGGGTGAGCGGCTCGAGGCGGTCGAGTCGGGCGGGGTCGTCGAGCGGCACCGCGGACGCGCCCGCCATCCACAGGGTGCGGAAGGCCGGGCCGTACGTCGGGTCGGGCTCGAGGGACAGGCCGTCCACCTCGTGCCCGAGCCCGGTGAGCGTCGCCACGCCGGTGTCGAGCGCGGCGCGCGCGTCGTCCGACGTCGTGATGGCGTAGAAGTCGTCCCAGGCGGAGTCGGTCGTGACGCCGATCCGGAAGCGGCCCCGCACGTCCTCGCCGCCCTCTCCCGCCACCTCGCCGCGGCGGGCCGCGGCCAGGTACTCCCCGGCGCGGGCCGACGGTGCGCGCAGCGTCAGCGGGTGCGCCACCCGCCCGTCGGGCGTCCGGGTGAGCATCCCCTCGAGCAGCAGCGCGGTGTCCTCGGTGGTGCGGGCGAGGGGCCCGTCCACGACCAGACCGCCGAGCGACTCCTGCCCCGACCCCGCGGGGACGAGGCCGCGGCTCGGCTTGAGCCCGACCACCCCGCACGCCGCGGCGGGGATGCGCACCGAGCCGCCGCCGTCCGACCCGGGCGCGCACGGCAGCAGGCCCGCGGCGACGGCGGCGGCGGCGCCCCCGCTCGACCCGCCCGCCCCGAGCGACGGGTCCCACGGGTTGCGCGCCACCGGCCCGGCCAGCGGCTCCGTGTACGCGGGGAATCCGAGCTCGGGCGCCGTCGTGCGGCCGAGGCTCACCATGCCCGCGGCGTCGAGGACCTCGACGATCTCGTCGCTCACCGGCGCCACCACGGCGTCGTCGCCGGCGAAGGCGCGGGAGCCGAACCCGGCGGGCACGCCGGCCCGCAGCCACAGGTCCTTGTCCCCGCCGGGCAGCCCCCACAGCACGCCCCGGGCCTCCGCGCCGTCGCGCTCGAGGCGCGCCGCCCGCTCGCGCGCCGCCCCGGGGGTGACGCTGACGAAGGCCCCCAGCGCGTGGTTGGCGCGCTCGATCCGGGCCAGGAAGTGGTCGGCCACCTCGGTCGGCGTGAGCTCGCCCGCGCGCAGCAGGTCGCGCAGCCGGGCGGCGGTCATCTCGTGCAGGGCGTCGTCCATGACCCCCATCCTGCGCCGAGCATGCGGATGTGCTCGCAATGCGGCGCGAGAACGTGCCCAGGTGCATGGTCGGCGAGGATGGGGCGGTGACCCACGACCTCGTCCTCGCCGGCCACGGCGTGCGCCTGGAGCCCCTCGGCCCGCAGCACGCCGCGGCGCTGCTCCCCCTCGTCGACGCCGACCTCTGGTTCGGCATGACCTCGCCCGTCCCGACGACCGTCGCGGACCTCGAGGCGTGGATCGACGCCGGGGTCGCCACGCCCGGCACGATGGCGTTCGCCGTCGTGGGCGACGACGGCGCGGTCCGCGGGTCCACGCGCTTCTACGAGCTGGCCCCCGGGCCGCGCCGCGTGGAGATCGGCACCACCTTCTACGGGCGCGACTGGTGGGGCGGCACGACCAACCCCGCGTGCAAGCTCCTGCTGCTGCGGCACGCGTTCGAGGAGTGGGGGATGCGCCGCGTCGCGCTGCGCGCCGACTCGCGCAACATGCGCTCGTGCGCGGCCATCCAGCGCCTCGGCGCGAAGCCCGAGGGCGTGCTGCGCAAGCACCGCGTCGCCGCCGACGGCACGGTGGGGGACACCGCGTACTTCTCGATCGTCGACGACGAGTGGCCGGACGTCCGCGACGGGCTGCGGCGCCGGCTCGCGGCGGCGTGACGGTTCGACGGGTCCCACCGGCCGGGCGGTGAGACCCTGGCGGGAGGACGACAGGTAGGGTCGACGGCCGGCCCGGGCCAGGCGTGACGTGGCCGGCTCGCGGCCGGACCTGTCCCCGAACCCTGGAGAGCCTGTGACCACCGAGGACGCCGCCGCCGTCGAACCGAGACCCGAGCGCGAGCCGCACGACAGGTCGTTCTTCGGCCACCCGCGCGGACTGGCCACGCTGTTCAGCCTCGAGGTCTGGGAGCGGTTCTCGTTCCTCGGGATGCAGGCCATCCTCGTCCTGTACTTCACCGCGTCGGTCGCCGACGACGGCCTCGCGATGGAGCCCGGCAACGCGGCGTCGATCGCGGCCGGCTACGGCACGATGGTCTATCTGGTGTCCGTGGGCGGCGGCTGGATCGCGGACCGGATCCTCGGCTCCTACCGGAGCGTGCTGTGGGGCGGCATCCTCATCGCCGCGGGCCACTACACGATGGCGATCCCGGCGGAGTTCTCCACGTGGGTCGGCCTGGTGCTCATCAGCCTCGGCACCGGGCTGCTCAAGCCCAACGTGTCGACGCTCGTCGGCAAGCTCTACCGGACCGACGACGAGCGGCGCGACGCCGGGTTCGCGCTCTACTACATGGGCATCAACGTGGGGGCGTTCTTCGGCCCGCTGGTCACCGGGTGGCTGGGCGCGGAGGTCGGCTGGCACTGGGGCTTCTCCGCCGCCGCGATCGGCATGACGGCGGGACTGGTCCAGTACGTCGTGGGCCGGCGCGGCATCCCCGGCTACGGCCGCGGGGCCGAGGCGGCGCTGCCGCCCGACGTCGCGCGCCGCACGCGCTGGATCCTCGGCGGCTCGGCGGCCGCCGTCGTCGTCGTCCTGGTCGTCCTCGCCCTCGTCGGACGGCTCAGCGTGGACGGCGTCGTCGACGCCCTCACCGTGATCGCGATGGTCGCGCCGATCGTCTACTTCACGGTGATGTTCCGCAGCCCCCGCGTGACGGGCGAGGAGCGTGGGCGGCTGCGCCCGTTCCTCGTGCTGTGGATCGCGTCGGTCGCGTTCAACTTCGTGCTCTTCCAGGCGTACTCGGTGCTCATCCTGCTCGCCGAGGACCACGTGGACCGCACGATCTTCGGGTGGGACGTGCCCTCGTCGTGGTTCAGCTCCTACCTCGGCGCGGCGGAGGTGCTGGTCGCCCCGCTCGTCGCCGCGCTGTGGACCTGGCTCGGGCCGCGGCAGCCGCACGCCTCGAAGAAGGTCGCGTTCGGCGCCCTGCTCGGCGGCCTGTCCTACCTGGTCCTCGTCCCCGCCGTGAGCGGGCAGTCCGGCGACTGGCGGATCGCCGTCTGGTGGATGCTCGTCTCGCTGCTGCTGCTCGGCCTGGGCGACGTGCTGCTGCAGACCACCGGCCTGTCCGCCACGACGAAGCTCGCCCCGCTCGCGTTCTCCAGCCAGTCGATGGCGGTGTGGTTCCTGTCCATCGCGCTGGCCAACGGCATCCAGGCCCAGACGGTCCGCTTCTACGGCGAGGTCCCCGACGGGGTCTACTTCGCCGTCAACGGCGCCGTGCCCGTGATCGTCGCCGTCGTCGTCCTCGCCCTGTCGCCATGGATGAAGCGCACCATGCACCCCGTCCACTGAGCCCGCGCGACCTCCCGGAGGACACCATGCGATACGTCACCGACCTGCCCCACGAGACCCGCGTCGAGGACCACTGGATCCCCCTGGCGGACGGCACGCGCCTCGCGGCCCGCGTCTGGCGGCCCGTCGACCCCACGCCCGTCCCGGCGATCCTGGAGTACCTGCCCTACCGGCTGTCCGACTGGACCGCCCCCCGCGACGCCCAGCGCCACCCGTACTACGCCGGGCACGGCTACGCGTCGGTGCGGGTGGACATCCGTGGCAGCGGCAACTCCGACGGCTTCCAGGACGACGAGTACTCGCCCACGGAGCTCGCCGACGGGGTGGCCGTCGTGGAGTGGCTGGCGGCGCAGGACTGGTGCGACGGCGCGGTCGGCATGTTCGGCATCTCGTGGGGCGGCTTCAACTCGCTCCAGATCGCGGCGCTCGCCCCCGAGCCGCTCAAGGCGATCGTCACGGTGTGCTCCACCGACGACCGCTACGACAACGACGTGCACTACACGGGCGGCTCCGTGCTGGCCGTCGACATGCACGCGTGGGCTGCCACGATGCTCGCGTTCTGCTCGCGCCCGCCGGACCCGGCGTACGTGGGGGAGGGCTGGCGCGCGCAGTGGCTCGAGCGGCTCGAGCGCACGGAGCCGTTCGTCCACACCTGGCTGGACCACCAGACCCGCGACGACTACTGGCGGCACGGCAGCGTCATCGAGGACTACTCGACGATCTCGGCCGCGGTCCTCGCCGTCGGCGGCTGGAACGACCCCTACCGCGACACGGTGCTCCGGCTCGCCGCGGCGGGCGACGACGGCGCCCTGCGCGCCCCGGTGCGCGGCATCCTCGGCCCGTGGTCGCACCAGTACCCCGACCGCGGCCTGCCGCCCGGGCCGGCCATCGGCTTTCTGCAGGAGACGCTGCGCTGGTGGGACCACTGGCTCAAGGGCGCCGACCGCGGCGTCCTCGACGACCCGCCGCTGCGCGCGTGGATCAGCGAGTCCGTGCCGCCCGCCACCGTCTACGACGAGCTGCCCGGCCGGTGGGTGGGCGAGCCGACGTGGCCGTCGCCGCACGTGCTCGCCCGCGAGCTGCCGCTCGTGGCCGCGGGCGCCGACGACCCTCCCGAGGGCGGCCTGCGGACGACGGCGCCGACGGTCGGGGCGCTCGCCGACGGGCACCCCGTCCCGACGTCGTGGCTGGTGGACTCGCCGTCGCACACGGGCGTGGACGCCGGCCGGTTCTTCCCGTTCGGCAACGACGCCGACCTGCCGCCCGACCAGCGGGAGGAGGACGGGCGGTCCCTCTGTTTCGACTCCGACCCGCTGACCGCCCCGCTGGAGATCCTCGGCCGGGCGCGCGTGCGGCTGCGGCTCACGTGCTCGGGGGAGAAGGGGCAGGTCGTGGCGCGGCTGTGCGACGTCGGGCCGGACGGCGCGTCGACGCTGGTCACGCGCGGCGTGCTCAACCTGTCCGCCCGGCACGGCCGCGACCGGGCCGTGCCGTGGACGCCGGGCGCCACCGAGGAGGTGACGTTCGAGCTCACCGGGACCGGCTACGCGCTGGCGCCCGGCCACCGGCTCCGCCTGGCGGTGTCCTCCGCCTACTGGCCGTGGGTCTGGCCGCAGCCGGGGGACGCCGTGCTCGCCGTCGCGGTCGGCGACGGCGCGCTGGAGCTGCCCGTGCACGACCGCGCGTCGTCGCACCCGCCCGTCGTCTTCGAGGAGCCCGAGCAGGCGCCGCCGCTCGGCGTCGTCTTCGGCGAGGCGGACGAGGCCCGCCCGGAGCGCCGGGTGGTGCGCGACGTCGCGGAGGGCCGGTGGCTGCTCGAGGTCGACCCGCGCTACGGCGGCACCCGCACCTACCCCGACGGGCTCGAGTTCACCGAGGACGCCCTCGAGCGGTACTGGATCGGCCGGGACGCCACGAGCGCGCGGACCCGCTCGGACTGGACCGTGCGGCTGCGTCGCGGCGCCGGCGGCCCGCTGCCCGCGGGGATGACCGACGGCTGGGACGCGAGCGTCGTCACCCGGTCGGAGATCACCTGCGACGAGCACGCCTTCCGCACCGAGAACGAGGTGGTGGCGCGCGACGGCGACGAGGTCGTCTTCGAGCGGCGGTGGACGCGGACGATCCCGCGCACCGCGGGCTGACGCCTACCGCAGCAGGGGCGCGACCTCCTCGCCGAGGAACGCCGCGAAGCCGTCGAGGTCCGGCTCGTCCAGGGTCGGCTGCGCGACGACGGTCGTGGCGCCGAGCGCGACGTAGCGGCGCAGCCCGTCGGCGACCTCCTCCGCGGACCCCCAGCTGGCGTGGTCGGCGAGCACGTCGTCGGACGTCGCGTCGACGTCCCACCGGGCGAGGGACCGGCGCAGCCGGTCGGCCGCGCCGTCCCCGGTGGCGACCTGGGCGAACGCGACCGTCCGGAACGGGTGCTCGCCCTCGGGCGCTGACCCGGCGACCGGCGGCAGGCCGGCGGCAGCGCGCCCCTCGTCCACGAGCGCGACCGCCCGACGGGCCCCGGAGACGCCCGAGTCGCCGTCGATGACCACTCCCTGGGCGACCTCGCCCACCAGCCGCAGGGTCTTCGGCCCCTTCGCCGCCGCGACGACGAGGGGGGCGACGGCGGGCGGCCAGTCGAGCGCGACGTCGTCGAGCGTCACATAGCGGCCGGACGTCGTGACGCGCTCCCCGGCGAGCAGCGCGCGCAGGGCGGTGACCTGCTCCCGCATGAGCGTCAGCGGCGACGCGACGCGCGCCCCGACCTGGCCCATCCAGTCCTGCACGCCGTGCCCGACGCCCGGCACGAACCGGCCGGGGAACACGCCGTCGAGCGTCGCCGTCTCCATCGCCGTGAGTGCCACGTTGCGCAGCGGCAGCGGCATCACGCCGATCCCGACGCGCAGGTGCTCGGTGGCGCTCAGCATCGCCGCGGCCGCGGACGGGCCGGACTCGAGGAAGCAGTCCTCCCACAGCCACACCTCGTCGAGGCCGGCGGCCTCGGCGGTGCGGGCGAACGGGACGAACCGCGAGGGCGGGTTGCCGTAGGGCGCGAGGATGCAGCCGAGGGTCACCATGACCCGATCCTGCCCCAGCCCCGCCCGCCGAGGTAGTACCGGATCCCGCGAGGTAGTACAGCTCCTGCCGAGGTCGTCCCCGATCAGCGACGGCGGACGCGCAGGACGGCGGAGTCCACCCGCGGCGGGGGTCGGAACGCGCGCCGCGGCACGGGCGCGCCGACGTCGAGCACGAACCGGCGCGCGTGGCGCGCGCCCGGCGGGGCGTCGGCGAGCCTCCGCGCTGCGGCGCGCTGCAGCACGAGGTCGGCCGAGAGCAGCCGGTCGGTCCCGAGCAGGGCGCGGAGCAGCCCCGTGGACAGCTGGTACGGCGGGCTCGACACGACGCGGAACGGACGGCGCGGCAGGCGCAGGTCGGCGAGGTCGTGCGTCACGACCGTCACCGGGGCGTCGGCGAACCGGCGGCGCAGGGCAGCAGCGCGGCCGGGGTGCAGCTCGACCGCCAGCACGCGTGCGCCCGCATCGAGCAGCGGGCGGGTCAGCGCGCCGTCCCCGGCGCCCAGGTCGAGCACGAGGTCGCCCGGTCGCACGGGCGCCTGCTCGACGACGCGGGCGGCCCAGTCAGCGCGGAGCGGGTGCCATCCCCAGTCGCGTCGTGACGCGCGCGCCTGCCCGGACGCGCGCACGGCGGATCACCATGAAGATCGACATGCCCGCGACCCTACGAAGCGCCCCGCGGTGGCCGCACGGCTTTTCCGCCCAGACGCCGGACAGGCGGTCGACACCTCGGGCCTCGGCGGGCCCGAGGTG